>PMZN01000165.1 GCA_003170375.1 Acidimicrobiaceae bacterium | reverse complement strand
GGAACCAATGTGGCGGTCCCGCTGCTGGCTCCTCCGGTGCCGTGCCAGGCGACAAGGGCCACACTGCGCGCACCGGGGAGGTTCGGGCCGACGACCGCAGCTGCAAGGCCTGCGAGGACCGCCATGCGCAACATCACCGCGCCCGCGCCGTAGGAGGTGGTGCGCGCGCCGACGCTGAGTCCAGTGTCCGGCGAAGCAACGAGAACCTCTTGGGCTCGCTCGCGCTCGCGGACGACAGCGACGAGATAACAGCACGCCGACCCCGCCACGGAGGCGAGACCGAGCACTCGCCAGCTGTCCGTGCCCAGGGCAGAGGCGAAGAGATAAAGCCCGAGGGCCGGAGTGAGTGCTAACACAGCCGGGGCCCTCCGCTTGGACGAGATCAGCTCGGCAAGCAGCCCCGCAACGCCGGCCGCCCACGCGGTCGCAAGAACGAGGCCCGGCAGCTCGGGCACCGGAGAGACTCGAAAGGAGAAGGCGGCCCAAGCGGCTCGGAGGTCCTTGAACATGGCGTGCCAAGCCGCATGGCCGGGCACGACCCAGAAGAACCTAGGCCCGAGCACGATCCCGATCGGCAAGAACACGGCCACGACCAGGCCAAGTGCCCAGCAAGCACTTCGGAAACGACGCCGGCCGCTCTCGTTGGCACCGTGACCCTGCTCGGTAGTTCCGCCGACCCTGCCGTCGGTCCCCCCGGGTTCGATCCCGGGGGTCGCGCGGATGCCGGCCGCTCCGCCCCGCGCCGCAAGGCCAATAAGGTGCGCGAAAAGGAGGCTCGCGAGCGCTGCGGTGAGCTCTCCCGGGCCGGTGAAGCAGCGTGCGAAGGTGGCGACGGCCACCACGTCGGTGACCACGAGGGCGAGCCACGCACTCATCGGGCTGCCTCCAGCGCTCCGCCCAGCCAGCCGGTGACGTCGTCGACCAGCTCCGGTCCCTCGAGATCGAGGCTCCAGGCACCAGCAAGGGACCTCCCGAGCGGAAGCGGCACCGTCAGCATCCCGGCTCTGGACCTTTCACCAAGCTCCTGAGGCGAGGAGCCGATCTCCAAGACTCCGCGCGAACCTGCGCCGCCGGCGTCGGCCTGCCCCCTGGCTTCAGGCTGGTCCTGCGTCGGTGAAGATGCGGCGCTCACGAGGACCAGCACGACCGCCGAGTACGCCCGGGCGAGATCCTCGAGAACCTCGGGATCCGGTGGGCGTTCCCCGAAGGCGCCGACGATGACGAGCACCTCGTCGTGGTCGGACCGGCCGAGCCGCTCGACGGCAGCGCTGAACCGCCCGGGCGACGGTGTTGGCGCAGCAGCGATGCCGGCGAGGGCGATGAGAACGTTCTGGAGACTGTCGTGCCCCCGTTGACCGCCGGTGTCGAGATCGGTCGTCGTCAGAAGGCGGTAAGCGCCGGAGGTCGGAGCATTCGACTCGTCGGCCACGGCGGACAACACGCTCGCGGCGACTTCGACGGCCCGGTCCAGCTCGTCCGCCGGCGTTGCATCGTCGCCCGCATCGAGCAGCACCGTGGTCGCGATCCGACCCGGGTCGTCCCCGTCGTCGCCGTCGCGAACCATGAGCTCGCCGACGCGCGCAGTCGTACTCCAGTGAACGCGCCGAAGGTCGTCGCCTTCTGCGTAGCGTCGGAGCATCGAGCTCCCGGTGATGAGCCTCTCCGCAGCCGAGAGGGTGCTCCCGGCCCCCGCCCAGCCGACCCGTTTCGGCACCGCTGCTGCGAGTGGCTCGACGCGCGGGAGCACGACACATCGAGCGGGCCGGCTGACCGACAGACGCCGCCGGGCCAAGCCGAGCGGGTCGGTGATCACCGCTTCGTAGGCTCCCGCATCGACAGGGCCGCGCCGTTCGGTAAAGAGCCCGAAGGTCGCGTGTGCCCGGTCGCCGCGCGCGAGCCGCCGCACGATGATCTTCGCCGGCTGGTGGAGGCCCGGACCTTGCGAGTAGTCGGTAACGAGAGTGACCGGAGCCGAGAGCGATCCGCCGACGCAGGACTCCTCGATCGTGAGCTCGAGCAGGGCCGGTTCGCCCGCGTTCACGATAGGTGGCATTGCACGTGCAGTGACCGTGACGGTGCCTTTGGCCATACGGACCCGGACGAGCGCCGCAAGCGCCACGACCACGACAGCGGTGGCCAGGCCGAAGAGCTCCGGGATGCCTAGGACCCGGCCGGCGGCGCCCGCGACCAGCCCCAGTGTGACAGTCCGGCGGCCTCGGGCGGTCAGCATCCTGTTCGCTATCGGCGCCCAGTGGGTAGATCGGGCACGGGCACCTGACGGAGCAGCTCGTCCAGCACAGCCTTCACAGGGCTGCGACCGCGGCCTGCCGCCGCTCGCAGCTCCAGACGGTGGGTGATGACCGAGGGCGCCATGGCCTTGACGTCGTCAGGCGCAACGAACTCCCGGCCCTCGAGCACCGCCCGGGCCCGCGCCGCCCGCTGCAGGGCCAGAGTTGCCCTCGGCGACATACCCAGCACGACCGACGGGTGGACGCGGGTCGCGTTGGCGATCTGCACGATGTATCGCTGGATCAACGGCGAGACGTGGACAGCCCGCGCCCGAGCGGCGAGCGCGATCACATCCTCAGGGGTGGCAACTGGCTTGAGTGTTTCGAGGGGCTCGTTCACGCCATGGGTCTCGAGCATCACGACCTCGGACTCGACGTCGGGATATCCAATCTGGATCCTGAGCAGGAACCGGTCGAGTTGGCTGAGGGGGAGCGGGAACGTCCCCTCGTGCTCGATCGGGTTCTGCGTGGCGATCACCATGAACGGATCGGGCAGTTTGTAGGTGCTTCCGTCGACGGTGACCTGCCGCTCCTCCATCGACTCGAGCAAAGCGGACTGCGTCTTCGGAGGCGTCCGGTTGATCTCGTCGCCGAGGACGATGTTGGCGAAGATGGGCCCGGGCCGGAACTCGAAACTGGTCTTCGTGGCGTCGAACACGCTCACCCCGGTCACGTCCGAGGGCAGCAGGTCGGAAGTGAATTGGATCCGTCGGTGACGACACGACACCGAGGCCGACAGCGCCTTGCCAAGGCTCGTCTTGCCCACGCCGGGCACGTCCTCGACAAGGAGGTGACCACCGGCGACCAGGCAGGTCACAGAGAGACGAATAGCCTCGTCGTTGCCCTGAACCACCCGTGCGATGTTGTCGACGATCTCCTCGAACAAGCGGGCGGCCCCGGACGCGTCGACACGGACCGGGTGCTCGCCGACCATCAGGGCACCGTCGGGGTCGAGCCCGGTAAGGGCACCGAGATCCATCCTCGCCACCTCACCTCCGAGCTCGAGAGATGCCGCCGTACAAGATCATCCCAGCAGTTGGGTCGTTCGTGTCCGCGGCCGGTCGGCCTTCCTGCCAAGCCCCTCTCTTTGCCCAGCTTAACCAGCGCCCAGGCACACGAAAGCTCCCGCTGCCAGCGCCTCCCGGGCTCTTTGATCGTTCGAGGCGAGATCTCCGAACGAGAGTGGCTCGGGAAGCGCACGTGCCTGGGCAGTCGCCAGCGCCCGCGCCAAGCCGTGTCCACGAGCGAGCTGCTCGTGGAGGGCGATCATGACCGGGATCACCCCGTCATCCGGCACAGCCGCCGCGCTCGAGACGATGGCCCGCGTCCCGAGCGACAGCAGCGCTGCGCTAGTCCCCATGAGCTCGTCGCCTGGATGGACCTCCGAGCGTCCCGCGTCGCAGGCCGAGAGCACGATCCACTCGGGCGGTCGCACCATGTGTTCGAGGTCGTAGACGGTGAGCGGCCCGTCAGCCAGCTCGAGCGACGAGAACTGAGGATTGTCAGCACGGAAGGTCCCGTGAGCAGCCACGTGGGCGAGGCGCCGCCGTTCGAACGCGCGTGCGACCGCCCGGGCAGTCGCGGCGGGTCCTTGCAACGTCCGCGCCCGCGGGTAGAACGCCGAGCGGATCCGGTCGATCTCCTCCGTCGCGTGGGCAACCCTTGGCCCGGCTACGAGCACGACCTCACCCGCGCCCGTAGCTGCGAGCCGTGGCTCTCGGAGGTCCTCGAACTGGCGGGAGTACCACAGCGACGCCGACGGCGAGACCGTCACAGCCCGGCCGCGGAGCGATGGGAGCAGCGCCCAGGCGAGGGCGTGGAGCTCGCCCGTCGGTACGACGACGAGGTCACGACCATCCAGCTCGCGCGCCAATGGCTCGATGAGGAGGTCCGCCAAGCGGTCGCAAGTCCGCGCGAGGAGGGCTGCCGCCGCCTCGAGACTGGACTGAGAGCTCCGGCGGAGGGCGAGGCGACGGAGCGCGAACTGCAGCACGGAGCGCTCGGTGGCCGCCTGCGCCGAGCTGCCGAGGCACCGTAGGTTGAACCGCCTCCGGGTACCGGTCACAGCATGAAGCCGACCGTCGCGCTCGACGTATTCGACAAGGGCCCGCTCGCCGATTGCCTCCCGCAGCTCGGCAGGGCTCGGGAGACTTGGAATTTTGGCGAAGTCCCCCTCCGCACCGCGGCTGCGCTGGCGGATCGCTGCCTCGATCCTTCGCTGTTGCGCAACGAGCGGCCAGACGTCATCGCCTTCGAGCGAGGCGCGCTCGAGGCGAGGAACGGTGTCGCGCAGCCTCGCGAGCATCCAAGCAAGCCTCTCGTCCGTCGGAGGGGTCGCTCGGGGGGCCCGCAGCGCACCCGCACGCCACCGTTCCGACCAGCGCAGCACGTCCACTGCGCGCCTCGACTCGAATGCAAGGTCCAGGCCGAGATCGGCGAGCTCCGAAACCGTCGTGGCGGTTCGCACACGTAGTTCGGTAGCCCCAAGCGTCGCCCGGTGATCCTCGGCGACTTTGAGCCCGGACCTGAGCGCCGACAGGGCGCCGGAGCGGTTCCCGACTGCAAGACGGCCCAACGCCTCGCCGTACCAGCCGCGCACGCGTTGCGCGGCCGGCCCGGAGCGCATGCGCCTTTCGATACCGGCCACGAGTGACCCCACCGTGGCCATGTCCCCTGTCTGCAGCGCGGCACGTGCGCCGATCAAGCGGCACTCGAGGCTCGGCAGCAGCCACTCTTCCTTGCGGAGAACCTCTGCGAGCGCGCCAGCCTCCGCCGGGATGCGGGCTTGCGCCGTGCCCGCCGCCCACCGGGACTGCGCCTCGACAAACCGGGCCAGTGCCGCCCACCGGGACCGTCCCTGGCGTACGAGCAGACGGCGCGCCGTACGGGCCGCCGAGCCGGAGACAATTAGGTCTCCCTCGGCGAGAGCTACCTGGCTCAGCAGCAGTCTGGCCTCAGCGAGGTCGAGCGAGCTCCCGGCCCTCTCCAAACTCGCCACGCCGATCTCGATCTGAAGGCGAGCTTCGGGGAGCAACCTTGCGGAAAGCAGCAGCTCAGCACGGTCGATCGACAGCGCCGGAGCGCTTAGCCCCCGCTCGGAAAATTGCAGCGCGGCTTGGTCGTACCGCCGTAGCGCAGCAGGGACGTCGCCCTTCAGCGCGGAGACATACCCGAGGTTGTGCAGGACCTGCGCCGCTGCGATCTGACCTTCGAGCAAGCGATAAAGGTGTAATGCCTTGTTGAGGTCCGTCTCTGCAAGAGCGAGCTCGCTGCGGTAGGCGTGAAGCACTCCACGATTGGAGAGAAGCCTCGCCTCGTTCAAGCGGTCGCCGGCACGGCGGAGCAGCGGCAAGGCTCGGCGGCTGTCGTCAAGCGCCTCTTCGAACCGACCGACGCGGATGTGGACGAGAGCACGCTGCACGAGGACCTGTCCGCGCAGTTCTCGGGGGGCCCGCTCGGCCGCGCGATCGAGCTCGATCAGCGCCGCGTCCGGGTACCCGCCTTGCAAGAGCGCGAGGACCAGGCTCAATCGCGCCTCGGTCGCGCGAGTGTCCAACTTCCCCGCCTCGGCGACGGCGATCGCGCGCCGTAGGCGATGCCGCGCGGCGCTGAGCCGGCCAGTCTCACGAGCCACGAGACCGACCGTACGATGGGCCACCGACGCTGCCTCCGCATCAACGCCACGAGCAGAGAGCACCGCCAACGCGGCCGCCTGGGCCCGAAGCGGGTCATCAGCAACCGCCGCGAGGGCACGTTCGGCCGCGTCAAGTGACGCGTTCGCAGTTGGGCGCGCCATCAGATCAGGCCCGAGGGCACACCCCGGGCTTGCTCAGAGCGTGATCCAGCTCGTTGCGACCGAACGGGCGGCAGATCCCGTGGGACGGCAGCGGAAGCTCACGGGCCCGTCGGGCACCACCGGGACGTGGAAGCAACCGAGCTCATCGGTCTCCATCTGTATGGTCCCACCTCGGTGGCGCAGCTCCACGACGGCGGCCTGGGAGGGCACGACTTGCCCCACCAGGTACCTGGCGCCTGATACCTCCATCTCGAGCACAAGGTCAGGCGCTTCAAAGGTCACCTGTCGGACTGTCCGTCCGCCGGATCGAACATTCGCAAGAAGCTCGTGGTCGATCATCGAGTCGTAGACGAGCACGGCCAGCTCGTCATCAATGGAACGCAGCCCGAAGCTCGACCTCGCGCTGGCAAGCACGTCTGGCGGCACGGGGTCATTCTCGAGCGCCAACGAGTGGAGTCTCCTGAAGGTCGCCTCGCGAGCAGCCTCTGCGGCGTCGGGCCATTCAAGATGGACAGCCGCCCCGTCAATGCGGGACGCCTTGGCCGCTGCTTCGTCGTCTGCGTTCATGAGACTCTCCCCTTGGTCGTGCCCGCACCCGCGCGACGACCCTGAGAGCGGAGCGGGTGAAGCGCAGTTCGGTCGCCGAGCCGGTCGAGACAGCGGGCGCGGACGGGACCGATGCTGCCGATCGGCATCTCGAACACATCGCTCAGCTCCGCATAGCCCAGAGGCGGATCGGCCAACAGTACGCGGAGCAAGGCTTTGCAATCCGGCGCCAAGGCTTCGAAAGCACTCCAGAGTGCAGCGCCCTGTCCGCGCTTGGCCAGATCGTCGATCAGTGCAAGCGCATGATCTCCGCACATCCCGTCGGCGCATTGCTCGGCTGAGATGTAGCGCTCCTGCTGTCGCAACATGCGGAGGCACTCGCGCCGGGCGCTCGTGGCGAGCCATGCCCCGAGCCGTTCGGGTGCCTTGATCGAGTTGAGGTTCTCGGCAAGCCCCAGCCAGGTCGTCCGGCTGATCTCCGCCGAGTCTGCCTGATTGAGCCCGTGGCCACGCGCGATTGCCCAAACGAGGCCCGCGAAACGATCGACCAGCGCGTCCCAAGCTTGCTCGTCCCCCCCTGCGGCCCGTCGCAAGAGGCCGCCGACGTCGACGTCGTACATATGCCAACTGTAGCCACGCCACACGTGGAGACCGCAGGGCAGACCCTCACTCAGGCACGGCATGCCAGATTGCCTTGGAAACTCCAAGGGAGTGACGCGCGACCGCACAGCTGGGACATAATCGTGAGGTCACTGAAGCAACTGGGCGCAAGCGAAATCGAGGGTCTACACAGGAGATGACTTGTTCGTGACGTGCAACGACTCCCGAGGCCTCCGAAGGTGAGACGGCTGGCAGTCGTCGGCGCCGGGATCGTTGGCTTGGCCGTAGCCCGACAGCTGCTAGGTGCGAACCCATCGGCAAGCGTCGTGGTGATCGAAAGGGAGAATGCGGTCGGCTCCCATCAGAGCGGCCACAACAGCGGAGTGATCCACTCCGGCCTCTACTACGCGCCCGGCTCATTGAAGGCGGAGCTCTGCGTATCGGGCGGCCAGCTCGTGAAGAGCTATTGCGAGAAACGCTCCATTCCGGTCGATACTTGCGGCAAGGTGGTCGTCGCAGTCGATGATTCAGAGCTGCCGAGACTCCAGAACCTGTTCGAACGCGGTCTGAGCAACGGCGTGCCCGGGCTGCGCCTCGTGGAGGGATCAGCGTTGCGCGAGCTGGAACCGCACGTCGTCGGCCTACGAGCCATCCACTCTCCTTCGACCGCCGTGGTCGATTTCGGTGCCGTCACCCGCGCTCTTGCGGAGGAGGTAGCCGCTTCGGGACAACTCTGGCTCGGAACAGAAGTGATGTCCGTTCTCCCTCGGGCGGATGGCCTCGTCCGTCTGGAGCTGGCCGGCGGCCATACCGGGTACTTCGATTGCGACTTCGCGATCGTTTGCGCGGGCCTTCAAGCGGACCGGTTGGCCTTCCGGTCCGGAGCTGACGCGGAGCCTCGAATCGTTCCGTTCCGGGGGTCGTACTATCGCCTGCGACCTGCGGCTCAACGCCTGGTACGAGGGCTCGTCTACCCAGTGCCCGATCCCAGATACCCGTTTCTCGGAATCCACTTGACGAGGACTGTGAACGATGAGGTACTCGTCGGGCCAAACGCCTTTCTCGGCTTCTCGCGCGACAACTATGCAAGATCGGCCTTCACTTGGCAGGACGTTCGCGAGACGCTTACGTGGCCGGGATTTCCCCGTTTTGCAAGATCCAATTGGCGCGCGGGCATGCGAGAGATCTCGCACGCGACGAGCCGACGAGGCTTCGCCTCCGCGGTTCGCCGCTACGTCCCGGAGTTGACCGCTGACGACTTGGAACCGTCCGTGGCAGGTATCCGAGCCCAGGCGATGCTTCGTGACGGGTCACTGGTCGACGATTTCTGGCTCGACTCCAGGGGCAGCATCCTGGACGTTCGCAATGCTCCTTCTCCCGCCGCTACGGCGTCGCTCGCGATTGCCGACCACATCTGCAAGCGAGCCGGGTTGAGCTGAGCCGCGTCCATTGTCCGTTCGTAGTGACCGGATGGCCAGCTGTCAATCAAGGGCGCAAGGGCTCCTGCGGGCCCCCGGGGGTAGCCTCTCAGCGTGCGCAAGCTGCTTGTCGCCTTCGGTGTGGTCGCCGTCGGCGTCGGGGCATCCGCGTGCAGCAGCACGCCGTCGGCCACCTCAACGACGTCGAGCGTGACGCACCCTAGGGCATCCACAACTTCGCTCCCGGCCGTGCCCGTCACCGGAAGCAGCAATACGGCTACTCAGGCGATGAAGGCGGCACTCCGGCACGGGGGATCGCGGCCCTCACTGCACTACGTCAGCACGTCGATCGGCAACGGCCTGACCACCACCATTGTTGGCGACGTCTACCAGACCTCGGGAACCCAGACGATCGTCGTCTCGTATCAGGGAGTCAAGGCAACGATGGACATCGAACTGGTCGGCCACGCGGCGTACTTCCGGGGCGACGCCGCTGCCATCGAAGTGCTCATCAACTTGACGGCGCGGCAATCTTCCGCCGCCGCCGGCCAATGGGTCTCGGTCGTGCCGGCCGACTCGGTCTACGAGAGCACTGCTGCGGCTCTCACCGTCGGTTCGGTGATGTCGGAGCTCGCCCTCTCGCCGCCCATCAGCGGGGAACGAACCGCCATCGACGGCGGTCGAAGCGTCGTCGAGATCTCCGGCGCCTGGGTAGGCGAAGGGATCACAGCCAAGGATCACGCGACAGCTGAGCTCGAAGTGACCAAAGGGGCCGCGTCGCTCCCGGTCGCGTTCAACGGGGTGATGCCTGCGACGGCGAGTGCCTCCCGTTTCGCGGAGAAACTCCTCGTGAGCAAGTGGGGAGAGGCCGTCCACGTCGTCCCTCCGGCTTCCTCGGTGCCCCTCGCCACGATCCTCAAGAGCACAACGACGACGACCCAGCCGGTCGTGGTCTGAGCCAAGGGCGGGCTCGTCGTGCCACCAGTCGGTGACTATGCCCTCATCGGGGGAATTGCCGCGGTGTGCAGCTACTTGCTGACATTCCCGCTCCGGCGCTTCGCTGCTCGCATATCCTTCGTCGCCGAGCCGGACGAGCGCCGCCTCCACCATCATCGCATCCCCTACGGTGGCGGCCCCGCGATGTTCCTCGCGTTCCTCGCCGCGATGATCGTCGCTGACCACGTCGGGCACCTGAACGGGATCTTCCAAGGTTCCTCTGAGCCTCTCGGTGTCGTGCTCGGCGCCGCGGTCATCCTCGGCGTAGGGCTGCTCGACGATGCCCGTGAGATCTCCGCTCCGGCGAAGGTGGCAGGCCAGGTACTCGCGGCGATGTTCCTCGTGTTCCTCGGCGCCACGATGTTCTGGCTGAAGATCCCTCTCGCCGGCACCGTAGTGCTCTCCTCGGACCTCACTCCGTTGATCACGGCCCTCTGGGTGATCGGCATCACGAACGCGATCAACCTCATCGACGGCCTCGATGGGCTCGCGGCCGGCATCGTCGCCATCGCCTCGGGCGCGCTCGCTGTCTACGGCCTGCGGCTCGTGGAACTGGGTTCGCTGCAGGCCACCAACCTCGGACCGCTCATCGCCGTGATCACCTGCGGGATCTGCCTCGGATTCCTCCCGCACAACTTCAATCCGGCAAGGGTGTTCATGGGTGATGCCGGTGCACTGTTCCTCGGGCTGTTGATGGCTGCCGCCACGATGGAGATCGGAGGCCGAACCGAGGGTGTGAGCGGACAGACATACTTCTTCTACGCACCACTGTTCCTCCCACTGTTCATCCTCGGGGTCCCGATCTCCGACATGGCCTTCGCGTACATCCGGCGAATGGCCAAGGGCACAGGGATCGACACCCCGGACACCGACCATGTTCACCACCGGCTCGTGCGGCTCGGGCACGGGCCTCGCCGCACGGTAGTGATCTTGTGGACCTGGACCGCGGCGCTGTCAGGTTTCGTGCTGTTCCCGCTGTTCGCGCCGGAGTCCAACGCCATCATCCCGTTCGCTGCGATCGTCTTGGGTCTGCTGCTGTTCACCTTGTTCCGCCCTGGAGTGCGGAACGAACGCCGGAAACAGCGCAAGGGCGCGGCACGCGCCAAGGCCCACGCCAGAGCTTCAGTACCGGTCGGAACTGTGCCGAACATCGAGGCCGCCGCACAATTCGGGGTTCCGTCAGGAAACGGGGCTGCGCCGGCCAGCGACACGGCACCACGGATCGGGCCCGGGCCTGACAACGCCGGACCAACGGCGGAGACCGCCCTCAGCTGAGTCGGCTGAGGCGGGCGACCGCTTCGAGGCGGCCTGTGGCGCAGTGATTCAGAAGTCCAGGTCGGACAGCTCGGGAACTGTCCGCAGCGCTCGGTCGCGGGCCTCGAGCCAGCGCTGGCGGTTGACGAGACGCGTGGGCTCGATGACGGACCTGGGCTGTAGTTCGGCCGCCGCTTCTTCGAGGCTCGCCCAGGTACCGACCGCGACTCCGGCGAGGTATGCGGCGCCGATCGTTGTCGCCTCGGTGACCGCGGAGGTCTCGACCGGACGGCCAATGGCGTTCGCGAGCGCCTGTGTGAACGTTCGGTTCGCGCTCATGCCTCCGTCGACGCGGAGGGACCCGATCGAAAGGCCTGAGTCTGTCTCTGCCGCCTCGAGAAGGTCAGCGCCGCGGTGCGCTATCCCCTCCAGGACTGCGCGCGCGACTTCGGCTCTCCCCGATCCCCGCGTGAGCCCCAGCAGCGTGCCCCGGGCACCGTAGTCCCACACCGGGGTGCCGAGACCGAGGAGCGCCGGCACGAACCAGACCCCACCCGAGTCGGCGCACGAGGCCGCCAGCCCGTCCGACTCGGCGACCGACGACACAATTCCGAGGTCGTCTCGCAACCACTCGACGCAGCTGCCGGCTGACATCATGATGGCCTCGATTCCCCAAGTGATGCTGCCGGCCCGACTCCACGCCACGATCGGGAAGGTCCCTCCCGGCCCGCGCCGAGGGAAGGCCGGTCGCTTGTCGCCGACGCACAGGTCGAGCATCGCGCCCGTGCCGAACGTGGCTTTGGCAAGTCCGGACCGGACACAGCCCTGACCAACGAGCGAGGCCTGCTGGTCGCCGGCCAGGCCGGCGATCAGGGGTGCGCCCGGCAACGCGCTCGCTTCGCCAAGCGCGCCGAGGGAGTCCACGGGGCGCGGAAGGACCCCGTGTGGGATGCGCAGCGCCTCGAGCACCGCCTCGTCCCACTCCGCGGCATTGCCGTCGAGCAGGCCGGTGACCGCTAGGTTGCTCCGGTCCGATACATGCAGGCTGCCTCGCGACAGCGTCCAGGCGACCCAGGTGTCGACGGTCCCCGCGCACAGGTCGCGCGACCGGTCTGGATCGGCGATGTCGAGAAGCACGGCCAGCTTGGTCGCGCTCTGGTTGGGTGCGAGGCGGATCCCCTGTGCCTGGAGCGCTAGGCAATATCCCACAGTGCGGAGGTCCTGCCACCCGATGCCGGGCCCGACCGGGTCGCCCGTCACGCGGTCCCAGACAACCGTCGACGCCCGCTGGCTGCTGATTCCCACCGCGTCGACGCTTCCGCCTCCGGCGAGTGCCGCCGTCGACACCTCGAGAACGGCGCGAGCGATCTCGGCCGCGTCGAACTCCACAAAGCCTTGTGAGGGCGAGCTCGGCAGCACCTGAAGCTGATGGACGCGCTCGACCGAGGAATCGGGCCGCACGACGGCAGCACGGACGCCACTCGTCCCCACGTCGACGGCCAATACGCTCATCGCTTGCCTCCTCTCTCCTCCCCCCGGCCCGCCTCTTTGGATGGCGGCAATGCCACATTAAGAGGTCGCGGAGCTCAGATCCCGAATGCCGGCGGCGCCAGCTGCGGAAGTACCATGCGGCGATGGGCCGTCAGGGTCGACCCGGAGGTGAGGAAACGCCCGGTGACCGGGCCGCTGACCGATCAGCCCGGCTCCGGCCCGAGAATGTCGCGCGGCGGCGTAGGCATGCAGCGGCAGCCGGTCTGGCCGCGTTGGTGCTGGCCGGTGCCGGCTTCGTCGCGTACGCAACGGTTGTCTCCCGGGAGGCCCCGACGCCGAAGTATGCGAACCTCGTCCTCTACGCGTCGCCGGCCAAAGTTCCAGGCTTCGATCTCGCACGCCTCGGGAGTGGAGCGAGGGTCACCTCGGCGCTGCTCGGCAACGGTCCGGCGGTGGTCAACTGGTTCCAGTCAACCTGCGTCGCTTGCCAGGCCGAGCTCGGGACATTCGCCTCGGTTGCCGACAAGGAACGGACAAGGATCCACTTCCTCGGGGTCGACTTCAATGACCCGTCGCCTGCGGCGGCTCTGGACATGGTGCGTCGGGCCGGGGCTGAGTATCCCGTCGCGGAGGCACCCGGCATCGCGAGCATCTCCTTGGCGACCCGTTTCGGCGTCGGCGACCTGCCGGCCACCGTCTTCGTCAGCGCAGGCGGCAACATCTTGGGTGAAGTGCTCGGCAAGGTTCCCCGTGCCGAGCTCGTCGCCCTGCTCGCCAATCTGGCAGCCGGACGGCCACTCAACTCTTGAGCGCGTCCGACGGCGTTGGTCGACCTGACTAGAGCCGTCCCGCTTTGTGATGGAGCTCGTTCGCCTTCGCCTGGAGCTTACGGGCCGTCTGCTCGAGCTTCTCCATAGCCTCGGCCTTCGCCTGCGCCTTCACCGCCGCTTTGATGGCCGCTCTGCCGGCGGACGTAGGTGAAACGGTCCCTGCCGGGACCTGCGAGCACAAGACAGGAACTTGTGCCTCGTAGAGCTTCGCCCCTTCTNNGTGCAGCTCGGAGATCCGAGTCCTGGCGAACGGGACGAGCTCAACGTGCACCCGCCGGCGGTCCTCGACGTCCCGGAGCCGTCGTACGAACCCAGCGCGCTCGAGGCGGTCGAGCAGGAACGTCACGGCACCGGTGCTGAGCCCTGCCACGCTCGCGAGAGCACCTGCCGTCATGGTGCCGTATTGGTCGAGAAGGTCGACGCACCGGACGTCGGTAGCGTTCAACCCGAGGACATTGCCCAACGCCTCGTCGAAGGCATCCGACGCGGACAGGAATGCCCGGAGCGCCCGGGGCAGCTCCTCGAGACTGCGCTTGCGTTCTTCGTTCCCCATGATCTACCTTAGCTACTAAGATATCTGACAGCTAAATAATACAGCTTCTTAGCCGTCCTTCGCCGCTATCGCGGTGAGTGCACCAGCAAGGAGATCCGCATGACGCTCGCCATTCAGCTGGAGGATCTGCACAAGACCTTTGGCAACACCGTGCGGGCTCTCGACGGTGTCAGCTTCGGAGTGGAGACCGGCACGATCTTCGGCCTGCTCGGCCCGAACGGAGCCGGCAAGACCACAATCCTCCGGATCCTCACGACCGTGCTCGGGGCCGACAGCGGGGTTGCTCGCGTTCTCGGTCACGACGTCATGACGGAGCCTGCGAAGGTTCGCACCCTAATAGGGCTCGCCGGTCAATTCGCTGCGGTCGACGAGAACCTGACCGGCGCGGAGAACCTGTGGATGGTCGGGCGGCTCAACCACATGTCCAAACCTCAGCTCAAAGAGCGCTCGTCGTCGCTTCTCGAGCAGTTCGGCCTCACCGACGCGGCGGACCGTCCGACCAAGACGTACTCCGGAGGAATGCGCAGACGCCTGGACGTGGCCGCTTCACTCGTCGCACATCCAAGAGTGTTGTTTCTCGACGAGCCGACGACAGGCTTGGACCCTGCGAGCCGCTCTGATGTGTGGGCCATGATCGAAGGCCTCGCCACGGAGGGGACGACCGTGCTCCTCACGACTCAGTACCTCGAGGAGGCTGACAGGCTGGCCGAGCAGCTGGTCGTGATCAACCACGGCAAGGTGATCGCGGAGGGGACGCCGGCCACCTTGAAGGCGAGCATGGGCGCGACGGTCCTCGACCTCGGTCTTGCCGACGAGAGAACCGCGCTTCGCGCCGCGGAAGCGCTCAAGACGGTGAACGAAAAGCCTCCCGTCGTATACGGCCGAACGGTGGAGGTCAACGTGAACGACGGCCCTCGCGTCGTCACCGAGGCACTGAGGATTCTCGAGGCCGAGGGGATCGCCCCGACCACACTCGCGCTGCGTGAGCCGAGTCTCGATGACGTGTTCCTTGCGCTCACTGGACACCGGGTCGAAGTAGGACCGGGCGAGCAGGCACAGGATTCTCCGAGCCCGGACGAACGCGGACAGAAAGACAGGAGAGGGCGAAGCTGATGGCCACCACAACGATTCCCGTGCCACAACCCTCTGTCGACTCGCCAACCTCGGGCGGGCGGCTTTATTGGGCCGTCGCCGACATGGTGACGATGACCAAGCGCAATCTCATCGCCTACACGCGTGTGCCCGACGCGATCTTCTTCTCCAGCGTGCAGCCGATCATGTTCGTCCTGTTGTTCCGGTACGTATTCGGGGGTGCGATCCCGACGCCGGGGTACCACTACGTGCAGTTCCTCATGCCGGGCATCTTCGTCCAGACAGTCGCCTTCGGGTCGATCGGCACCTCTATCGGTCTTGCCGAAGACTTGCAGAAGGGCCTCATCGAGCGGTTCCGAGCGCTCCCAATGTCACGCTGGGCAGTGCTCGCCGGCCGGACGACAGCCGACCTGTGCCGCAACCTGTTCGTGATGGCCCTGATGACCGCTGTCGGGTACGCCGTGGGCTACCGCATCGGGAGCAATGTCGGAGAGTACCTCGCCGGGATTCTGCTCCTCCTGCTGTTCGCCTACGCGCTCAGCTGGGGATTCGCCTTCGTCGGCCTCTCCGCACCCAACAGCGAGACGGCACAGCTGATGTCGTTCCCCGTGCTGTTCCCGCTCACCTTCGCGTCCTCGGCCTTCGTTCCGTTGCAGACGATGCCGGGCTGGTTGCAGGGCTTCGCCCAGCATCAGCCGGTGTCCATCGTCGTCAACGCGGCGCGCGATCTCATGTCGGGAGTGGCCAAGCCGGACCTGGTCTTCCCACCTTTCACGAGCGTCGCCAGCACAGGCCGCATGAGCTCAACGGTCTTCTGGGCGGTTGTGTGGTCGCTCGGAATCCTCGCGGTGCTTGCTCCTGTGTCCGTCCGCCGCTACCGGCGCCGGGCGCTCTGACCATCCGCAACGACCAGAGCCGGTCAGTAGCCCAGTGTCCCGCTGGTCGGCCTTTCGCCTACGATGACCAGGCCAGGGCCGGTGCGC
>PMZN01000052.1 GCA_003170375.1 Acidimicrobiaceae bacterium | reverse complement strand
GCGGTGGTCGCCGGTCTCCTCCTTCTCGGCTTGGTCGCCCCGGCGTTTGCGACTCCAGGGCTCACGCTCATCTGTGAAAGCTCCCCCACTGACGCGATCGCCGGCTCCGCTGTGGAGCTCGACGTCGTCGGGAATCGATCGATGCGATGCGCCCCGCGATCGGTCGGAGGGACGCCCCTGTTGCTCTCAGGGAAGATTCCTGCTCGCCTTGTCGTCGTGCCTCCCCGCCGAGGCGTCGTCTCGACGGTCACGGTCCGCGTCGCCACTGCCGCGCCCTTGGGTCTGCTCTGGTGGTCGCGCGATCAAGTCCTCGAGCTCACCCGCCCGCTGTATGTCGCGCCGCAACCTCGCGAGCGGGGTTCGGAGCTGCGCCAGATGCTCACACCGGAGGAGGGTCAGGGTCCGCCGCGCCCGACGCTGACCGGAGACTTGCGGGGCGTTCGCCCCTACCAGCACGGCGACGGGCGGCGACGCGTGCACTGGCATGCGAGCGCCCACACCGGTGACCTCATGATCCGCGAGTCCGAGAACCGCCAGGACGACCCGATTTGGATGGTCGTCGACCTGCCCCGAGATCTCGACGCCGCCGACCGGCGCGCCGAGGACGCGATGGGAGAGATCGTGGTGCAGCTGAACGCCGGTCGCCGTATCGTGCTCGAGACCACCGAGGACACCGGCAGGGTNNGAGCCCAGCGGGCCGCCAGGGCGCGACGGGACTTCAGGGCACCGCTGACCGCCCGAGCGCGGCGCGCCGCCCGAGCAAGGCAGGACGCTCGCACATCGGCTTTGTCGAGATGGTCCGGCGCGCGAACGCTCCTCTCCCGCCAGAGCATTCCGTCACATTCCGGATCGCGACCGCAGTCGCTGTCCTGACCGGCGTCCTCGCCTGCGCCGCGGTCGGCGAGATATCAGTCATGAGCGCCGTCCTCGCGTCTGCAGGAGCCGTGGCCGGCATGGCGTTCTCCTACGTGACTCGTATGAGACCGTGGCAGTGGGTGAAGATCCTGCTCGCCCTCGCGGTGCTCGCCATCTTCGCCTCCTTCGTCCTCCAGATGATCAGCGCTGCCCACGTCGGGCAGCTGAGCTCGATCGAGGTCCCACTCACCGGCCTGTTTGTCTGGGTGCAGATCATCCACTCCTTCGACGTACCGGCAAGACGGGACCTGCTCTTCTCACTCGCCGCTGCCGGCGCCCTCCTCACTCTCGGAGCGGCCCAAGCGGTCTCGGTCGGCTTCCTCGCCTACGTCGCAATCTGGCTCGGAGCCTGCCTCGTCGCGCTCGGGTGCTCGTGGCGTTCGATGACGGGAGGTGTCGGTCCCCTCGCGCTGGGCTCCCTGGCCGCCACGGGCCTGGTGATCGTGCTGGCCGGTGCAGGCTTCCTGGTCTTCCTGCCGGCACCTCGAGCCGCTCAGGCGATCACTCTGCCGTCCTCGCTCATCTCATACCTTCCCCTCCGAGATCCCAGTGGCGTCACCGGGACCGGGGCCCAGTCGACCGAGCCTGCCCAGGCCGGCCAGGCGAGCGGGAGAACCGGGGTCGGCGGCTATCTCGGCTTCGCGAGCGAGCTCGACATTGCCACCCGCGGCACGCTCGGCAACGAAGTAATCATGCGGGTGCGAGCAGACCGGCCCGGCTACTTCCTCGGGATGACCTACGACACATGGGACGGCCAGAACTGGAAACGCTCCCCGCCGACGGGCAGGATCGTGCAGCTGACGGCCGGGTCGCCCTTCGAAGTGGGCTCCGCCTTGAGCTCGTTCGCCCAGCTGCAGGTTCAAGCCGGTGGCAGGACGGTCCCGAGCCTTTCCGACGAGGGGCTTGAGTTCGGGCCAGTCAACGTCCAGACGTTCTATGTGGCACAACCCATCGCGAACCTGCTGTTCGCGACCCCCGATCCGACCGAGGTCTACTTCCCCGAGCACTCACTGGTGGTCGGTGCCGACGGCTCGATGCGATCCACGATCGCGATGACCCCGGGCACCGTCTACACGGTCATCTCCACCGACACCGAGCTGGCGCCGGGCGTCCTCGCGAAGATCCAAGATCCCCGGTCCTCTCCGCTCTCGGCCTCCCCGGAACCAGATCTCGAGCTCCCACCGGGGCGCTACGAGCGGGTAGCTGCGCTCGCCCGCCAGATCGTGAGCGCCGCACGTGCGACGACGACCTACGCGAAGGTGACCGCACTCGAGGCTTGGATGGGTGGCCATTTGCGGTACTCGACCGACATCCCGCCGCTGCTCCCCGGCCAAGACGCCGTCAACCAGTTCCTGTTCGGCTCTCGGGTGGGCTACTGCGAGCAGATCTCGACGGCGCTAGCTGTCATGCTTCGCACGCTCGGGGTGCCGACCCGCGAGGCGATCGGGTACGTGCCGGGGCCTTTCGACCCCCTGAGCGACCTCTACGAGATCCAAGCCAAGGACGCGCACTCCTGGGTGCAAGTGTGGTTCCCGGGAGTCGGTTGGCAGAGCTTCGACCCGACCGCGCAAGTTCCTCTGGCACCGCCGGACCCCGGTGCTGTGCTGCTCTCCGACCTCGGGCATGCGATCGGCAACCTGCCATGGGCGCCCATCGGCGGCACCCTGTGCGCAGTCGCGGCCGGCGCGTTCGGCGCTCTCGAGGTGCGCCGTCGGCGAAGGCGCCCAACGGGCTGGGTAGGCAAGATCACAGCTGAGCTCGAACGCCGGGGCGCGGCAGCAGGGTTGAGGAGGCGGCCGACCGAGACTCTCGGCGAGTACGCCTCGCGGCTCGGCAACTCTGGCTTGTGGCGGGCGGGTCCAACCGCGACGGCCTCGCTCCCGGCCGCAACCGCGCTTGTCGAGCGCGCCGCTTACGGCTTCCACGAACCGGACGCCGCAACACGCGCCTTCGTCGAGGAGGTTGTCAGCGGGCTGCACCCGGCGCGCGGCTCCCGCCGGAGAGGCTCCAGCCGCCGGCTCACGACGGCGTGAGCGCCACGTCACAACGGTCCTGAGCGGAGTTGGTACTGCTACCTGCCCTCGTCCTCCTGGGCCGAGTCCTGGCCCACCGCCTCGAGCCGCGGCAAGAGCGAGCCGACCCGCTCCCGGGCTCCACGGATCCGGCGATCGAGCTCCTCGACGATCTCGACCGCTCTCCGCAAACGCACCTCGAGGAGGTCAACGTCAATGACGCCGCCCTCGAGCTCGGCGATGATCGCGTCAAGCTCGTCGGACGCATCGGCGTAGCCGAGATCGCCGACCGGCACGGGGTTGGTGACAGGGTCGGGTGCGCTCATAGGGTTCCTCCGTCGTTCGCCGTTTCGTCGTTGGCAGCCGCAGTTTGGATCGGCGGTCTGATCTCGTCGACGACCGAGCCGGCACTTCCATCCGCGAAGGTCGTGATAAGCCTCTCGCCCAGCCGCAAGGAGGCCAACGATCGCACGACCCTCCCGCTCTCGTCGCGGGTGAGCGACCAACCCCGTTCCAGCTGGTGACGGGGGTTGAGCAGCTGCAGCAGCTCCCGGCGATGGGCGATCTGCTGGGCTTGCACGGCGAGGTGTTGGGACGACGGGCCGGCCAACCTCTGGGCGCGGTTGACCAACCGTCCCTGGCTCCGCTCGATCGCCACCAGCGCGGCGTTGCCGATGCGCGTCTCGGTGGTTCGCAGGTTCTGCGACGAGCGGTCGAGGCCTTGACGGGCCACCCGGCGGGTCGAGGCACAGGAGGTGACGAGCTCCCGTACCGCTTCGTTGAGCCGAGCCTCGACGCGCTGCGCGAGACGTCGAGCGCGCCGGTCCACGCCTTCGAGGTAAGCGGCGACCGCGGCCACGACCGCCTCGCCGCACTGCGTCGGAGTCACAAGCGCCTGGTGCGCGACCTCGTCGGCGACCGAGCGGTCACCGGTATGGCCGATACCGGTCCAGACGGGGAACGGCGCCCCCGCGATCGCCCGGGCGACCGGTTCGGAGTCGAAAGCCGCGAGATCGCCTCTTGCCCCGCCTCCGCGGACTAGGACCACGAGCTGAGGCTCGAACGCGCCGAGCCTGGTCAAGGCGCCGACGATCTGTGCGGGCGCCTCGGGTCCCTGAACGATCGACGGCTCGAAACGGACGTCGAACAAGTACCCGGATCGTTCCAACTGACCCGTGAAATCCCGGTAGGCCTCCGAGCCGGGACTCGTGACGAGCCCGATCCGCAGCGGGACCAGAGGCAACGGCAGGNNGACGCGAGCGTGCCCAGCAATCGTCTCCGGGCCGCCGCGATCCCGCCGATCAAAGCCTCGACGTCGAGGGCTGTCATGGAAAAACGCAGCTTGCTTCCGCCTTCCCAGACTGTGACAGTGCCGCGTACCCGCACCACGAGCCCAGGGGTGAGCTCGACTCCGACGGCCTCCAGCTCGTACTGGACGACAGGCCAGTCCCGAGCCCAACACGCGACCTCGAGGGTGGCGTTCACGTTGCGAGGCAGGCCACCGCGAGCTACGGCCAGGCCGTCGGAGCCCGGCCGGTCCAGCCCGTCGAGACGGTCTGCAAGCTCCAGGTAGTGATGGCCACGAGATGTGGTCACCTTGCGGATCTCCCCTGTCACCCAGACCTCACCTGGAAACGTCTCTCGGAGCGCACCTTTCACACGGCTGTAGAAGTCGCTGATCGAGAGCGCGGCGTCGGAGGCAGATCCCGGCTCCACGAGCGGCTCGGAGGCGACGACCGAGAGGGTCGGTGGCTGTCCCGGGGCGGCAAGCGGCCTTTCGGTTGGCCGCGTCGCCGGTGCCGCGAGACCGGGCGAAGGGCTCACCGGGTCTAGCGCCTGATCTCCACTCCCGGTGAAATCGAAGCGAAGCTCCTCGACGTCAGACATTTTCACGTCCTGCCCCCGCTTGGCTCGGGTGCCGGTCATCGCCTCAGGCTACTGCTGGGGCATTACGCAGCCGCCGGATCCTCGTCCGCGTGGATCAGCCCGAGGACCCGAACTGAATCGCCACATGAAGTTCCTGCACCTTCTTCCAGCGGTCGCCGCCGGCCAGCAGCCAGTCTGTGAACGAGGTGCCGTCGACCGCGAGGGCGTCCAAGCGTCCCGCCGGACCGAACACGACGACGGCGGTTCGTGCCGGCGGCGATGGCAAGGTGCGCCAGCTCACGTCCGGTTCGCCCAGGACCGCGAGGATGTCACGGCGGGCCGAGCCCGAGATCATGACGTACAGCCCCAGG
>PMZN01000190.1 GCA_003170375.1 Acidimicrobiaceae bacterium | reverse complement strand
CAAGACCTCTTCTGGTTCTTCGGTCATCCCGAGGTATACATCCTCGCTTTGCCGTTCTTCGGGATCGTGACCGACGTGATCGCGGTGTTCTCACGCAAGCCTATCTTCGGCTATCGCGGCATGGTGTTCGCGACGATGTCCATTGCCGCCCTGTCAACCAGCGTATGGGCACACCACATGTTCACGACCGGTGTCGTGCTCCTTCCCTTCTTCAGCCTGATGTCCTACTTGATCGCCGTGCCGACCGGGATCAAGTTCTTCAACTGGATCGGGACGATGTGGCGTGGCTCGGTCAAATTCGACACTCCCATGCTGTTCTCTATCGGCTTTCTCGTGACCTTCCTGCTCGGTGGGGTCAGCGGAATCTTGTTGGCATCTCCACCCGTGGATTTCGCCACACACGACACGTATTTCGTGGTCGCCCACTTCCACAGTGTGGTCATGTCACTGGTCATGGCCGCGTTCGCCGGGTTCTTCTTCTGGTACCCGAAGATGACTGGGCGAATGCTCCGAGAAGGGCTCGGGAAGGCGACGTTCTGGCTCATGTTGGTGGGTACGAATGTCACCTTCCTCCCTCAATACCTCCTCGGGCTGAAAGGGATGCCGAGGCGCATCGCTGAGTACGCGGCGAGCGACGGCTTCACGACCCTGAACCGGATCTCCAGCGCAGGTTCTGCGCTGCTGTTCCTGTCCGTGTCGATCTTCCTGGTCAATGTCGTGGTGTCCTGGTGGAAGCCGATCCCGGCGGGCGACAACCCCTGGGACGCATCCAGCTTGGAGTGGGCGACGACCTCACCTCCGCCCCACCACAATTTCCTGAGAATCCCGCCCGTCAGGTCCCAGCGCCCGGTCTGGGACTACAACCACCCTGAGGACAGGACAATCGAGCACGCGAAGCGGAGGCCCGTGGGGTTGGTGGCCTCGGCCGACGGCGGAACGGTGCTGCTCGAAGACGTCCAAGTTGACGGCGGGGACACCCTCGAGAAGTGGGATCCCGACCGATGAAGGTCGAGTCCTATGTTCTTCTCTTCGTTGGCTTCTTCTTCGGAATTGTCGGTGCCGTCTATTGGCTGTGGAGCCATGAGGACGCGGGAAGCGTCATGCTGCTCGGGACGTTCCTGCTCGGCAGCGTGCCTGGTTTCTACTACCTCTGGTGGTCGCGGCGGATGCGCCCGAGGCCGTCGGACGATCCCGAGGCCTCCCTCGAGGACGGGGCAGGCGTTGTCGGAGCTTTTCCCGGAAGCAGCGTCTGGCCGTTCGTCCTTGGTGTCGGCGCCACATTCGTGGCCTTGGCGTTCGTGTTCGGAGCCTGGACTCTGGGAGTTGGCCTGTTCCTTGCCGTCGCGGCCCTCGTCGGGGTCGTCTACGAGAGTCGCCGCGGCGGCTTGGTCTAGCTGGATCCCGGGCGCACCCCAGGATCGGGGCCGCCTTCCGGGTCAGGACCGGCAGCCGGCTGACGGCGCCGACCCTCTCGAATCGCAAAGCGCAGCACGAACACGGCCAGCACGGCCATCAACACGAGGAAAGTCCCGAAGCCGATCGCAAAGGCCGCAGTCATGCCCAGCATCGATCAGGGTTCTCCCGGTGGCGGGTCCTGTGTTCTCACGCGGACCAGACCTTCTTGCACGAGGCTGACGACCAGGTGACCCTCCTCGTCGAAGATGAGCCCTCTTGCCAGCCCTCGTGCTCCGTAGGCGTTGGGGGAATCCTGATCAAGGAGCAACCACTGGTCGGCCCGGAACGGGCGGTGGAACCACATGCAGTGGTCCAAGCTGACGACCATGTTCTTCCCGTCTTCCCATCGCACCTCGTGCGGCTTGAGGACCGAGTCGATGATCGACATGTCCGAGGCGTAGGCGACCACGGCAGCGTGGAGCAGCGGATCGTCGGCCAGCTCCCCATCCGCGCGCACCCACAACCTCTGGCGGGTCTCCCGACTTGGCGAAGGCAGCCATGGGAGGTCGCCGACGTAACGCTGATCGATCGGACGTGGCCGGTCCACCACGAACCAATCCGGCAACTGGTCGAGATAGGGATCGAGGCGCTCGCGAACTGTCGGCAGGTCGTCTGCTCGGGGCACCCGCGGCATCTCCGCCTGGTGGATCGGGCCCGGGCCCTCATCGATGTGGAACGAGCACTGGAGGTTGAAGATGGCCCGGCCGTGCTGGATCGCAACCACGCGCCGTGTCGTGAACGAACGGCCGTCGCGGATGCGGTCGACCTCGTAGAGGATCGGTGCTGCTGGATCTCCAGGGCGCAGGAAGTACGAATGGAGGGAATGGACGCGACCCGAGTCAACCGTCCGACCCGCCGCGACCAGCGACTGTGCGGCCACCTGGCCTCCGAAGACACGCAGACGAGTCTCGTCGAGATTCTTGCCGCGGAAGATGTTCACCTCGATGGCTTCGAGGTCAAGCAGTTCGACGAGCTGGCTCAGAGCCTCAGTCACAGATGAGACGATAGACTTCTCTCATGGCTTCGCTAGTGAGCCGGGTTCTCGCGTTTCGGCGGACGGAGCACTTCGGGCGACTTTGGAAGTACGCCTCGGTCTCGATCATCTCGACGATTGTGTCCCAGGCCGTTCTCTTCTCGACCTACCACATCTGGAAGGTCGGGTCGGCGATGGAGTGCAACGTCATTGCCACGGCCGTCGCCTCCCTTCCGGCGTACTACCTCAACCGCAACTGGACTTGGGGCAAGACGGGCCGTTCGAAGGTCTGGCGAGAGGTCGTGCCGTTCTGGACGATCTCCTTTACCGCCATGGTGCTCTCGACGGCTGCAGTCGGGGTGGCGGCGCACAACGCGGACCGGATCGCGAGCGGATCGCTCGCTCGTGCGTTGATCGTCAACGGTGCCAACTTGCTCACCTATGCCTGCATCTGGACGGCCCGGTACTTCTTGTTCAACCGCTTCCTGTTCGGAGCCCGGACCCAGGCTCGTGCGCAAGAGCCGTCCGTTGAGCTGCCGGGCGAGATCTCGATCCCGGCCACCGCCGATGCCGGTGCGCTCGAGCCCGGGCTTTCCACACTGGCAGCCAGCGAGACCATCGACCCGGTCGCTGACGTTCTCTGACTCGATCGCCTGCTTCGGCGCGATGTGGGTTCGCCTCACCTCATCGGGGCGGGTGATCCGTTCTTCCTGAGGCCTTTCCGCCTCTCACGGCGGCGCTCCACGATGGCGAGCACCCAGCCCGCGAGCACCGCGCAAAGCGCCAGCAAGACCGTCGGCAGATCGCCGACCCGCGCGTATAACGTGGCCCCGTCGCGCAGCGGTACGGTGGCGCGTAGCACCGCCGAGGCCGACAGGGGTGTCTGTTGGAGCACGTCGCCGTGGTTGTCGACGACGGTCGAGTAACCGGTCGGCGCTGCTTGCAATAGGTCGCGGCCCTCCTCGATCGCCTGCAGGCGAGAAGCCGCCATCTCCTGGGCGGGAGCCTGCTCGCTCGAATAAGACGACGTGTTGGTCGGGACGAGGATGAGCTGGCCTCCGGCTCTCACGCCCGAGCGTCCGCGGTCGGGGAAGAACGTCTCGTAGGACACGAGCACGGCGACAGGTCCCACTGGTGTCGCCATCATTCCGCTCCCGTGCCCGGAGATGGCGTCCCGGGGAATTGCCTCGAGGTTTGCCAGGTGAGAGAAGAGCGACCGCCACGGGACGTACTCGCCGAAAGGAACCCGGTGAACCTTCTCGAACACGGCTACCAGGGCACCCGATGGGGAGTAGGCGACGATCTCGTTTCGAAACTGGGTCGTGCCGACGGGCTCGGTGATGCCAGCGACGAGCGTCGTGTGAAGGCTCCGGGCGATCTCGGAGAGCTGAGCGGCTTCCGGCGAGCCTTTGAGCGGCTGGCCGAGCGCCACAACGTCCTCGGGCCAGAGCACTAGATCGACCGGTGGGCGAACCCTCGTGGTCGTTCGCAGCGCAGCGGCGTACACGACCGACGCCGGCACCTGCAGATCGGACAGTCCCCGCCGCCCCCCACCCTGCACGATGGCGACGCGAAGCGTGCGTAGCGGAGGTCCACCATCAGCAGCGAAAGCGCCCCAGACGGCGAGGGCGACCGCGATGGCCAGGCTCACCCAGCACCCGATCAGCCCGTGATCGTGCACACGGCCGTGAGTCCGGCGCCGTCGGAGCCAGGTGACGGCGAGGTCGCCGAGCGCAGCGCCGGCGAGGTAGGTCACACCCACCAAGAGGACAGTGCCGCCGATGCGTGCGGTTCCGACCAGGGGACCGCTCACCTGCCCGAGAGCGATCCCACCCGGTGGCACACCGCCGAACGGCCAACGTTCACGCACCCACTCCGCGAGCGTCAGGAGTGCCGCGAGGGCCGGCACCCGGGCTGGTCCGCGAGGGACGAAGGCGCAAGCGACGGCGAACATCGCCGAATGGAGGACGATGAGCCCGCCATAGCCGAGAAACGTGAACTTGTCGGCCCAGGCGAGGCCGATCGCGAACTGCCCGACGCCCGCGAGAAAGCCGGCTGCTGCCCGTCCGCCAACGGACCGGTCCCTCAAGGCCCAGGCGAGAAGTGACACTCCGAGAAGAGCCAGGGGCCACAGCCCGAACGGCGGCAGTGAAAGCGCCACGAGAACACCCCCGCCGAGCGGGACGAGCCATCGCACGACCCGGTCCCTGCGCTTCATCGGCTCAGGCGATCGCGAACCTCCACCGCGGCTCGCTCGCCAGTTGTCAAGCATGCCGGGATGCCGATCCCACCCAGCGATGGGCCAGCGAGCTCGAGGGCAGGCAGCTCGCCGAGTGCCACTCGTGCTCGCTCAATCTTTCGCCGGTGCCCAGGCAGATACTGCGGGAAGGCCCGGGGCCAGCGCCGGACCAGGCTGGCAAGCGGCGGGACCGAGGTACCGGTCAGTTCTCGCAGTTCTCCGAGCACTGCTTCGACGAGCTCCTCGTCGGACATTGACAAGGGTCGTTCATCGCCGTAGCGCCCGGTCGAGGCACGGACGACGACTTCCCCGGCGCTGGCGGCGTGAGGCCACTTGGCCGACAAGAAGGTGCAGCCGGTGATGATCCGGCCCTCGCAGCGGGGCACAAGGAAGCCGCTTCCCTGCGGAAGGGACATGGCACCCGAGGGCCACGCAAGCGTAACGAGCGCGACGCTGGAGTGCGGGATCGAGCCGAGCTCGGCGGCCGCTACCGGGGCGCTTTCGACGAGCAGCCGCGCGGCGACGTACCCGGGTGCCGCGAGCACGACTCCGTCCGCGACGATTGTCCCGTTCGCCGTTTCGAGCTCGTAGCCGTTCTTGGCTCGCCGGAGGGCCCTTACCTCTGCGCCTGTTTGGAGTTGCACGCCTCGGTCCTGCAGGTCCGCGACGAGCGCTTCGACGATGCGGCCGAGTCCGCCCCGCATTCCGAGGAAGAAGGGCCTGATCTTGGCACCGGTGCTCGCCGAGGGCTTGGGCGTTCTCCGGGCCAACAGCCTCAGCGCGCGAGTCACGCTGCGATGGCCGACGAGAGCCCGTGCCACCTGGGGGGCTACGACGACGAGAGAGAGCTGGTCGAGACCGCCGGCGTTGATGCCGCCGAGCAAGGGGTCGACGAGTCGCTCGACTAGCTCGCGGCCGAGCCGACTCACGAGGATCGAGGCAGCGCTCCACTCGGGGCCCGTGTCGCTTGCGACGACGGCGCCTCCGCTAGCGCGGCCGATCGCAGTTTCCTCAGGGGAAAGGCCCAGGCTCGAGGCCGAGATGGGTGCGCCCAGGGCCAGTAGGTCGAGCGCCGCTCGGGCAAGGCCGCGGCCGCTCACGATCCGCGACCGGGCGAGAGCCACCAGGTCGGGGGGCAAGCCGAGGATGAGCCCGGGCGGGAGAGGGTGGAGTCGTCCCCGCGCCACCACCGATGCCGAGCTCGTCGCCGGTGCCACGAGATCGTCGCCTATCCCGAGCTGGTCGCACAGCTCGTTGGCACTCGGGTTCCGGGTCAGGAAGTTGTCGGGCCCGAAATCGACCGAACGTCCCCGGAACTCACGGGAAAGGATCTTGCCCCCGAAGCGGTCATCGGACTCCAGCAGGACGACCTCGAAGTCGGGCCCGCCTTCCTGATGGGCCGGGCCGTCCCGCAGCTCGAGGCTGGCAGGAGGAGCGCCGGCGAGGACGCGGGCTGCGGCGAGGCCGCTTACCCCACCGCCCACGACGGCAACGACGCGGCTCATCGGCCTAGAGCTCCTCCGCACAAGAGATGGCAAGATCGGCCAGCGCGGCGCACATCCTCGGATCGGCGTTCAACGACGCGGTCCGGGCGAAAGCCACACCCGTCTCGGCAGCGACGCGGCTCGCCTCGATGTCTAGGTCGTAGAGGATCTCGAGGTGATCCGAGGTGAAGCCCGCCGGGCAAACCACCACTGCGCTCACTCCCTCGCTCGGCAGCGCCCGCAATCTGTCGAGGATGTCCGGGCCCATCCAAGGCTCGGACGTCCGGCCGGCGCTCTGCCAACCGACATCCCAGCGCCCGAGCCCCGAGGCCGACGCCACAAGCTCACCGCTGTGCCGGAGCTGGTCTGCGTACGGGTCGCCGTCGGCGACGACGCGAACCGGGAGGCTGTGTGCGGTGATGAGGAGGAGAAGCCCGTCGTTCCGCCGAGCGTCGTTCCCGGCGGTCCCGAGCGACTCGACCGCGTGGATCACCCGCTCGGCGAGAAGCTCGATGAGCGCGGGGTGCTCGTGCCAATGCTCGACGAACGCGGCGGTCATGCCGAGATCGGCTGCCCGCTCGGTCGCACGAGACACGTACTCACCGACGCTTCCTCGCGAGTAGTGGGGCGCAAGGACGAGTCCAACGAGCTCGCGCGCTCCTTGCCCGGCGAGGTTCTCGACGGCGTTCTCTATGCGGGGGTCGGAGTGCTTGTTGCCGAGGGTGCACACGTAGCGGCCAGGAAAACGGAGATCCAGCTGCTGTTGGATCCCTGCCACCTGCTCGGCGGTGTGCCGCGAGAGGGGAGAGGCTCCGCCGATCGCTTCGTAGCGTCCGGTGAGGTCGGCCAACTGCTGGGCGCTTGGCGGACGTCCGCGACGCACGTCGGTGTAGAAGGCCTCGATCTGTCCCGGTGAGGAGGGGGTCCCATAGGCCATGACGAGGACGCCGACTCGTCTCGAAGCGGGTGTCATCAGTCGGCCGCCTCACCTGGCGGCGCGCCCGGCTGCCAGTCGTGGACCGTCTCTACCACCCGGGCGAGCACCCCGGGATCGGTCTCAGGCAGGACACCGTGCCCGAGATTGAAGATGTGGCCCGGCCTGCCGCCCGCGTCCAGGAGTACCCTGGTCGTCTCCTCGATCACTATGCCGACCGGCGCAAGGCAGACAGCCGGGTCCAGATTGCCCTGGACCGCCTTTCCGGCGCCGATTCGACCGCGGGCCACAGAAAGCGGCACTCGCCAGTCGACACCTACCACGTCGGCTCCTGCCTCGGACATGAGCCCGAGCAGCTCGCCGGTGCCGACGCCGAAATGGATCCTGGGTACTCCGAGATCAGCTACCCCCTCGAGCACCTTGCGCGAAGCAGGCAGAGCGAAGGTCGCGTAGTCCGCGGCAGAGAGTGCACCCGCCCAGCTGTCGAATAGCTGGATCGCCGAGGCGCCGGCCTTGATCTCAGCTCTCAGCGTCGCCAGGGCGATGTCAGCAAGACGATCCACGATCTGATGCCACAACTCGGGCTCGCCGTGCATGAGGGCCTTTGTGCGGCCGAATGTCCGAGAGGGGCCGCCTTCGATGAGGTAGCTCGCGAGGGTGAACGGAGCACCCGCAAAGCCGATCAACGGGACGTCCAACTCGCCTACGACGATTCGAACGGTCTCGAGCACGTGCGCGAGGTCAACCTCGGGCTCGAGATGCCGAAGGCGATGCAGGTCCTCGCGGGTGCGAAAAGGCCGGTCGATCATCGGCCCTCGTCCCGTCACTATCTCGACCCCGACTCCGACAGCGGTAAGCGGCACGACGATGTCGGAGAACAGGATCGCGGCGTCGACACCGTACCGGCGCACCGGTTGAAGTGTCAGCTCGGCCGCAAGTTCGGGCTTGGCGATCGCGTCCAGGATGTCGCCGTCTCCGCGCATGTGGCGGTATTCGGGGAGGGATCTCCCCGCCTGGCGCATAAACCACACCGGTGTTCGCTCGACGGGCGCGCACCGGCACGCCCGGAGGAAGGGCGAATCGAGGGCGTGCACGGCACGACAGTATCCCGGCCTTCGGGCAAGCCTCATTTCGCCGCGCCAGCGGCTGGATTCGGACGCGTCTTTCGACTAAGAAGTACGCCGTGAGCGACGCAGTAGTACTGCCGCGCCCGCACAGCCGACAGCAGCCGGGGGGGCCCCAGTTGCTCGCCGTTGGCGTAGTCGTCTGGCTTGGCTCGGAATTCATGTTCTTCAGCGGCCTGTTCGCCGCCTTCTTCACGATTCGCGCCCACAACATGCCGCTGTGGCCACCACCGGGTACGTTTCCTCCCGGAAGGCACCTCGACACGATCCAGGCGCTGATCTTCACCTTCGCTCTTCTGGCCTCCAGCCCGACGTTCCAGCTAGGGGTGTGGGCGCAGGAGCGTGGGCAATTCAAGGCGGCCCGCAACTGGATCATCACGAGCTTCGTCCTCGGCACTGCCTTCCTCGCGAACCAAGCCTACGAGTGGAAGACCCTTCCCTTCCGGCCGCGCACCAACGCCTATGGCTCGCTCTTCTACATCATGAGTGGCCTTCACGGACTTCACGTCCTTCTCGGGCTCGTGGCCATGATTGCCCTCCTCGGGCGTCTTGCCGGCTCGATCAAGGGTGGCGACCCGGGTGAGACCGCCGTCTTCCAGGCCGTCAGCTACTACTGGCACTTCGTTGATTTCGTCTGGGTCGGGCTGTTCAGCGCCCTCTTCTTGCTCTCGTGACCCCTTCCCACGCCCTTTGGCGGCGCGCCCTGCTGAGCTTCGCACTTCTCGTATCGGCGAGTTTCGTCGGCGTGTTCCTGCTAGGTGGCGGGCGTGCCGACGTCTCCGGGGGGGGGATCTCGACCGGAGTCAATGCACCGAGCCTTACGAGCCAGGACAGCCCGACCGCCGCAGGCCAGCTGGCTGTCGGTCGCACCCTGTTCGTGCAGAACTGCTCGAGTTGCCACGGGATCGACGCCTCTGGAGGCAACCGCGCGCCACCGCTCCTCGGGGTGGGCGGCGCGACGGTAGATCTATGGCTCTCCAGCGGGTGGATGCCGCTCGCCGAGCCAACGGCCGAGCCGGAACGAAAGCCGGCGAAGTTCGACCGCACCGAGGTCCTCGAGATCGTGCGATATGTGACCTCGTTGGCGCCGTCATTCGACAATCCTGGGATCCCCGTCGGCCTTGACATCTCGCATGCGAATGTGGCCGTAGGCTTCAGCCTGTTCGCGCTCAACTGCGCGCCCTGCCACACCATCACAGGAGCCGGCGACGCGCTCGCGGACGGGATCCAGGCGCCTCCGCTGCACGGCGTGACCAAGACGATGGTCTGGGAAGCGGTCCGCACGGGTCCCGGCAACATGCCGCGCTTCGGGCCGGGCACGCTCTCGAGCGCGCAAGTTGACGACATCGTCGGTTATGTCGTGAAGAACATCCAACATCCCGTCAGCCCCGGTGGGCTCTCTCTCGGAGGTGTAGGCCCAGTCGCGGAGGGATTCGTCGGGCTGTTCGTCGGCGTAGGCGCCTGCCTCCTGGCAGCTCTCTGGGTTGGCGATCGCACGGAGACCGACGAGGACGGGGGACAAGACGGCCAAGAAGGCCACGACGGTCCTGAGAGTCCCGATGGTCACGAGCACGGGCCGGGTGGCGACGATCACAGCGAGCTCGCGCATGCCTGACGAACCTGACGCCAATGCCGGGTCGCCGGAGCGAGACGATCAATCTCGCCGGGTGAGGATCCCCGTCACCTCGGTCCGCGCTGACGCGCCGCAGTTCCAGATAGCTGCGAAGAACCCGCGCCGGGCGGAGATCGTGGCGAGCTCGGGATTCCTGTTGGCAGCCGCGGGTTTCGCCGGCTTCGGCGCGGCCTATTGGCAGAACTATTCCAACTTCTGGCTCGCGGTCACCTTTTCAGTAGGTTTCGCAGGACTCGGGTACGGGATGGTGATATGGGGCAAGTATCTGATGCCACGGGGCCCCTTCTCGGAGTCCCGGCACAGCCTCGTGCCGACCAGTGCTCAGCGTGCGGTGTTCGTCCAGGACTTCGCGAGTCGCGGGAAGGTGGCAGTCGAGCGCCGGGGCTTTCTCGTCAAGACCCTCGGCCTCGCGTCGGGGATTCTCGGTGTCGTGCTCGCGATGCCCTTTATTCGGTCGCTCGGCCCGCTCCCGGGCAAGGCACTTCGCCAGACCGCTTGGCGACGCGGCTCGTACCTCGTCGACATCACGGGTCGCAAGATCAAGACAGGTGACCTCGAGGTGGGGGGCTTCACCACGGTTTTCCCGGAGACCGACGTCGGGGGCGCGTACTCGCAGACCATGCTCATCCGGGTCGACCCCCCGCCCGCCAGCGGCTACCTCACGCCTCCGCCGCAGTTCGCCAAGCAGCGGGCGACTTGGGCGCCACAGGGCTACATCGCCTTCTCGAAGGTCTGCACGCACGCCGGCTGCCCCGTGGGCCTCTATCAGGAGCTCACGAAGAAGATGCTGTGCCCCTGTCACCAGTCCCTGTTCGACGTCACCGATGCTGCCATTCCGATCTTCGGGCCGGCGCCGCGACCGTTGCCTCAGCTTCCGCTGTACATAGACGGTAAGGGATATTTCCGTGCCCAGGACGGGTACGACGAGCCTGTTGGACCGGGGTACTGGGAGCGGGGCAATGATTGACGCCCTTTTCAACTGGTTCGACGAGCGGCTGGGGATCTCGGGCTCGGGCCGGAAGATGCTCAACAAGATCTTCCCGGATCACTGGTCGTTCCTGATAGGCGAGATCGCCCTCTACTCGTTCATCGTGCTCTTGGGAACAGGAGTCTTCCTCACCCTTTTTTTCATTCCGTCGAGCAAAGAAGTCATCTACGAGGGCTCATACGTGCCGCTTCGCGGACAGCCGGTCTCAGAGGCGTTCGCCTCGACACTGAACTTGAGCTTTGCCGTGCGGGGCGGTCTGCTCATGCGCCAGATGCACCACTGGGCGGCGAACATCTTCGTAGGGTCGATCGTCGTCCACATGCTCCGCATCTTCTTCACCGGAGCATTCCGCAAGCCCCGCGAGCTCAACTGGATCGTGGGCTCTACCCTTCTCATCCTCGCGATCTTCAACGGCTTCCTCGGCTATTCGCTCCCGGACGATCTCGTCTCGGGAACAGGCATCCGGATCTCGTTCTCGATCGTCGAGTCGATCCCGCTCATCGGCAGCTACGCGGCCTTCTTCCTCTTCGGCGGCAACTTCCCGGGTAACGCGATCATCCCGAGGTTCTTCATCCTCCATGTCCTGATCCTGCCCGCGGTCATGGCGGGGTTACTCGGCGCTCACCTCGGAATGCTCGTCCGCCAGAAACACACGCAGTTCCCCGGACGCGGCAACACGCCCCGGAACGTTGTCGGGGCGCCGCTGTGGCCCACCTTCGCTGCGAAAACGACCGGTTTCATGTTCCTGACGGTCGCGGTCACGGGCATCCTCAGCGCGTTCTTCCAGATCAACCCCGTTTGGCTCTACGGCCCGTACGTGCCGTACAAGGTGAGCTATGCCGTGCAACCGGACTGGTACATGGGCTGGCTCGATGGGGCGCTTCGTATCATGCCGAGCTGGGAGATCGTGGGCTTCGGCCACATGATCCCCAATGTCTTCTTCCCTGCGATCCTGCTTCCGGGCATCACGTTCGGTGTCCTGCAGATGTGGCCGTTCATCGAGGCGAGACTGACCCATGACCACGCAGAGCACCAGATCCTGGACCGTCCGAGGGACCGTCCGAAACGCACCGCCTTCGGCGCTGCCGTGTTCTCGTTCTACTTCGTGCTTTTCGGGGCAAGCGCCACCGACGTCCTGGCGAACTACCTGTCGATCTCGTTGAACGTCGTACTGACCTCCTTCCGCTTCCTGGCGATCGCGGTGCCCTTGATCGTGTACCCGGTCACGTACCGCATCTGCAAGGAGATGCAAAGTGTGCCGACGGC
>PMZN01000154.1 GCA_003170375.1 Acidimicrobiaceae bacterium | reverse complement strand
GTACGGGCCGCGTTCGTGGGCCTGGGCCGCATCTATGACCTCAACGTGCGCGCCTATGTCGACAATCCCGATGTCGAGGTCGTGGCGCTTGTCGATCCGAGCGAGGAGCGCCGCGCCCAACGCCGGGCCGACTGGCCAGCCGCCCGCACATTCACCTCAGCTGCCGAACTGGCGGCTAGTGGTCTCGAGGTCGACGCCGTCGAGGTTCTGCTGCCGATTCCGTTGCATGCCGACGGCGTCGCCGAGCTCGTGGGCTACGGCTGGCACGTCAACCTGCAAAAGCCGATTTGCAATGACCTTGCCGACGCGAACCGCATGCTCGGCGCGGCCGCAGCGGGCGGTCGGCTGCTGCGGGTAATGGACAACTACATCTTTTACGAACCGCTCGTAAAGCTCAAGGAGATAGTCGCGTCAGGCGAGCTCGGCGAGGTGACCGGGTACCACATGAAGATGGTGGCCAGCGGCCGCGGTGGCTGGGACGTCCCGGGGAGCACCTACGAGTGGCAGTTCCAGCAGATGCGACGTGGCCGCGGCACTCTCGTTTTCGATGACGGCTGGCACAAGCTCTCGACGGCAATCTGGCTCTTCGGCCCGATCAAGGAAGTGCGGGCGTGGGTGGGCACGACCGAAGTCATTCCCGGCATCGAGGTCGACGCACCCACGACCCTCGTGTGGGAACACCACAGTGGGATCCGCGGTGTGTGGGACATCACACTTGCAATCGACATGTACCTGCGCTCCGACTACTACACCAACGACGAGCGTTGGGAGATCACCGGCCGCCGCGGCTACGCGCGGGTCAACCGGTGTACCGCCCGCGGCATCCAACAGCCGAGCCTAGAGGTCTACGTCGATGGGGAGATGCGCTCCTACCACGCACTCGACGACGATTGGGCCAGTAGTTTCAGGGATTCGGGCCACCACTGGCTACGTTGGCTCCACACAGGTGAAGGCCCGATGCTGTGGAGTGGCGACGAAGCTGTCAACGTATTGCGTTTTGCACTGGCCTCATATGCGAGCAACGCCGCAGGCGGCACGGGCGTGGACCCGGATTCGCTCGAGTAGCCCGCTGACCACGTCACCCTGAGAGGATCACCTCGTTCTGGGACCAGAGCACGAGAACCCGGAACGGCTCTCAGGTGCGCGCGTGTTCTTCCCAAACGTTCTGCAAACTCGGTACCCAGGCTGGCGACGATAATCAGAGAATGGATTCTCTTCTCGATCTGCTGACCAATGCCGCGGCGCGGGCCGCTGACCATCGCGAAAAGGTGGCCGAGCGGCCGGTGTTCCCAAGCGATGTTGACCTCGAGGCCGTGCGGGCCGCTCTGAGCTCGTTGGCCGAAGGACCTACCCCGCCCGCCGTGGTGATCGACGAATTGGTCGCCGCCGTCGAGCCGGCCCTGGTCGCCACGACCGGTCCTCGCTACTTCGGGTTCGTAGTCGGTGGCGCGCTCGATGCGGCGACGGCCGCGGACGTGTTGACCAGCGGATGGGACCAGCCGGCCTTCAACGCGTTCACCTCACCGGCTGCCGCGGTGGTCGAGGACGTGGCCGGCGGTTGGCTGAAGGAGCTGTTGGGCTTGCCGGCCGGCGCATCGTTCGGCTTCGTGACCGGTGGGCAGGGCGCCAATACCGTGGCGCTCGCCGCGGCCCGTCACCACGTGTTGGCCGAGGCTGGTTGGGACGTCGAGCAGCGTGGGCTCCTCGGCGGGCCGGCGGTGCGGGTGGTCGCCACCGGCGAGCGCCACGCCACCATTGATCGGGCCCTGCGTCTTTTGGGACTGGGAGCTGGGGCTCTTGAACCGGTGACCACCGACGCCCAGGGGGCGATCGACCTCGCCGACCTCGCACAGGTCCTCGCCAGCGGTTCGGACGGTCCGACGATCGTCTGTCTCCAGGCGGGCAACGTGAACAGTGGAGCTTTCGACGATTTCACCGCGGCGATCGCCGAAGCTCATGACCACCGGGCCTGGGTCCACGTCGACGGTGCCTTCGGGCTGTGGGCGGCAGCTAACCCGGGCACCCGCCACCTCACCGCCGGAATCGAGGCGGCCGACTCGTGGGCGACCGATGGCCATAAATGGCTCAATGTCCCCTACGACGTCGGCTACGCCTTCTGCGCCCATCCCCGTGCTCACGCAGCCACCATGTCCTATACCGCCGCTTACTTGACCGGACAGGGCCAGGGTGGGCTGCGGGCGCCGGGTGATTACGTGCTCGAGTCGTCGCGCCGGGCCCGCGGGTTCGCCACCTGGGCCGCCCTGCGGCAGCTCGGCCGCACTGGCGTCGCAGAGCTTGTCGAACGATGCTGCGCCTTGGCTCGCCGCTTTGCCGAGCAGCTCAGCGCCATCGACAACGTCACGATCGCCAACGACGTCGTGCTCAATCAAGTCCTCGTCGGCTTCGGCGACGACGAGCGCACCGACCGGATCATCGAGAGCGTCCAACGCTCAGGAGAGTGCTGGATGGGCGCCACCACCTGGCACGGCCAGCGCCTCATGCGCATCTCGGTGTCAAGCTGGCGCACCACCGAGGCCGATGTCGACCGCTCGGTCGCCGCCATCCTGGCGGCGACCGAGAGCAGCTAACCGGTTCAGAGACCCGACCAGATCCGTGCCCCGTCTAATGGGATAATTTGAAGTTGGTGCAGGTCCCGCATGAGCTACGCAAGTGCGTGTGCGTCGTGGGTGGTCAACGAGGCCATTCGCGCGGAGTCGGTGCCGCGTTCTTCGTTGGTGACCCGCTCGGCGTGCATGACGCAGCCGCTGTCTACGTGGTCACCGCGAAGCACTGCGTTCAGCCGTTCGACCACCTGGAGAACGGGCCTTTCCACAAGACCTGGTTGCGGGTCAACATGCGCCACGCAGGCTCGATGCACCTCGAGATACCGCCTGAGGAGTGGGTATGTCACCAAACAGCGGACGTAGCGGTGCTCCCGCTCGCCCTGAACATGCATACCTTCGACTACCTCTACTACCCGGTCCGCAACGGNNGCCACGGCAGAGTTCATCAAGCGACATAGCGTCACGCCGGGTGAGGATGTGTTCATCACGGGCCTGCTGATCTCGCACCCAGGCAAGTCCCGAGTTCTGCCGATCGTGCGAGTGGGGAACATCGCGGCCTTTCCCGGGGACCCGATCCACCTCATGACAGGTGAAGACTCCGCTTATCTGGTCGAGGTGAGGTCGCTGGGCGGTCTCAGCGGCTCGCCTGCCTTCGTTCACCTTCTACCGCTTCATGCCGGTGCCACGGGCAACGTCGGGATCACCCCGGCAGGGATCGGGACGGCCGGGAGAACCTACCTCATGGGCCTCGTCCACGGGTTCTTTCCCACAACCAAGAACGACCCTGACGGGATTGGCGAGTGGGCAGAGGAGCCGTTGAACACGGGCATATCGGTCGTTGTGCCCCTGGATCGAGTGCTCGACATCATCGACAGTCCCGCGTTCGTCGAGCAGAGAGAAGCTGCGAAGACGAGGCTGAACGCCGGGCACGTGCCGACTCCTACCTTTCTCAGAGAACACGTGGAATTCATCCGGTTCGAGGACCTCGACCCGGGGCACGTCACCACGACCAAGCAGGGAACGGACGAGGTGGACCGCGACCATCTCTGATGACACGTCTCTTTGTCTATGGCCACGCCGGCTCGCGACGACCGCCCCATAGGATCAAAGGAGCTTCTCGGGGCGCTTGAGAGCTGGTGAAGCGCCGGTGCCCTAACCTAACCCTCGGTCCCGCGGCGCCTTGTTCAGCAGCGCCACGGTAGGCACAGCATCTGGAGATCTCGACCTGAGGGGACGGGGGACGGCCGGATTTGAATCCTTACATCGTGCTCGGAAGTGCCATCGTCGGCTTCCTGGTCGGCATGACCGGCGCGGGAGGCGGCGCCCTCATGACGCCGATGTTGATCCTGCTGTTCGCAGTCAAGCCATCGACCGCAATCTCGAGCGACCTCGTCGCCGCCGTCGTGATGCGCCCCTTCGGAGCCGCGGTGCACCTCCGCAAAGGAACGGTCAATCTCCGCCTTGTCGGCTGGATGGTCACGGGTTCGGTTCCGATGGCCTTTCTCGGCGCGTATCTCCTCCACCGGATGGGCCAGTCCCATGTCGCTCAGGACAACGTGGAACGGGCGCTTGGCGCGGCCCTTCTGATCGGTGCCGCAGCGATGACACTGCGCTACATCCTTGACCGTCGTGCTGGTCACGTCCGCTCGGCCGTGGTGCACGAGGTTGTCGTCCGTCCGATTCCCACAGTCGCAATCGGGATGCTCGGAGGGATCATCGTCGGGATCACCTCTGTTGGCTCCGGGTCGTTGATCATCGTCCTGTTGCTGTTCGTCTACCCGCTTCTCGGAGCCAACCAGCTTGTCGGTACTGATCTCACCCAAGCAGTACCGCTGACCGGTGCAGCGGCACTCGGTGCGTTGGCCTTTGGCCATGTGGAATTCTCGGTGACGACCTCCATCATCGTCGGGAGCGTTCCGGCGGTGCTCGTCGGGTCTTTTCTCTCCTCGAGGGCTCCCGACCGGATCGTGCGCCCGATCATCACGTTCGTCATCTTCGCCTCAGGACTCAAGTACATCGGGGTGAGCACGACGGCGCTCGGGTGGATCCTGTGCGTAACGGCTCTCCTCGTCTCGGCTATCTGGACGGCGCGTACGCGACCGTGGAGAAACGAGAACGAGGTCGAGCGGTCAGCAGTGGAAATGGCCACTGACGGCCCGTCGCCTCCCGACTCTGCGGTAGCTCCGGTAGACGAGCGATGGGAAACCTGAGGGCCGGGCGCCGGGTAGCCCACAGGCAAGCACGGCGGGAAGCAGGTGCCCGCACAGTTCGCGGAGAGCCCGTCGAGTCGCCGAGCGGCCACGAAAACCTGAGAGACTCCTCACATGGGGACTCTTCCACCCGGGCTCCAGCCCAATCGCGTTCCCGTCGACAAGTCGCCGGTGCTCGCCTTCTTTCTCACCCTGTTCTTCGGTCCGCTCGGCCTGCTGTACGTGAAGGTGGTGCCCGCGCTGGTCCTGATCTTGGTGGCGGCTGCCGGCTATTTCACATTTGGCGTCACCGCGATCGTGGCCTGGATCGTCTCGATCGTCTGGGCTTGCATCGAGGCCTCCCGCAGGCACCGCGCTTCTGAGCTCTGGCGCGCTTCCACCGGAAATCAAGGCATACCTGTGGCGGGCTACCAGCAGGCAGCTGCGCTTGCGTACTACCGCGGTCAAGACGCTCCTCTTCCGCCGCCTGGCTGGTACCCGGACGCCGTTGACGCGACCAAGGTTCGGTGGTGGGACGGGAGCCGATGGACCGGTGACGCTCGATCGGCGTCCCAGCAGCCTCCGCCGGGGACGGCGCGACCGGACCAGACGTACCCTCCGCCCGTCGGCTAGAGCCCGCAGGNNAGAACGTCAGTCAGGTGCTGGCGAAACCCCGGCTTGTCCTCCCGGCGCGGGTCGGGCGAGATCCCCCTCGCCCGAAGTCGCGGGACCGGCCAGGTCCATCTCCGCCAGCTTGCCCGGCCACCAGTTCCAACGACCGAGCAGCGACACCGTCGAGGGCACGAGCAAGCTCCGCACGAGGAACGTGTCCATCAAGATGCCGAGCGCCAGGCCGATGCCGATGTCGCGGATTTGGCTCCCGCCCGGCTGGCCTCCCGCTGTGACGGCAAGCACCAGGAACGTCCCCGCAAGAACGAGTCCCGCCGAGGTGATGGTCGGGCCCGACGCGCCGACCGCGATCACGACGGCGTCGCGAAGACGGTGTTGGTGTGCCTCCTCCCGGATGCGCGTCATGACGAGGATGTTGTAATCCTCGCCCAGGGCTAAGAGGAAGATGAACATCAAGAAGGGTAAGAGGAAGGTGAGGCCACCGCTACCGCCAAGCTTGATGAACAGGATCGACGCCAGGCCGAGTGCCGCCAGGTAAGACAACATCACGCTCGCGATGAGGTAGAGGGGAGCCACGAAGCTGCGCAGGACCAGCGCGAGCAGGAGCCCGATCGCGATGATGGCGATCGGGACGATGTGGATGAGGTCGCTGTCGGAGATCGAGCTCACGTCGTAGAGAGCCGGGGCCTCGCCGGCTACACCGCTTGCGGTCGCACCGATACTGTGCTGGACCGTCGTCAAGGCGGTGCGGATGCCGGGCACCGCGTTCAGCGCCGGCGTCGAGGCGGCGTCACCGGCCGTGAGCCCCGCCTCGAACTGGATCGTGTGCCCGTCTGGGCTCACAAAACGCGCCGTTGCGCGGTACAAGTCGTACGTCAGCGTCGGCACCTTCGCACCGGGTGAGCCGGGAGCCGGCAACGCGGGGAGCAACAGGGGATTGCCGAGCGCCGCGTGCAGGCGCGAGTAGACCGCCGGCGAGATCGGCGTGCCGGCAGGATCGAGCGGCCCCGGCAGAGCGTTGAAGAGGCCGGTCGCTTGCAGTTCCTTCTCGGCTTTCACGACCGNNTTGGGGGAAGTACTTCATCAGTGCCGCATTGCCGGCGGCCGCGTCACTCCCGTTCGGAGCCGCGGTAGCTCCGCCGAATCCCGCCGGAGAGTAGAGAAGCGACCCGAACGCGAGTGCGCCGAAAACGATGACACCGACAGCGAGGGTGTGCGCCGGGCGAGCGATGACACGCTGGGCGACCTTGCCCCACCAACTCTTGTTCGCCTCGCCCGGGACGATCTTCGCGGGCCAGAACACGGCGCGCCCGAGTATCGCGAGCAGTGCGGGCAGCAGCGTGATCCCAGCGACGAGCATCACGGCGATCCCGATCGCGAGCGGGACGCCGAGGTCGTGGTAGATCCCGAAGCTCGCGAACAACAAGGTCAACAACGCCAGGATGACGGTCCCGGCCGATGCGGAGATCGACTCACCGACTCGTGCGACCGCACGGGCCACGGCGTCGTTCGCCGGCAGGCCGGATCGGAGGCCTTCCCGGACGCGGAACACGAGGAATAGCCCGTAGTCGGTCCCTGCCCCGAGGATGAGAACGATCAGGAGCAACTGGGTGATCTGAGAGATCTTGAGCCCGTGAGAGCCAAGCTCGCCGATGAGCGAACCCGACAACTGCAGGACGACCGCCGCAGGCAGCAACGTGATCAGAGGCGCCAACACCGAGCGGAAGACGAACAGCAGCAGCACGATGATGAACAGGATCGACAGCAATTGCGTCTTGTTCCCGGTCGAGTTCGACTGCTTCTGCTGCGCGACATTGGTGGCCACGGCACCGGCCAGGTGGAACTTGATGCCAGGGGGCGCTCCGGCCTTCGCGAACGCGGCCGACAACCCATTGACCACGTCCGCCGAGGGCCCAGGGCTGAACCCGGCTATGTTCGCCTCGACGAGGAGTTGCACCGCACGCCCATTCTCGGAGGTGCCGACGTACTGCACGGACACGACCTTCGGGACCTTCTTGGCATCAACGGCGAGGCGGGTGATCGCTTGGGTGTCCGCAGCGCTGATCGGACCGTCTTGGCTGACGCCGATGATGATGACCGGCACCAGCGATGCCTTGCCGACCAGCGGCTCAGCGAGGTTGCCGGCGACCGTGCTCGGCGCGCTGGCAGGCAGGAATGCCGAGTTGTCGTTGTTGACCTGGCTTCCGAGCGACGGCAGGAAGTGAACCGACGCGACCGTCCCGACGATCCATACGACAACGATGAACCAGCGAAATCGGACGGTGAAGCGTCCAAGGCCATTGAAGAACACATTCATACGTCCCGGGTCTCCGTCTCGAGGCTTGGCGGCGTTCGGTACGCCTTCGGTCTTAGGTCGCGGCCCCGAAGCGAACCTCTCAGAGGCGCCCTCCGTCCAGCGAGTTACGCCGGTAGGCCGTGACGGGTAGGAAACCTAGCCTCTCGCAAGCACGCGTCGTACTCACGCACTCCACCGTGGTGCCGAGCATCCGCGGACACGTGGTCCGCAGAATTTATCACTAAATATGAGGACAAGGGTTTGAGAAGCTTGGCGCCGGAGGCCAAGCCCGCCCGGCGCAACCGGCGCTTCAGTGGAAATCCCTCGAAGGGCCGACCGCCATCGCTAGGTCGATCTCCTCTAAGTACTCCGCCACTACGTTCGAGGACGACGGTGCCTCTGGGTCGGCCCCCTCTCCCCGTTCGAGCCGCCCACGTACGAGTAGCACCACCGCCGAGCGCGCCGCCTTGCGATAGCGGGTCCAGCATCCTGGCGAGCAGATGACGTTCACGAGCCCTGTCTCGTCTTCCAAGTTGAGAAACGTCGTCCCGCCCGCCGTAGCCGGCCGTTGCCGATGGGTGACCACACCGGCAACGAGGACCTTCGCGCCATCGGGCACCCTCACAAGCTCGGCGTTCGGGATCACCCCTCGGCTGGCGAGCCTCGCCCGGGCAAAGGACATCGGGGACGAGCCCGGTGACAGCCCAAGTGTCTGCAGGTCGGCGGACATCTCCTCGATCTCGTCCATCTCGGGAAGAAGTGGGGCATTCGTCCCGACCACGGTGCCGGGAAGACGGTCAGGACGCGCCTCAGCGGCTGCACCTGCCGCCCAGAGCGCCTCGCGACGGGTGAGCGGACGGACTCCGGCCCTACCGGCGCTGGCTGCAGCTCCGTTGCGGGCAGCGCGGGTTGAGGCTCCGCCAAGCCCAGCGAGTGCTCCCGAAGTGGCGAGAGCTTCGAGCGCGGGGCGGCCGATGCCGCTCCGGCGCACGAGCTCCTCCATGTCCGCATATGGCCGGCTGGCCGCGATCTTGTCGGCGAGGTCGGAACCGATCCCCTTCACCGAGGCGAGCCCAAGCCGTACCAACGGGTCGGGTGTCGTCCCAGGTTCGAGCGAGGCCCCCGCCTCGCTCGAGTTCACGTCCGGGCCGAGGACGACGACCCCGTGGCGCCGGGCATCCGCGACAAGGGTATGGGGCGCCCAGAAGCCCATGGGCTGGGAGTTGAGCAGTGCTGCGAGAAACGCAGCCGGGTAGTGCAACTTCAGCCACGCGCTCACATATACGAGGTAGGCGAAGGACACCGAGTGGCTCTCGGGGAAGCCGAAGTTGGCGAATGCCGCCAGCTGCTCCCAGATTGTGTCCGCGATCTGGCCGGTGATCCCCCGCTCGGCCATCCCCGTATACAGGCGGGAGCGGAGGCGTTCCATGCGCGAAGCGGAGCGCTTTGAGCCCATGGCTTGACGGAGTTGATCGGCCTCGGCAGCCGAAAAGCCGGCGGCATCGATCGCCATCTGCATGAGCTGTTCTTGGAACAGCGGCACCCCGAGGGTCTTCGCCAGGCTGCGCTCAAAACACGGATGCAGGTACGTAACCGCCTCTGCCCCGTTACGCCGGCGCAGGTAGGGATGAACCGATCCTCCCTGGATAGGGCCGGGGCGGATGAGAGCGACCTCGACGACGAGGTCGTAGAAACAGCGTGGCCGTAACCGGGGCAGCGTGGCCATCTGAGCCCGGCTCTCCACCTGGAAGATCCCCACCGAGTCGCCACGGCACAACAGGTCGTAGACNNACCGCCCGGTGGATCGCCTCGAGCATCCCGAGACCGAGGAGATCGAACTTCACGAGGCCGACGGCCGCGCAGTCGTCCTTGTCCCACTGGAGCACCGTCCGGTTCTCCATGCGGGCCCACTCGACCGGGCAGACCTCTGAGACCGGACGGTCGCAGATCACCATGCCGCCGGGGTGGATGCCGAGATGGCGGGGAAAGCCCTCCAGCTCGGTCGCCACCGCCAGCACCCGGGTCGGGATCCCGAGCTCGCTCGCTACCTGCTCAGGGCCGGGCTCGGCAGCGACGTCGTCACGACCAGGCCGGCCATCGCCGGTCTCGCCTTTCACGGCATCGCGCCGTGCAGCCTCGCCATCCGCTGAAGCGCTCCACCACGTCCAGCGGTCCTTGCGATGTGGCGCGGTCGAGTGGTGGCCGTCACCAAGTGATCCCCACCGCTCGATGCGTCGCGCCCAGGCGTCAACCTGCCCGGGTGAGTGGCCGAGCGCCTTGGCAGCATCCCGCACGGCGGACCGGGCCCGGTAGCTCACGACTACGGCCACGAGCGCGGCCCGCTCACGTCCGTAGCGCCCATAGACGTACTGGATGACCTCCTCGCGCCGCCCGCTCTCGATGTCCACGTCGATGTCGGGTGGCCCGTCGCGTTCGGGTGACAGGAACCTCTCGAACAAAAGGCCGAGAGCGACGGCGTCGGCGTTGGTGATCCCGAGCACGTAACACACGGCCGAGCTGGCTGCGGAACCTCGTCCCTGGCAGTAGATCCCCGACCGTCGGCAGAACTCGACGATGTCCCAGACAACGAGGAAGTAACCGGCAAAGCCCAGCTCCTCGATCATCGCCAATTCATGCTCCAGCTGTCGCCACGCGCCGGGCACCCGCTCAGCTCCTGCTGGGCCGTAGCGCTGGCTCGCCCCCTCCTTGACTAGCTGGCGCAGGAACGTCATCTCGCTTTGGCCCGCAGGCACGGGAAAGTCGGGAAGCTTGGGGGCAACGAGGTGGAGGTCAAAAGCGCATGCCCGCCCGAGCTCGCCGGCTTGCTCGACGGCCCCCGGGTAACGGGCGAAACGCCTTGCCTGCTCGGCCCCCGAGCGCAGATAGGCCGCCCCCGCGGCGGGTAACCAGCCGTCGAGCTCATCAAGTGGGCGTCCTGAGCGAACCGAGGCGAGCACCGAGGCGAGGCGGCGGCCCGCGGGTTGGGCGTGGTGGACGACGTTCGTCGCGACGATGCCGAGGTCCCTGCGCACGGCGAGAGCAGCAAGGGCGTCGTTGCGCGCCGAGTCGAGCGGGTCATCGTGGTCGAACAGCTCGACGACGACGCTCTCGGTACCGAACCGGTCGATGAGCCGGTCGAGCTCCCTGGCCGCCGCGACAGGACCGGCTTCCACAAGCGCGGCAGGCACCGCTCCCTTGCGACAACCCGTCAAGATGAGGAAGTGGCCTCCCGCCAGATCGGCCAGTCGGTCGATGTCGTGGCGAGGGCGGCCTTTCCCGCCACCGGCGAGATTGCCCTCACTGATGGAGCGGGCAAGACGGGAGTAGCCCTCCGGGTCGCGGGCGAGAACGATCAGGTGGGACCCGGACGGATCAGGGGTCCCGGTACGCGGCGCCGCTGGGACGACCGGGTTGCCGATCAAGTCTGGTCCGCGGCCGGCAAGGGTGAGCTCGGCACCGAAGACGGTGGCCACCCCCACCTCCTTTGCTGCCTCGGCAAAGCGCACCACGCCGTAGAGCCCGTCGTGATCGGTCAGTGCCAGAGCTCCAAGCTCGAGCCGGGCGGCTTCCGCGACAAGTTCCTCGGGGTAAGAAGCACCGTCGAGAAAACTGAAATTTGAATGGCAATGGAGCTCTGCGTACCCAACCACGGATCCAGGATAGTGACACTGATCGAACATATGTTCGGGATACCTCTCCGCAGAGTCGACCTGGTGGCACGCGCCGCACGGCGGCCTCCATGCGGAATTCTCAGCAAACTCCCAGCAATATCGACCACAATGTGAAGGTGGCAGCAGGAGAACCGCTCCCCCGTGTCCTCGTCGTCGACGACGAGGAGTCCATCACCGAGCTCGTCTCGATGGCGCTTCGTTACGAAGGATTCGACGTCCAGACCGCATCCAGCGGATACGGGGCGCTCGAGCAGATCGATTCGTTCCGACCCGACCTCATCCTGCTCGATGTGATGCTTCCCGACATCGACGGGTTCAACATTGCTGAGCGCCTCCGGCGTGACCGGCGCGACATCCCAGTGCTCTTCCTCACGGCTCGCGACGCGACCGAGGACAAAGTCCGGGGCCTGACGATCGGTGGTGACGACTACGTGACCAAGCCGTTCAGCGTGGCCGAGCTCGTCGCTCGCACCCAGGCCATCCTTCGCCGCGCCGGCAAGGGTGGGCCCGCCCGCGAACTGCTCCAGCTCGCGGACCTCGAGATGGATGACGACGCTCACGAAGTGCGACGCGCCGGCCAGCTCATCGACCTGACGGCAACCGAATACAGGTTGCTTCGCTACCTGCTCTCGAACCCGCGTCGGGTGCTCACCCGATCCCAGCTCCTCGACCACGTCTGGAACTACGACTTCGGCGGCGACGCCGGTGTGCTCGAGACCTACGTCAGCTACCTCCGCAAGAAGGTCGATTTCACCGAGCCGCATCTGATCCACACCGTGCGCGGCGTTGGATACGTGCTCCGCCCGCCGCGCAACTGACGAGAATGTCCTCTCACGTGTGGCTCTCCGGGGTCAACAACGGCATCTGGGGCTGCTCGTGTCGTTGAAGGTCCGGCTCATCGCCGTCCTGTGCGCATTCGTAATCGTTGCCTTGGTCACCACCGATGCCATCACGTACGCCTCCTTCCGTAGCTATGCCGTCGGGCAACTCGATCAGCAACTCTTCAGGTCGGCGAATCTGGTGGCGCGAAACCTCGGCTTCTCCAATCCACTCGGCGGCCCCGGATCCGAGTTCGAAAACCAAGCTGTGACACCGGGCACGCTGGCCACGGAGTTGAGCCCGAGCGGCCAACGGCTCTTGCCCTGGACGTCGTTCAGTGCCACCGCCCAATCCTCTCCGTTGCTTCCCGCGTCGCTCGCGAGCCTGGCCGCCGACGCCTCGGGCGGTGCGCCCGTCTACCGGACCGTGCCAGGCACCGGCAGTATTGATTCCTACCGAGTGCTGGAAGCCAGCTTGACCAACGGCAACGTGCTCGTAGAGGCGATACCGCTCACCGGAACCGACGGGGCACTGCATCGCCTACTCGAGCTCGAGCTCCTGGTGAGCGGCGCGGTCCTGATCGCCCTTGCGGCCGCGGCCTGGCTGGTCATCCGGCTCAGCCTGCGCCCTCTCCAGAAGATGGCCGACACTGCCGGCGAGATCGCGGCTGGCGACTTGAGCCAGCGCGTCGGGGAGACCGACAACCGCACCGAGGTCGGACGGCTGGGCCGAGCCCTCAACGTGATGTTGGGCCGTATCGAGACGGCGTTCAGGGAGCGGGAGGCGTCCGAGGCACGGCTTAGACGTTTCGTGGCTGACGCGTCGCACGAGCTGAGGACGCCGCTCACCTCTATCCGGGGCTACGCGGAGCTGTTCCAGCACGGATTGGCCGACCGCCCAGCCGACCTCGACACGGCGATGCGGCGAATCGATAGCGAGTCGACCCGGATGGCAGGCCTCGTCGACGACTTGCTGCTGCTCGCGCGCCTCGACCAAGGACGCCCGCTCGAGCGAGAGCCTGTCGACTTGACGACGCTTGTCGCGGACGCTGCCCAGGACGCCCGAGCCATAGACCCGTCGCGCACGGTGACACGCGAGGCTCCGCCCTCGTGCCTGATGATCGGGGACGAGGGACGCCTCCGCCAGCTCCTGGGGAACCTCGTTTCGAACGCTCTCGCCTACACACCGGACGGTAGTCCCCTCGAGATCATTGCCCTCCTCGAGCCTTCGCAAGGCCTCGCTCCCTCCCGCGCCAAGATCTTTGTTGTCGACCACGGCACCGGGATCACGCCCGAGGTCGCTGCACACGTATTCGAACGTTTTTGGCGATCGGACCCCGCCCGGGTCCGTGCACACGGCGGCGCCGGGTTGGGTCTCTCCATCGTGGCGGCCGTTGCCGATGCTCACGGTGGACGCGTCTCGATCATGGAGACTCCCGGCGGCGGCGCCACCTTCGTTGTTGAGTTGCCGACCGAGCCCGGACCTGGGCCAAGCCCTTGGGGCGCCAACACGGCCGCCTCCGAGGAGCTCACTGGCAACGGCGCCGCCGCGGCCGACGCCGAATCGTTAGCCGGCAGCACGACGTCCACGCAAAAGGCTCCGTTCACCGGTCAGCAACGTCCCTCCTGAGGAACGCCCGTCCGCTGCGGGCGGCTGTGAAGACGCCCTTCGGAGATGATCTGTGCGAGTGCCGTCGCCGAGCGACTCGAGGGCAGTGCCAATCGAATCCCGACGAGCTTCTCGCTTGAATCTGGCCGATCGAGTGCGGCGCGGCGGTCGTCAACGCCCTCGCTGACTGCGGCGGTGTCGTGCTCGGCCATCACGCCGCGCTCGAATCCGAAGAGCCCGTGAAGGCGCCCCCCTTCCTTGGACGCGGCTCGGCCGCCTCGACGCTGGCGGGTTAGGCGTCGAGACGGCCAAACGGCGCTCGTCCGAGGAGAGAGACGAACGAACTATGCAGGCGGCGCCGTAGCGAGGGTGACGTTGACTGTCTGGGTACCGCCGTACGAGCTCTCGAA
>PMZN01000092.1 GCA_003170375.1 Acidimicrobiaceae bacterium | reverse complement strand
GTACACGAGGAATTGCCATTCCTGACCGATGTACCAGCTCCGCGTCGACAAGGTCGTCATCTCCTGAAGGGCACCGCCGTTCGCCGCCTCGACCGGCCGTACGACGACCGCTCCGCCGCTCTGGGTCGTCGTGATGCTTGCAGCCCAGTAGTCGCCGATCCCCCATCGAAGATTGTGAGCCTCCAGCCACGTGACCAACGACGGAACCTGGTACGGCGGCTCAGGGCGACTCAATGAATAGCCGACTCCGGCCGCGAAGCCCAAAGACACGACCACACCGAGAATCGCGACCGCGCGCACCGGCCGGCCGGCGGGGAGCTTCGGCCACGCTCGAGCAACCAGGCGACCGGCCAGAATGCTGGCGAACACGACGGACACGGTGAGGTAGCGGACACCGCTCTGGTCGGCCCGTGCGAGCACGACGAACGGCACCGCCGAGCAGAGCACTGTGATGAGGAGAATGTCGTCGAGCCGCCATGTCTCGGGCGCGCCCGTCGAGAGCTTTCCTGGCCGGCCGTGGCCAACGCCCGCGACGAGGCCCCACAGCGCGGCCAAAAGGCAACCCAGCACGCAGAGCGCGCCCACGAGATGCACCTCACGCAGGCCGACCGGCACTCCCCCGTTGTGACGCAGGCCGTTCGTCAGGCCGACGAGATCGGACAGGTAGCCCGGCGCGTGCCCGAGGTTCGAGAAGATCTGGCCCAAGTGCACTATGGACACCGCCGGCTGGGACGTGAACGCGCCCCGCGCGTCCGCGAGCCGACGCGCGAGAGCGGCGAGGCCCACACCGACGACTGCGGCAGAGACGTACGCGACGGCGCTCTGCCACCGTCGCCGGCGCAGCGCTGCCACGAGACCCGCAAGGACCAGCGGTACTGCCGCGTAGGCGACAAGCAGCAGATCGCCGAGCATCCCGGCCGCGAGCAGGACCACTGCCAGAACCCATCCCAGGCCGAAGCGTCCCCGCCTGAGCGCGGCAAACGCCAAGAGCGCGTACAGCACGGTGCTGATGTGGAATCCCCTTCCGACAAAGAAGAGCCCCATGGCTGGAGTGCCAAAGGCGAGGAGGGCGACGACCGCCGCACCCCCGGCAAAGCCCGGCACTGCAGCGCTACCGTCCCGGGCGATGAGAACCCCGACTGTGATCACAAGAGCCGCCATGAGCGCAGGACCCGCGTAGAGAAGCGCGGGCCGCAGACCCTCGAGGCGAACGGCCAGAGCGTAGAAGGGCGCGTCACTCGTCCAGTACGAGGCGAAAGTCAAGTTCCAGCCTTGAAGCAGAAGGTGCCCGCCGGCCATGGCCTGGCCCTCGAGGATGATGGTCGCCCTGTCGGAGGTGCCGGCTTGGTCGTGCACCGACCTCGCGTAGAGGAGGAACAACAGACCACTGAAGGCTGCGATCGTGGCCACCGAGTTCACAACGATGCGTACGACCGCAGACCTTGACCATGATGGCCGGAGGCTCGATGCCGCGATGTCCGCGTCGCCAGCTGTCACAGAGCCTGACCCCGCCGCAAGGCGCGACACCTAAAGCGAAGCTCCCTGCTGCTCATGTCGCGGGACTCTAGCCCCAACTCACCGGCCAACCTCGGCAGAATTGTCGCCGTCGCGTCATGTTTTCGCTATATGGGCCCACGAGGGTTCTACGCTTGAGATGTGCAAGGACCTGCGCCGGAGAGTTGCGAGCCACAGGAGGATTCAACCGGCTTCTCCACTTTCGTCGCGCTGCAGCCGGTGATGGACCTCCAGGACCGCACGGTGTTCGGCTACGAGGCCCTCCCCCGCGCGTCGATGCGCGATGAGGCGAGGAAGTTCGTCCGCGGCGCGCTCCCGGCGGTCCAGTACACGAGTCCCGCGCTCCTCTTCGTGCCGCTCCCAGCAGATGTTCTGAAAGACGAGGGGTTCGACCCTTTGAGCACCGCTGAGGACGTCGGTGCCGTACCGGGAGAGGTCGCTTGGATCATTGCCGAGGTGACAGCGCTCGAGCTGCCCGAGCTGGTCGAACGCCGGGTGGCCGAATTGCGCGATCGGGGATGCCTCATTGCCCTCGCTGACGTCGCCCCCGGCGTGCTCAGCCGCGGGCCCGTCGGTGACCTCATGCCGAGTTTCGTGATCTTGGATCCGACGTACACCGACTACGTGTCGACGGGCATCCGGGCGCGCGCGGAGCTCGCCGGCCTTCTCGCCTATTGTGCCCGGCTCAAGGCACATGTCATTCTCCGCGGCATCGTCGATGACACCGTTGCCCAGCGCTTGATAGGGCTGGGTGTGCGATTGGGGATCGGCCCGCACCTGGGGTCGCCTGCTGTGCTCGCCGCCGCCGCGGCAGAGCCCGGCGACGAGGTCGTCTCGCCCGCCTGGTTCCGCCGGCAAGGAGTACGGGTCCTCACCGCGGCGGGCAAAGCGCTGGACGCCCCGGCTCTCGTTGCCAAACTTCCGACCTCCGGACACGTGCCGGTCGACGCCCAGGGCTTCGCATGGTCGCTCGGGGAAGCCGCTCGCCTGATGCAGGCTGAGCATGATCCGAGCCGGATCCTTCAGGTCACAGCTGAGCGCCTGCCGCTCACGGTGCGTGCCGACCGGTTCGCGATTTTCGAAGCCGACTGGGACCGGTACCGGCTCCGGGCACGCGTCCTCGCGGGCGGAGAGCTGGAGGGGCTCAACGAGATGGACATTTCGATGGACCGGGGCATCACCGGCTGGGCGTTCCTCCGCGGCTACCCGTACAACTGTCCGGACACTCGCAGCCATTCCGAAGCCGTGTCGATCCCCGGACAGGACGAGTCGACCTTGGAGGAGTCCCTCCTCATCGTCCCGCTCATAGCGGGTGACCACCGCCTCGGCGTCATCGACATGTGGCGCAACGGTCGGTCCCAGTTCACCGAGGAGGACCTCGAGCGTTGTGCGCTCTTCGGTTACATCACCGCTGCTGCCTGGCGGAACGCGCAGCTTTATGCCGAGCTCGAATCGCGTGCGATGACCGACACCTTGACCGGACTTCTCAACCATCGCTGGTGGGACGAGCTGGCGACGCGCGAGGCCGCTCTCAGCAGCCGAGCCGGAACCCAGATGGGCATCCTGCTGATAGACCTCGACCACTTCAAACGGGTGAACGACCAGTGCGGACACATGGCCGGTGACGCCCTGCTCCGCAAGGCGGGGCGCGCGATACAGGGCACGCTTCGGACCGGCGACGCGGCCGTCCGCTACGGTGGCGAGGAGTTCCTCCTGATGCTCCACAACACCGACGAGGCCGGGGCCATGCGAGTCGCCGAAGCCGTGCGGGAGGTCCTGGGCAAGCTGCCCGCGCCGGGAAACGGCGTGCCACGCGTAACCGCTTCGATAGGGGTGGCGTTCTTCCCGCGGCACGGCGCCGTGCTCGACGACGTCGTCAATGTCGCCGATGCAGCCATGTACCGCGCCAAAGCCGAGGGCCGAGACCGCATAGTGCTTGCGTCGGGTCTCGCCATGGAACCTCCTCCGGCTAGTCGCCGTGAGGCGCCACGCCAGCCGCCGACCGAGCTCAGCAGCCCTTCATCTCAAGTCTGAGCGTCCGCGGGCCCGTTCTCATCCCGGTGAACGGGCCGGACTGTTGAGCAACTCCGGCCCCGCCAGCCGCGGGCCATGGCGAAGGTGTCGAACGCGACAGCGAAACGGCCGTCTCGCGCCAGCACGATCGCGCCGCCGTGACCGCCCCGTGAGCGGACCGACGCGAGCGCGTCCCCGAGCGCCGCACTCAGTGGCGCTCCTTGCGTGACGCACCAATCGACACGATGAGCAAAACCGGCCACCAGGAACGACTCGCCTTCACCAGTCGCGGAGACCGCGACGCTCCTGTCGTCTGCCCAGGTTCCCGCTCCGGCGATAGGTGAGTCACCCACTCGCCCGGGCAGCTTGCCGAGACGCCCACCAGTGGATGTGGCCGTGGCGAGATGGCCGTCCCGGTCGACGGCCACGGCGCCCACCGTTCCGCTGCGTGAGACCGGCACGACACCCTCACCGCAGAGCGAGGACGGAACTCTTGGTGCCAGACCCGTGTTCTCACAGAACCGGTCAGCACCGGCGCCGGCGAGCAGGATCGGACCCTCGGCAGGTCCCCCCAGTGCCATGACCGCCCGAGCGGCGCGCACGGGGCTATCCGGCCAAGTTGCAGCGCAGATCGCCCCGAAGCTCCCGCTCATGCCGTCCATGACCGCCGCGTCGGTCTCGACTGTGCCTTGTGAGGTGGCGACGGCGCCCCTCCCACAGTTGAAGTTGCCTGAGGCTTCCATGCATGCGACGGCCTCGACAACCGAATCGAGGGCGCGACCACCTGCGTCGAGTACGTCCCACCCAGCCCCGAGCGCGTCGGACAGGTCCTGCTCGAGCCCGGCGAGCTGAGCAGGCGAGCTCAGGCGCCCGAACTCGCCGGCGCCACCGTGGATGACCACAGCGGGCATGCCCAGTGCCCCAGCCTCCAAGAAGATGTCTCCAGTCATTCCGCCACCTTCTCTAGCGCCCACCCGAGCTAGGCGTGGCCCCGCCGACCTCGACGCCTTGTCCCGCGATTCGCCGCGTCATCCACCGCTCGACAACGAAAGCAAGAAAGGGCACGAATCCCGCCGCTGCCAATGCGATCACCTTCCCGAGGCCCAAGCGGAACCTACGGGCGAGATCGGCCACCGTCACGAGGTAGACGATGTACAAGAAGCCGTGGACCGGCCCGACGACCTGGACGACCGCCGGCTTGCCGGCCGCGTACTGGAGTGGCACGCCGACGAGCACGAGGACAAGGAGGCCGACTCCGACGACGTAGGCCATGACCCTATAGCGGACGAGGGTGGATTTCTTGGCCGGGTCCACGACCCTCTCAACGTAGCTTCTGTTCGTCCGCTGCGTTGAGCTGGGCAAGGTAGCGGTTGTAGGCCGCGAGCTCCTCGTCCTCTTCCTCGTCCTGCTCGTGCCGATCCGGCCCGTCGGTCAAGGACCGGTCCGCGACTGTGCCCGACGACGCCTGCGAGAGCTTCGTCGGCTGCTCGTGAATGATCCTCCACCACATGTAGACGCCGTAAGCAGCGAAGAACGGCCACTCGACGGTGTACGCCCAGCTGAGGGTGTTGCCCGACAGCGCGCGGTGCAACTGCCACCACCCGAGAGCCAGACAGCCCGGGACCACGACGAGCGTGGTCAGGTGGAGTAGGACCGCCCGACGCGAGAACCACGCGGTACCCACGTCTTGAGGTTAGTCCTCCCCACTTTCCTTCCTCCAACGGCCAGGCCGCCCTCGGGCACGGCCTCGAGTGGCGCCCTAGTCCGGCCGGCGCTGGTCGAAGGTCACCACGAGCTTGCGGGCCGCCCGCGCTTCGTCGAGGCGGCCGACCGGGGTAGTCCGCGGGGCGGCCTTCGCGTCATCTGCATTCCCGGCCTCACGCGATTCGCGCGCTACCTGCAGGAACGCATCGGCGAGCGCCGCCAGCGTCTGGGGGCTCTCGGTCTCGGTCGGCTCGACCATGAGAGCCTCCTCCACGATGAGCGGGAAGTAGACCGTCGGAGGATGGAAGCCGAGCTCCATCAGGCGCTTTGCCACGTCCAGGGCGCTGAGGCCCACTTCGTGATGGAGTGACTTAGCCGAAACGACGCACTCGTGCATCACGGGCCTGTCATAGGCGATGTCGTACGCGCCGCGAAGACGTTCCTTGAACCAGTTCGCGTTCAACACGGCGATCTCGGACACCCGCTTCAAGCCGTCGCCCCCGTTCAGGCGCAGGTACATCCAAGCGCGGAGCAACACGACTGCGTTGCCGTGCCAGGAGTGCACTCGGCCGATCGAGTGCTCGGGCATTGCGAGCTCGTAGCCCGCTTCGCCACGCGTCGGCCTCGGGCCGGGGAGGAAAGGAGCCAGCTTGGCACAGACGGCCACAGGGCCTGCCCCCGGCCCTCCCCCACCATGCGGGGTCGCGAATGTCTTGTGCACGTTCAGGTGCACGATGTCGAAACCCATGTCTCCCGGCCGCACGATCCCGAGGATCGCGTTCAGGTTGGCACCGTCGTAGTAGAGCAGGCCACCGACGTCGTGCACCGCCTCGGCGATCTTGACGATGTCCTCCTCGAACAAGCCGAGGGTACTTGGGTTCGTGAGCATGATCCCCGCCACGTCGTCGTCCAGCAACGCGCGCAGCGCGTCGAGGTCGACCCCGCCCCGCGCGTTGGTCCCGACCGTTGCGACCTCGTAACCGCTGAGCGTCACCGAGGCCGGGTTCGTGCCATGGGCCGAGTCCGGGATGATCACACGGCGCCGGCGCTCGGACTCGCCGTTGGCGTCGTGGTACGCACGCATCAGCAGCAGGCCCGTCAGCTCGCCGGCCGCGCCGGCTGCCGGCTGCAAGGTGGCGGCCTGCATACCGGTGATCTCGCACAAAGCCTCCTCGAGCTCGACGAGGAGCTCGAGCCACCCTTGGGTGCACGTGGCCGGAGCAGCCGGGTGGACCTGGGTGAAGCCCGGGAGAGACGCACCGGCGTCGGCCGCCTTCGGGTTGTACTTCATCGTGCACGAGCCGAGTGGGTACGCACCGAGATCGACGGAGTACTGGCGGTGAGTGAGACGGGTGAAGTGCGAGACGAGGTCACGCTCGGAGACTTCCGGCAAGGCCACCGATTCGGTCTGGCGAAAACCTTCGGGGACGAGATCTTCGGCCGTCCAGGCCGGCAGGTCTGTCGTCCTGAACGAGGCGGCGTGACGTCCCGGCGCGGAGAACTCGAAGATGGTCGGCTCACAATCGTGAGCAAGGAGCGGCGCCCCCAAAGCCCGGCCAGCAGGCAGCGGCGCGNNCCGTCATATGCGGTGCCCTCGAAGCCTGCCCGGATGGGCACACCGGCGAGATAACCGTCTTCCACCAGGCGCTCAATCAACTTCTCGGGCGCGATCGGGGTCCGGATGGAGAACTCACGCAGCACCGGGGCAGTTGTCAAGAGTTGCACTCCGTCGATCGAGCAAAGAGCCTCACGGGTGTAGCGCGTCGCTCTCGCGCACCCCAAGGCAACCTCGCGGAGTCCCTTCGGGCCCAGCCAGGAGAGGTGGACCGCCGCAGTCACGGCCATCAGCGTCTCGTTCGTGCAGACGTTCGAGGACGCCCGTTCGCGGCGGATGTCCTGCTCGCGCGCCCGCAACGTCATGACATAGGCGTGGCGCCCATCTCTGTCGAGGGTCTCTCCGACTATCCGTCCGGGGATTCGCCTCACGTCTGCCAGGCGGCACGCAAACAAGCCGAGATACGGTCCGCCGAAGCCCATCGCCGTCCCGAAGGGCTGTCCCTCGCCCACCACTACATCGGCACCTAGCGAGCCTGGGGACCGGAGCAGCCCCGCCGATACGGGATCGAAGCACACGACCAGGCGGGCGCCGAAACGGTCTGCGACGGCACGAGCGGACGCGATGTCCTCCAAACAGCCGAGGAAGTTGGGAGCGGCGACGACGATCGCGCCGAACGGCCCTTCGTCGACGACCGCGTCCCAAGATGTGACACCGCCCGAAAGCGGCACCGTGTCGATCTCGTTGCACGAACCACGAGAGAACGTCTCCAACTGCTGGCGCCAATGGGGATGGACTCCCTGCGAGCAGAGCACACGTTTGTGGCCCGTTGCCACCACGGCGAGGTTCACAGCCTCGACGAGCGATGCCGACCCGTCATAGAGCGAAGCGTTGGCGACGTCGAGGCCGCTCAGCCGGGCGATCATCGTCTGATACTCGAAGATGGCCTGCAGAACACCCTGTGACACCTCTGGCTGATAGGGGGTGTACGCGGTCACGAACTCCGAGCGAGACGCAATGGCCTTCACGACGGCCGGGATCTCGTGGTCGTAGGAACCTGCCCCGGCAAAGCACACGAGGTCACGGCCGCACGGCCGATTGCGGGAGGCGAGGTCGTCGAGACGCCAGGCGACATCCGGCTCACTCATTGCCGGTGGGAGATCGAGGCCGTCCGCCAGTCGTAAGGCCGCGGGGATCTCGGCGAACAGGCCATCGAGGTCATCGAGGCCTAGGAAGCCGAGCATCTCCGCGATCTCGGCGTCGGTGTGTGCAACAAACGGCGCGCTCAAGATACGGTCCCTTCTACTGTCAACCGCTGGAACGGCGGCTTGACGACGATCGCCGGAACCTGCCCTCCCCGCAGCGCGATCTCGACGTTGGCGCCCATGGCCGTCCCGGGAGGCAGGAACGCGAGCGCGATCCCCCGCTGCAGCACGGGAGAGAAGTTGCCGCTGGTGACGACGCCCGAGACCTCACCGTCAACGAGGACCGTATCCCCGTTGCGGGGCGGTCTGCGTCCCTCGGCGAGCAGACCACGCAAGCGGCGCCGAAGCCCGGCCGTGCGCTCGCGGTCCAGCGCCTCGCGACCCCGGAAGGGACCTTTGTCCCAGCTGACCACCCAGCCGAGCCCAGCCTGCAATGGGGTGATCCCGGCGCCGAGCTCGTGGCCGTGCAGAGGCAGCCCCGATTCGAGGCGAAGAGTGTCGCGGGCTCCGAGACCTGCTGGCTTGACCCCGGCGCCAACGACCGCGCGCCAGAACGCAGGAGCCATCTCGGACGGCACGGCACACTCGACTCCGTCCTCGCCGGTGTAGCCGGTACCGGCTACGCGGCACGGCACGCCTTTGAACTCGAAATCTGCCACCCCGAAATGCCCGACCGCCGCTGCATCGGGTGAGACGGTTGCGAGGCGCCGTCGCGCCCGCGGTCCCTGCACGGCGATGACGGCTCGCTCGTGGGTCACGTCGTGACCGCCGAGCACCGAGATCACCCTCTCGGTGTTGGAAGCGTTCGGCATCACGTCAAAACGTCCCTCGGCGACCCACCAAACGATGATGTCGTCGAGCACCGAGGCGTCGGCTTCGTCGAGGAGGTGCTGGTACTGGGCTCGGCCCGGTCCGATCCGGTTGAGGTCGTTCGTCAGGCTCGTTTGGAGCAGCTCAAAGGAGCCTGGACCCTCGACACGTACGGTGCCCAGATGGCTCACGTCGAAGACGGCGGCGTCGTTGCGGCAGGCGAGGTGCTCGGCGATAGTGCCTTCGGGATACGACAGCGGCATCTCCCAGCCGCCAAAATCAACGAGTCGGGCGCCGAGATCGATGTGCTCGGCATGCAATGCGGAGTGTTTGAGCGTCACCCGGCCAATCTAGCTGTTGCTTCTGGGAGGTACTTTCCGAGCAGGCTGAAGACATCGCGACGATAGAGAACCCGGACCCGGACCTCGGGATAAAGCTGGGCCATCTGGCGCAACTTGCGGTTCTTCACGGTGACGAGCTCCTGACGAAGCGTCGTCAATTCGAGGAACAGGTCGTGCTCGCTCAGGTAGAAATCAGGGCGGAACGCGCTCGTCGGCTGCCCGTCCGCGCCCCATGCGAGGACGAACTCCACGGGCTCGTATTCCCAGAGGACCTCGTAGTAGTCGAGAAGCTCGGCAAACAGGCGTTCAGAATCGTGAGCAAACCGCACCCCGGCACGCGGTTGCGGCTTTTGTACCGGGAGGGATCGCCGGTCGGAGAGCGTCTAGCCTCCCTCGGCTAGCCGGGCAGGCCCGGAGATCGCCGCTGCCTCGGCGGAGGCGGCCGGCGCCACATCAGCGGGCACCGACGCACTGCTCGCCATGTGGGCGCTGCCGATGCGGTGGATCGCCGCATCGACCTCACCGACCACCCCGGCCAGCGGGACGACGTTGAAGACACCCTGACCGCCTCGCAGCAGGTCGATGATCTCTTCGCCCGTGCGCATCAGCACCGACCCCTCGCCGGCGATGACGAGGTTCGCCGTCGTGAGGTCCTCTCCTACCGACTCGCGGAGACATTCGATCGCTCGCCTCGCCTGGCGTAGGTTGACGCCGCCATCGAGGAGCTGCTTGATCACCTTCAGCTCGAGCAGATCCTTGTAGGCGTACAGGCGCTGAGATCCGCTACCACGCGCCTGGGCGAGCGACGGTCGGCTGAGGCCAGTCCGGTCCCAGTAGTCCAGCTGGCGGTAGGTGATACCAACGATGCTGCACACCTGCGGCCCGCGGAAACCGACTTGGTCCATCTCGTGCCCCTGTCCCTAGGTCCCGAGCTTCCGCCCCTGCTCTCGAATGGACGACAGCGCGGTAGTTACACCCTCGTAAGAAAGGTTAGGACTCGCGCGGCTCGACGTCAACGACCGGTCGAGCCCTTGAAGGTCGGACGTCTACTGCAGCTTGAGCTTCAGGGTTCGACGCCGGGCCAAGAGCGCCAGCCTGGCCGCTCAGGACGTAAAGTCCTCCGGCCGGATCCGGTCCAAGAACTCGCGGAACTCGCCGACGAGCTCGTCCGGGTTGCCCTCGACGGCGACGTCGTCGTCGTCCGGCTCGATCACGAGGCCCTCGGTCTCCATGAGGTCGTCGGCCACGTACAGCGGTGAGTGGGTACGCGCCGCGAGCGCGATCGCGTCCGACGGCCTGCACGACACGACGACGTCACGCTCGCCGGCTCGAAGGTGGAGCTCGGCGAAGAAGGTCCCGTCGCGGAGCTCGGTCACGAGCACGCGCACGACCTTGGCGCCAAGGGTCTCGACGAGCTCACGCATGAGATCGTGGCTCATTGGGCGCGGGGGCTCGACTCCCTGCAGGGCAAAGGCGATGGCGGTGGCCTCTGGTCCGCCTACGAAGATCGGCAGCGAACGACGGGCGCCTTCGGTCTCCTCGAGCAACACGACCGGGGTGCTCGACCCCAGGTCGACACGGACAGCCCTCAGATGCACCTCGACCATGACAGCAACTTACCGCTGCGAGAGCCGTTCGAACATCGCAGCAGGATCAGCACGGAGATCGGCTTCGTCGGCGACTTCCAGCCCTCGCAGGTTCCGGTAGCGCTCGTCGAGATCGAGGCCGTAGCCGACTACGTGCTCGTCACTGATGACCTGGCCCACATAGCGAACCTCGACCGGCAGCAGCCTACGGCTCTGCCGGTCGAGCAGGGCACACGCGGCCGTGGAGCGAGCGCCGCGCAAGGCGATCAGGCGGAGCACATAAGCGAGCGTGAGGCCGGTATCGACGATGTCCAAGACGACGATGACGTCCCGACCCGTTACCTCGAGGTCGAGATCCTTGACCACCCGTACCCGTGTCCGGCCGTCGCCATAGGACGAGAGGGACAAGAAGTCGAGCTCGCAGGGCCCGGGCAACTCCCGCACGAGATCGGCGAGAAAGCAGATGCTCCCCTTCAAAAGAGCTACCAGCACCACGCCATCGGGATAGTCGCGCTTGATCTCGCGCCCGAGGCGGCGGGCAATCGCGGCCAGCTCCCCGGCGTCGAGCAGGGACCTGACCCGCTCTTCGGGCTCGCTCACCCCCCGGTCAACTCGCGGAGCGCTGCTTGCGAAAAGCAACGCATCAGCGCTTCTCCGAGCTCGGAGAGCTCGGAGAGGTCCTCGATCGCACGGGCTCGCGCTCCGGGGTTCCGCTGCCTGAGAAGAGGTGTGACCACCTGGGCGAAGAGCCCGGTCTGCCGGTCCGCGGCGTGCTTGAAAATCCGAAGGTGCCGTGCCCCGATGCCATACGGCGCGAAACCGGCTGCGAGCTTGGCGACCAGGACTGCCTCTTCGTCGAAGCAGTGGACGCCTGCCACGGTACGACCGGCGATGAGGCCGAAGCTCTCGAGCTCCTCGATGCCTGGCACATCGAGACCGCTGGCATTGGCCAGCTCGGCAAGCGTGAGGCTTGCGCCCGACAGCCCCGCACCGGGCAGCCCCGCCGTCGAGCGGGTGGAGGCCCGTCGCGCTGGTCCGGCAGTGTCCTTCTGTCCTTCGTCGCCCGGTTCGCCAGCTGAGCCAGATTCGGGCGCGGTGCCTCGCGATGCAGCACCGGGCTCGGGCGTTTGGCTCTTCGCGCGGCGGCCCCCCGAAGACCCCGTTCTTCCGATTTTCCCGCCGCCAGCCTCAGTCGCCCGGCGGCTCGAAGCTGACGGTCGTGCCCCGGGGGCGCCGCCTTGGGTCGATCCCGTCGGGCCCGTTTGCGACGCGTGCCCAGCCGGGGGTGCTGATTCACGGCTCGCCAGGACCGGTGCGCTCGCCTGCTTCGGCGTGCCACCGCTCGAGGAGGAGGCGACCATCGCAATCGGCGACAACGCCGCGACGGCTGCCTGAGCAGTATCGCGCGTGATCTCAGCCGTTCCGGGCACGCCGACGAGAACCGCCTGCGAC
>PMZN01000155.1:3053-12103 GCA_003170375.1 Acidimicrobiaceae bacterium | reverse complement strand
TACACCTCGGGCGCCAGCACCAGGACTGCAAGAGCGACCGCGAGGTGCAACGAGCCGTCGAGCAACCTCAGCCCCAGGAACAGCGCCACGAGAGCCGTGCCCACCGCGGCGAGCACCTCGAGTGCCAGTGACGAGACGAAGGCGACCCGCAGCGTGCTCATTGTGGTCATCCGGAAGTCCTCGGCGGCCTTCTCGAGCGTCCGGCGCCCGGCGTGTGCGCGGCCGAAGGCCCGCAGGGTGGGCAGGCCCTGGAGCAGGTCGTAGAAGGCAGCTGCCAACCCCGAGAGCCGGTCCCACTGGCGTTCGGCGTGGCGCTTGGCCTCCAGGCCGAGCAGGAACATGAACAAAGGGATGACCGATACGGTCACCGCGAGGATGAGAAACGAGCGCCAATCGGACCACAGCACCCACGCCAGCAGGATCGGCGGCGCCGTGGCGGCCACGACTGCGGTCGGTAGGTGGCGGGCGAAATAGACCTCGAGGGCCTCGACGCCCTGTGTTGCCACCGAAGTGAGCTCGCCGGTGCGCTCGCCGGCCAACCACGAAGGTCCGAGCGCAACCGCCCGCGACAGCAGTTGCCGGCGCAGCGCCGAGGTCACGCTCGCCGAGGTGCGGTGCGCTGCCAGCTCGCCCAGCCACGACAACGCCGCCCGGGTGAGGAACGCGCCGGCCAGACCGGCGAGCAAGGGAACCAGCCGACTGACAGGCCGGTGGCCGAGAAACGCACGTTGCACGACCACACCGAGCAGGATGGCCTGGACCACCAGGCAGAGGGCCGACGCGACGCCGACGGCCACGGCCGCCGCGAGGTAGCGGCGGGTCAGTGCCGCTTTCCGAGCCAAGCGAGAATCGATGAGCCCCCCCGGCCGTCCCTTGGTCGCAGTCAGCTCGTGCCGCTTTCGGTGAGCGGGGACGTATCGAAGCCTGTTCCTGCCACAGGTGCAACGGGCCCGGGCTGCGCAGGCCTGCTCAGCCGGCCGCGGAAGACCCAGTAGGACCACCCCTGGTAGAGGAGCACGAGCGGCGTGAAGATGAGCGCCACGATGGTCATGACCTTCAGCGTGTAGGGCGCGGAGGCGGAGTTGCCGATCGTGAGGTCGTACGCCGGCGAGATGCTCGAGACCATGACCCTCGGGTACAGGTTCAAGAAGATCGTGGCGACGAGGCAGATCAGCCCGACCGCTGTGGCGACGAAGGCCCAGCCGTCCAGGTGTTCGCGCAGCAGCCACCCGACGACGGCGATCGAGGCGATGGTGAGGATCGGGACGAGCGGCGGGACGAGTCCGGTGTTGTGGGCGTTGTGAGCGTTCACGTAGGTCCACGCCAAGAAGGCCACGATCGCTGCAGTAGCAGCTGGCGCGAGGACTTTCGCCGCCTGAGACGCCCGCGCCTTCAGATCGTCGGTGGTCCTCAAGGAAGCGAAGACCGCGCCGTGGAGGGTGAACAGAAGCAGTGTCGTGACCCCGCCGAGCAGTGCGTAGGGATTGAGAAGGTTGAAGAACGATCCGAGATAGGTGAAGTTCGCGCCGATGGGCACGCCGCGCAGGATGTTGGCGAAAGCCACTCCCCACAAGAGGGCCGGGATGAGGCTGCCCCAGAAGATCGCGTGGTCCCAAGCGAGGCGCCAGGCGGGAAGCGTGCGCTTGGCGCGGAACTCGAATGCGACGCCGCGGAAGATGAGTGCCGCCAAGATCAGGAACAGCGGAAGGTAGAAGCCGCTGAACAGCGTCGCATACCAGTTCGGGAAGGCCGCGAAAGTGGCGCCACCGGCTACGAGCAGCCACACCTCGTTGCCGTCCCAGACCGGGCCGATCGTGTTGATCAGCACCCGGCGGTCGAGATCGTCGCGGCCCAGCACTCCGAGCAGGATGCCGACACCGAAGTCGAACCCTTCCAGCACGAAGTAGCCCGACCACAAGATGGCGATGATGATGAACCAGAACACCTCGAGGCCGCTGTGGGCCGACTGGACGCTGGCGAGGGTGAGGGCCACCGATCCTCCTTTACTCAGTAGACGAGCGCCGGCACCCGGTTGTCACCGGGCTCGGGCTCAGGTTCGTCGTCATGATCGTCGGTCTCGCCCTCACCGCGGGCGAAGCGGGCCATGAGCCCGAAGTCGATCGCGGCCAGCAGGCTGTAGATAGCGGTGAAGCCGACCAGCGACGTCACGACGTAGCCCGTGCCGATGTGCGAGACGGCTTGGGAGGTCTTGAGCAGTCCGTAGACGACCCATGGCTGGCGGCCCATCTCGGTGAAGATCCAACCCGTCGTGTTGGCGATGAACGGGAGCGCTATGGCGAAGACCGAGAACCGCAGGAACCAAGCCGACTGTTCCAGTCGCCGCCGGCGCATGAGCCACAGGCCCTCGGCCAACAAGAGGAGCATGAGGATCCCGCAGCCCACCATGATCCGGAAGGTCCAGTAGGTGACCCACAAGATGGGCTTGTAGTTCCCCGGGCCGTACTTCGCCACTTCCTTGGCCTGGATCTGGTTGATGCCCTGCACCGGCCCGTCCCAGTTGTTGTCTGCCAGCACCGAGAGCATGTGGGGGAGCCGGATCTGGAAGATCGGGTTGCCCGAGAGGTCCCCGATGGTGAGCAGCGAGAAGCTCGCACCGTTCTGGGTGTTGTAGATCGCCTCGGCGGCGGCCATCTTCATCGGTTGCTGGCGCTCCATGATCCTTGCCTGGTTGTCACCGAAGAACATCGTGGCGACAATGGCGACCGCTCCCACGACGAGGGCCAGCTTGGCCGAGGTGGCGAACACCTGCTGAGGTGTGTGCCCGGCGCGCCGGTCCTTCAAAAGGTGCCAGGCGCTCACGCCCAAGATGAGCATGGTCGAAGTCACGAGCGCTGAGAACAAGACGTGCAGGAACGAGCCGATCAGGGTGCTGTTGGTCATGACTGCCCAGAAGTTGGTCATGACGGCGCGGTTGCCGACCACCTTGTAACCGACCGGGTGCTGCATCCAGGCGTTCGCCGCCAGGATGAAAAGGGCAGACAGCATGGTGCCGATGCTCACGAGCCAGATGGAGGCCAAGTGGACACGCGCCGAGACCCGGCCCTTGCCGAAGATCCAGATCCCGAGGAATGTGGACTCCAGGAAGAAGGCCAGCAGGGCTTCGACGGCCAGCGGGGCGCCGAACACGCTGCCCACATAACGTGAGTAGACGGACCAATTCATGCCGAACTGGAACTCCTGCACGATGCCGGTAACCACGCCGACGGCGAAGTTGATCAGGAACAGCCGCCGCCAAAAGCGGGTCATGTGGTCCCACTTGTCGTGTCTCTCCGCGTCCTTGCGGGTCCGATGGGCCGCCGTCTGCATGATCGCCAGCAGCAGGGCGAGGCCGATGGTGAGCGGGACGAACATGAAGTGGAAGACGGTCGTGATCCCGAACTGCCAGCGCGAAAGGTCGAGCGTCATTGCCATGATGAAACCTTCCGGGGCACCCTGTGCGTTAGGGCCGAAGGTCCCGTCGGCGTCGCCGTCTGGCGGTGGCTTCACCTGGCCGGGCTCTGGTCCTGACACTGACGCGTACAGGTTGGGCCCGGCGGAGCCGGACTGTCATGTTCCACGACCGGTACCGCTCTTGTGACCTGGGCACGCATCCCGTAGCCTGGTGATACAAGCCCGCCTAGTCCTGGAGCACTTGTATGTCTGAGAGCAGGTTCTCCTTCATCGGTCGTGACATGGCCGTNNNTCCGTCGTCGCGATCAACGTCAAGGACGGGCACCCGCTCGCTGTCGGCGTCGAGGCCAAGCGGATGATCGGCAGGACCCCGAGCAACATCCAGGCGATCCGACCGCTCAAGGACGGGGTGATCGCCGACTTCGAGATCTGCGAGATGATGCTGCGCTACTTCATCCGCCGTGTGCATCCGCACCGTTTCTCCAAGCCGCGCATGGTGATCTGCGTACCTTCGGGCATCACCGGGGTCGAAAAGCGGGCCGTGCAGGAAGCCGCCGAGTATGCCGGCGCTCGCAAGGCCTACATCATCGAGGAGCCGATGGCGGCCGCGATCGGGGCAGGCCTGCCCATCCACGAGCCGACCGGCAACATGGTCGTCGACATCGGCGGCGGCACGACAGAGGTCGCGGTGATATCGCTTGGCGGCATCGTCGTCAGCCAGTCGATCCGGATCGGCGGGGACGAGCTCGACGAGGCGATCATCTCGTTCGTCAAGAAGGAGTACAGCCTCGCTCTAGGTGAGCGGACGGCAGAAGAGATCAAGATCGCGCTCGGGTCGGCCTATGAGCTCGAGGAAGAGCTTCACGCCGAGATCCGTGGCCGCGACCTGGTCACGGGCCTTCCGAAGACCGTTGTCACAACGACCGAGGAGATTCGCAAAGCCATCGAAGAGCCGGTGTCGGCCATCGTCGACGCTGTCAAGGTCACGCTCGACCGGACACCGCCCGAGCTGGCGGCGGACATCATGGAACAAGGCATCGTGCTCACGGGCGGCGGCGCCCTCCTGCACGGTCTCGACAGCAGGCTCCAGGCGGAGACACACATGCCGATCGTCGTGGCTCCGGACCCCCTCAACTGCGTCGCGCTCGGCAGTGGCATGTGCCTCGAGGAGTTCGAGGCCCTGAAGCAGGTCCTCATCTCCTCGACCAACCGCTGACCTTTGGGGTCGCGGTGGCCACCTCTCGCCGCAATACCAGCCAGCGTCTCACGCTGGTCATCTTGCTCCTCGCCTCGATCACCGTGATCACCGTCGCCTACAAGGGTGAGGCACGGCACGCGGTCGTCTCAGTCCGAAACGGCGCAGGAGACGCCGTCGCACCGATCCAGCGAGGCATCGCGGCCGTCCTCCATCCGATCGGCAACCTCTTCGCCGGGATGGCGGGCTACGGGGGGGCGCTCGGCGAGAACCAGCGACTCCAGCTCGAAGTCGGACAGCTCCGTCGACAGCTCGTTGAGGCGGGCCAGGCTCAGCAGCAGCTTGACCAGTTGCGATCGGACCAGAACCTTCCTTTCGCGGATGGGATCCCCGAGGTTCTGGGAGAGGTGATCTCCTCCCCGTCATCCAATTTCGACCTCACGATCGAGGTAGACCGCGGCACCTCGAACGGCGTCGGCGTGGGGATGCCCGTCGTCTCCGGCGCCGGGTTGGTCGGCTCGGTGATCTCGGCCGGGCAACATACCGCGATTGTCCAATTGCTGACCGATCCTAGGTCTGAGGTCGGTGTCCGCTTGGGGACCGGCGACGTGGCCGTGGCCGTCGGCCAGGGCGAAGGCGATCCCCTGCAGCTGCAGGACGTATCGGAGACGAGCCTCACGAGCCGCGGCGCCCCTGTGGTCACGAGCGGGCTCGACGTTGCTGCATACCCCTCGGGAATCCCGGTGGGTACCGTATCCTCGGTGCGGCACACAGGCGGTTCGCTCACGTCCCAGGTTCTCGTGACCCCGCTCGTCAACCTCTTGGTTCTCCAGTACGTGGCCGTGCTCCAGTGGTTCGCACCGGCTTGAGGCCGCTCCGAGAGGGGCTTGCGCGACGATCGGCAAAGTCAGGAATGCGGTCGTCGCCATGACCTTGCGGACTTGGGGACGGCTGGGGGTCATTGTTCTGGCGGCTGTAGTTGTCCAGGTCGGTGTCCTGAACCAGATCGTCGTCGGAGGAGCACATCCGGATGTGTTCCTGCTGCTGGCAATCTCGGCCGGGCTTGTGGCAGGACCCCAGCGCGGCGCCGTGATGGGGTTCACGCTCGGGCTTGTCGCCGATGTGTTCGTGCAGACGCCTTACGGCCTGTCCTCGCTTTGTTACGTGCTGGTGGCCTTTGCAGTCGGCTTGGCGGCCGGCACGGTGAGCGCGCGGCCGACGCTTGGCTTTCAGGCGGCCGCGGCGCTCCTCGGCGGGATTGGGGGGACGTTGCTCTTCGCTGGGCTCGGGACCCTCATCGATCAGCCGAGCGTGCCGCGCCATCAACTCGCGGTAGTCGCGGTGGTTGTTGCCGCGACCTGTGTGCTGCTCGTCAATCTCGCGTGCCGGCTGCTCGAGTGGACACTCGTCGTCGCGCCCGGAGCGCACCATGATGCGGGTGCGTTCGCCGGCGGGACTGCCAGGTGAGCACCTCGGGCAAAGGTGGTCCTGAGCCGCCGAACCGATCCCGGGACCCCCGGAAACCCGGCGATCCCCGCGTGTCCCGGGACCAGCGGAGTCCCACTTCGGCCCGTCTGCCCAGGCAGGTGCAGGCGCCGTACTTCCCGGCGGACGACGAGGGTGATCGGCACCGAACGCACCTCGTGAGCTCGAGCCCGCTGAAGCGCCTCGAGGAGGAGGAGCGCGAGCAGCAGCGCCGCCAGGAGAGCGCGCGCTTTGGCCTTCGGCTCACGATCATGGGCCTGATCGTGCTGGTGGCTTTTTCCGCTGTGGTGGTCCGCCTCTGGTCGCTCCAGGTCCTGCACAGCTCGCACTACCGCAACGCCGCTCTCGTCTTCCAACAGCAGACGGTCCCGGTCACACCGGCGCGCGGCCTGATCATCGCCCGCGGGGGACAGGTTCTCCTGGGTGACCAGGTGCTGCCTGTGGTGACGCTCAGCCGCTCGGCGGCGACTCAAGTGGTCATCGGACGTCTGGCGGCGCTGCTCGACGAAACCATCACGGATGTCAACACGGCGCTCGCGAACCCGCAGGCGAGCCCCTACCAGCCCGTGCCGATAGCGATCGGGGTCTCGCAGTCGACCATCGTCTATCTGTCCGAGCACAAGAGCATGTTCCCCGGGGTGTCGGTCAACTTCACAGCCGAGCGGACCTACCCCCGCGGCGATGCCGCGGCGCAGGTGCTCGGTTACACCGGCGACATCGACGCGACCGAGCTCCACTCGTTGACAAAGTACGGCTACACCTCCAACGACGTGGTCGGTCAATCCGGTGTCGAGGCGACCGACGAGCTGTGGCTGCGGGGTCGTCCCGGCTCGGAGGTCATCAAAGTCGACGCCTCCGGCATCCCCGTCGGAACGGTGAAGACGACAGCGCCGGTCAGCGGCGACGACGTCGTGCTCAACATCGACCTCAATCTGCAGAAGACCGTCGAGACGGCTCTGACCAACCAGATCGCAAGCCTGAAGGCAAGTGGCTTGCCGGCTGACTCCGGCGCGGCCGTGGTGCTCGACCCAGAAACGGGAGCGGTTTTCGCCATGGCCTCGGTACCCACCTACAACCCGTCCTGGTGGGTGGGGGGCATCTCCGACCAGCACTACCAGCTCTTGACGAGCCAAGCCGATCACGACCCTCTGCTCAACCGCGCGATCCAGGGGCTCTGGGCTCCCGGTTCCACCTTCAAGCTCGCGACCGCGACCGCCGCGCTGAACGACGGCCTGCTGGCCAGCCTCGGGGGCTATATCGACGACCGTGGCTTCTACCAGATCGGGCCGCCTTGCAGCGGACAATGCACCTACTACAACAACCAGAACGAGAAAGGCCAAGGGCCGATCGACCTCACGACGGCGCTCACGGTCTCCGACGACGTGTTCTTCTACACCCTCGGGGCCGACTACTGGTACGACTCGGGAACATACGGCCAGACGCCCATCCAAGACGTCGCCGAGAAGTACGGCCTCGGGACAGTCACAGGGACCGACCTCCCCAACGAGTACTCAGGCCAGATCGACAGCCCCCGGCTGCGCCAGGCCCAGCACTCGGAGAACGCGCAGGCCTTCCCCAGCACGTACTACGGCATCGCCGACAACATCGAGATGGCCTTCGGGCAAGGCGAGACGCTCGTCACCCCGCTGCAGGAAGCCGTGGCCTACGGCACGTTCGCGACAGGCGGCACGCGCTATGCCCCGCAGGTCGTGAACTCGATCGTCTCGCCGACCGGCAAGGTCGTCAAGCAGTTCAAGCCGCGTGTCATGGGTCACGTCGCCCTGCCCTCGGGCACCTATGGGCAGATACTGAACGGCCTCGAGGGCGCCATCTACGCCCCGAACGGGACGGCCTATGCCACGTTCCAGGGCTACACCGGGATGCGAATCGCGGGCAAGACCGGGACGGCCACCGAGAGCTCGAACACCAACGTGCAGCCAACCGCATGGTTCGTCGCCTTCGGGCCGACGACGAGCGCGCCGCGCTATGTCGTCGCCGTCGTGATCGACCAGGCGGGCTATGGCGCGGCAGCGGCAGCTCCCGTGGCCAAGCAGATCTTCACCTACTTGACCAACCACCCGATCGGTTCTCCGGACCTCCATCCTCCGTCGAACGCTCCCTGATCGGCCTCACTGGGCCCATGGTGCGCGCACCGGGCACGCGGCGTGCCCGGTGCGATGCCGAGCGGCTCCTCGGGCTGGCGCCGGACGGACCAGGTGGATGACTAAACTGCTGGCCAGGATGACGACGTCAAGCGCCTTCACACAGTCGAACTCGGCTGTTACGGCCGTTTCGGTCGCTGCTGCGGCCGTAACTTGCTACGTCTTTTTCGCTGTCACCGACCGTACCGTCTCCCAATCTTTCGCGGGGCCCCGCGAACGAGACGACAAAGAGCGTGTTCTCGCATTCAATCTCGGCAACCTGTCCGAGCGCACTGGAGAGCCAACTCCCAGCGGTGCTGCTCGACCGATGCCACCCGCGCCGCTCGCCGGCGCGACCTTTAGAAGGGATCTCCCCGATGTTGGATCCGACGACCGGCCGCCCGGCGTCTGTACCGGGCGCGCCCGAACGCGCGGCCGATGCGCCCGAGGTGGCGAACGGAGCGCGCAGCCCCGAGCCACGCGGCCCAATTGCCAGCGGCGCAAGCACGGCGGCGGCGCCGCAGAGGCCGAAGATCGGCGATACCCGACCAGCGCCGCCGTCGTCCAAAGCATCCGAGGCCGTTCCGGCACCGACGGGTAACGGGCGCGGGGGACAGTCCCCCTCCTCAGGCCGACAAGCCGAAGTGCAGCACGACGGCGACGGCGACGGCGCGGGCACACTTGGCGGTGGCTCCTCACGACGACGCCGAGGCGGGCGGGGACGATCACGCGGTGGCGCCGGTTCGGCCGCGGCGCCCGCCGAAGCGAACGCCGCGGGCACCGATGGCTCCGGGACGGACGGCGGTACCAGCTCAGGT
>PMZN01000155.1:0-2976 GCA_003170375.1 Acidimicrobiaceae bacterium | reverse complement strand
CACGTCGAGCATGAAGCGACCCATATCGCCGTGCTCGAAGGACGGGCGCTCATCGAGCACTTCGTGGCCCGACCGCAGGACGACGCGAACCAGATCGTCGGCAACATCTACCGCGGGCGGGTGAAGAACGTCCTTCCGGGAATGGAGGCGGCCTTCGTCGACATCGGGACTCCGAAGAATGCGGTCCTGTACTGGGGTGACGTTTCCTACGACCGGGACGACGTCGAACGGCAGGCTGGTGCCGACCGGATCGAGCACCTGCTCCGGCCGGGCCAGACGATCGTCTGCCAGGTCACGAAGAACCCGATCGGGCTGAAGGGGGCGCGGCTCACCCAGGAGGTGTCGATCCCGGGCCGTTTCGTCGTGCTGGTGCCCGAGTCGGCGACCTATGGGATCTCGCGGCGTCTCGACGACAACGAGCGTCGCAGGCTGCGAAGGATCCTCGACGACGTTCGCCCCGAGGGCCACGGCCTCATCGTGCGAACAGCCGCGGCCGGGGCGAGTGCCGAGGATTTGCGCCGCGACGTCGAGATGCTCGTCGGCCGCTGGCGCGAGATCGACGAGCGGACCCGCAAACTGGCTGCGCCTGCGCTCTTGTACTCCGAGCCGCACATGGCCGTGCGGATCATCCGGGAAGAGCTCACCGACGAGCACAGGTCGGTTCTCATCGACGATCCCGAGCTGTTCGTGATCGTGCGCGACTACGTCTCCCAGTTCAACCCCGAGCTCGCCGAGCGTGTCGAGCTGTACGACCTCTCGAACGAGGCGCTCCCGCTCTTCGAGCGGCACCACGTGCACGAACAGCTCCACAAGGCCCTTGACCGCAAGGTCTGGCTGCCTTCAGGCGGGTCGCTCATCATCGAACGGACCGAGGCGCTCACCGTCATCGACGTCAACACCGGTAAGAACGTCGGCTCCTCGAGTCTCGAGGAGACCGTCTTCGAGAACAACCTGGAGGCTGCCGAGGAGATTGCCCGCCAGCTGCGCCTACGCGACATCGGCGGGATCATCGTGATCGACTTCGTCGACATGGAGATCAAGGCGAACCGCACCTCGGTGCTGGCGGCGTTCAAAGCGGCGCTGGCGCGCGACAAGACACCGACGCAGGTCTACGAGATCTCCGAGCTGGGCCTTGTGGAGATGACGCGCAAGCGTGTAGGCGAAGGCCTTGTCGAGGCTCTTTCGGAGACGTGTCCGACCTGCGCCGGGCGGGGGATCATCTTCCCGGATCAGGACTTGTGATTCCCTGCGCTATCGTTGCCGACATATGTACGCGGTGATTGACGCAGGCGGCAAACAAGCACGTGTCCAGGTCGGCGAACAGCTCGACGTCGAGTTGCTGAGCGCGGGCCCGGGTGACGAGGTGAGCTTCGTGCCCAAGCTGGTGGTCGACGGTGACCGTGTCGTGGCCGAACGTGACCCGCTGGAAGCCTCGAGCGTCAAAGGTCGCGTGATCGGCTTGGCGAAGGGGCCGAAGATCGTCGGGTTCACCTACAAGGCCAAGGCACGAGGACGGCGCCGCTATGGGCACCGCCAGTGGTACACGACCGTCGAGATCACAGCGATCGACTTTCCCGGGGCAGCGACCGAAAGCGCCGCGCCGCAAGCGCCTGCGGGCTCGGAAGACGAGACCACCGCGGCCGTCGAGGACTGAAGGAGCAGTTACATGTCAAAGACCAAAGGCGGGGGTTCCACCCGTAACGGCCGTGACTCGAACGCCCAGCGCCTCGGCGTGAAGGTCTTCGACGGCACGGCGATCAGCGCCGGCACGATCGTCGTGCGTCAGCGCGGCACGCACTTTCACCCCGGCCACAATGTCGGCCGCGGTCGCGATGACACGCTGTTCGCCATGGCCGACGGCAAGGTGAAATTCGGCTCGCGTCACGGGCGTCGCCTCGTGGACGTCGTACCGGTCGAGGACTGACGCCCGACGGCAGATGGTCGGCATTCCCGGCAAGGGGTCGTTGCTCGTCGCATCGCCGACTCTTGCCGACCCTAACTTCTTCCGCAGCGTCATCTTCCTTCTCGCCCACGACGATGAGGACGGGACGCTCGGCGTCGTGCTCAACCGGCCGAGCCCCATCCCAGTCGAGGAGGTCGTCCCGGAATGGGGAAGCCTCGCGGCCGCACCTTCGGTGCTTTTCGTCGGGGGCCCGGTTCAGCCGAGCGCGGCGATCTGCATCGGGCGCACCGAGCTGCCGGAAGCTGCGGAAGCGGCCGGTTTCGCGCCGCTTCTCGGTTCCCTCGGCACTGTCGACCTGCATGAGGACCCTGCCGACCTCCCGGTGCGATTGGCCGAGATCCGAGTCTTCACAGGCTACGCGGGCTGGGGGCCGGGACAGCTTGCCAACGAGATCGGGTCGGGATCGTGGCACGTGCTCAAGGGCTACGACCAGGATGTTCTCTCAGGAGATCCCGAGAGGCTCTGGTCCCGGGTTCTCCGTCGTCAGGGCGGATGGCTCGCGGTGCTCGCGCTCTACCCGGCTGACCTTGCGTCGAACTGAAACTGCAGTGCGGCTCTCGGCGGTCTCGTCCCGCCAGCCCAGCCGACCGGGAGTGTCCGCGCCGGGGCCGGCGAAGGTGAGGGACTGACCATGGCATCGGCCTTCGTCGACGAGTCTCAGGTCCACGTGAAGGGTGGCAACGGGGGTGCTGGCGCAGTCTCGTTCCGCAGGGAGGCGCACGTCTCCCGAGGAGGCCCTGACGGAGGCGACGGCGGACAGGGTGGCAGTGTCTGCCTCGAGGCCACCACGAATCTCGCCTCGCTGCTCTCTTTCGTCGACCATCCGCACCGGCGCGCCGGCGACGGCGGCCATGGAGGCGGCAAGAAACGGCACGGTCGCAACGGCACCGATCTTGTCGTGCCCGTCCCGGTCGGCACGATCGTCCGCCATCCAAACGGCGACGTGCTCGCCGACCTCACTTCCAGCGGTGACCGCTACATGGCGGCAGCGGGCGGGAGGGGTGGGCGGGGAA
>PMZN01000097.1:20865-27583 GCA_003170375.1 Acidimicrobiaceae bacterium | reverse complement strand
TTCGAGTCGTAGAGCAGGCGGCCGATGAGCGTGGACTTGCCGTCGTCGACAGAACCCCCGGTCGCAAAACGCAGCAGCTCCACTAGAAGTAGCCCTCCCGCTTGCGGTCCTCCATGGCCGCGTCGGAGAAACGGTCATCCGCGCGCGTCGCGCCCCTCTCGCTCACCCTCGTGACCGCGGTCTCCACGATGATCTCCGCGGGAGTGCTCGCCGTTGACTCGACAGCGGCTGTGCAGGTCATGTCGCCGACCGTCCGGTACCGCACGGTCGTCTCGAAGGGCTGCTCGCTAGCGACGCCGGCGCGCGGCTGGGTCCAGGGCCCGACCGCGAGGAGCATGCCGGTGCGGCGGAAGACCGTGCGCCTGTGCGCGAAGTAGATCTGGGGTAGCTCGAGGTCCTGTTCGTCGATGTACTGCCAGATGTCGAGCTCGGTCCAGTTCGAGAGCGGGAAGACCCGGAAGTGCTCCCCGGGCCTGTGCCGCGTGTTGTAGAGGTCCCACAGCTCCGGCCGTTGCGCACGCGGGTCCCATTGGCCGAACTCGTCGCGTAGCGAGAACACCCGCTCTTTGGCCCTTGCCTTCTCCTCGTCGCGCCGTCCCCCTCCGAAGACCGCGTCATAGCGGTTCTCCTCGAGCACCCTGAGCAGGGTGAAGGTCTGCAGCCGGTTGCGGGTGGCGCCGGGCACCGGTTGCTCGACGATCGAGCCGCGGTCGATGTCCTCCTGTACCGAGCCGACGACGAGCCGAACCTCGAGCTTGTTCACCTGCTGATCGCGGTACTCGAGGACCTCGGGGAAGTTGTGCCCGGTATCGACGTGCACGATCGGGAACGGGAGGCGCTGCGGCCGGCAGGCCTTGGCGGCCAGATGGAGCAGCACTGCGGAGTCCTTGCCGCCGGAGAACAGGAGAGCAGGCCGCTCGAATTCGGCGACCACTTCACGAATGATGTGGATCGCCTCAGACGCGAGCGTGTCAAGGTGGGAGAGACGGTGGGCCATTGAGAGTAGGCAGACTAGTCACCATTTCGCGTTCCGAGCCAGAATCGCCTTGCAGCAGGTGCGATCGAGGCGGTCACGCGCGCACGGCCGGCCTGCGGTCCGCCCATCCACTTGCCTCCTCGAGCTGGCTCGAGACGCGGATGAGAACGTCCTCCCGCCCGTAGTCGGCGACGAGCTGCACCCCGATCGGCAGCCCTCCCGGGGTCCAGTGGAGCGGCAGCGAGGCGGCCGGCTGGCCGCTCACGTTGAACTGAGCGGTGAACTGGAGCGTCTCGGACTCCTTGACGGCGCCGTTCACCGGGTCGGAGAGCTCGCCGAGCCGGGCCGGGGACTGTGCCAGCACCGGCGTGCAGAGGAGGTCGAAGCCCTGCTCGGACCAGAAGGCGATGGTGCGGCGCCGGAAGCCCTCGAGCCAGAGGACGGACTCGAGATACTCAGGGGCGGTGGTGGACCGGCCGAGAGCCGCCAGCAGCGAGTTGGCCGGCTCGTACTCCTCGGCCGAGACTTGCCTGCCCAGGAGCTGCGACCATTCGGTCAACGCCACGGCCACGGCGGTCGCCACGACGACGAGGAAGTGGCGCTGGAACTCGGGCTCGGCGAGCGAGGCCGGGTGGGCGATCTCCACCTCGTGGCCGAGCGACTCGAGCAGCCGGCCTGCGAGCCGCACCGCCTGCGAGCATTCCGGATCGGCCCGAAAACCCGCCTGCACGGTGTCGTCGAGGAGAGCGACCCGGAGCCGGCCAGGGTTGGCGCCCACTTCTTGTGAGAACGGCCGGGCAGGCCGCGGCGCGGCGAACGTGTCACCCGGCCGGTAACCGGCGATCTGGTCCAGGACCGCTGCCGAGTCGCGAACGGTCCGCACGAGCACGTGGTCGACGGAGAAGCCGTTCCAGGAATCGCCCCCTACCGGACCCTTGCTCACGCGGCCCCGGCTCGGCTTCAGACCGAAGAGCGAGCAGCAGCTCGCCGGGATGCGGATCGAACCACCGCCGTCATTGCCGTGGGCGACGGCCACCATGCCGGACGCGACAGCTGCCGCCGAGCCGCCCGACGAGCCGCCGCTCGAGTGCTCGGTGCTCCAGGGGTTGCGCGTCGGCCCGAACGCGAGCGGCTCGGTGGTGATCGCCGTCCCGAGCTCGGGGGTGTTCGTACGACCGAGCACCACGAAGCCCGCCTTCTTGAACCGCTGGACGAGGAAGCTGTCCCGCTCGGCGCGATAGCCGGCAGCCTTCGCGAAGGAAGTCCCCTCGCAGTAGGGCTCTCCCGCCTGTGGGGCGCCGAGGTCCTTGAGCAGGATCGGCACGCCCCGAAACGGCCCGTCGGGCAGCTCCCCGGCCGCCTGGGTGCGGGCGGTGGAGAACTGGCGGTGGATGACAGCATTCAGCGCAGGATCGCATCGGCCGATCCGCTCGATGGCCGCGTCGACGAGCTCGAGCGGGGACATCTCGCCACACCGGACAAGTCCAGCCTGCGCCGTCGCGTCCTTCCAGGTCAGCTGCTCGTCCACTACGCCCCCCCGTTCGGGCCCCCGATCCGGTGCCGCTACGGTCTGCGACCGGTTCTCGAAGCCCGGATCTTCACGAGTGAGGGCACAGCCGCCATCCCGTGGAGAGGACGGTACGCCTCGGCAGCGTCCAGGAGCCGATGCTCGTCCTCGGCGGTGAGATCGAGGTCGGCGGCCTCGGCGTTGCGCTGCAGCTGCGCGACCGTGCTGGCACCCGGTATGGCGACGACGTTCGGATGGCCGATCAGCCAGGCCAGGGCCACCTGAGACGCCGTGGCGTCATGGCGGGCGGCGACTTCGCGCAGAGCGTCGAGCAGCAGCCGGGCACGGTCGAGGTTCTCTGGCAGGAAGGCGGCCGACTTCGCGCGCATCGCCGTCGGGCGGTGTCCCGAGTCATAACGCGCCGACAGCAGACCCTGCGCGAGCGGGCTGTACGCGATCACCACACGGTCGTTCGCCGCCGCCCATTCGGTCAAAGCTTTGAGTGGCCGACGGTCTACGAGGTTGAACCGGACCTGGTTGGACAAGACCGGTCCACCGAGGGCGCCCTCCGCGGCCTGCCAGCGCTCGAGGGAGTAGTTGCTCACCCCTATGTGGCGGATCTCGCCGCTGCGTTGGAGGCCCTGCATCGCCGCCATCTGCTCGGTGAGGGGGACCACCGGGTTCGGCCAGTGGAGCTGATAGAGGTCCATCTGGGCGACGCCGAGTCGACGTGCGCTCCCCGCCGCCCGCCGGGCGACGACCGTCCGCACGGGAAAGATCGGGAGGACCTTGGAAGCCAGGAACACCTCCGCCCGCCGGTCCGCGATCGCGCGGCCGACGATCCGCTCGGAGCGGCCGAAACCGTAGATCTCCGCGGTATCTATGAGGTTCATGCCGAGATCGAGGGCACGATGGACGATGTCGACGGCGTCGTGCTCGGCGTAATGGGAGCCGTATCCCCATTCTCTCGACCCGAATTGCCAGGCGCCCAGGCCGATCGCCGAGACCTTCTCTCCACCTACTTCTACATATCGCATCACGTTGGAGATTATCTGGAACTCCGGACGCGAGTAAGCGGAGTCGATTGCGGCTCAGCCAGCGCGCGCCCCCCGCTGGAAGCGGGCGGCCTCGACCGCGAGCCTGTCGACGAGCTCGTTCATGGGGTCGCCGGAGTGTCCCTTCACCCAGCTCAGCTTGATCTGGCCGCGCCTCGCATCGACGACCTCGTCGATGAGCGGGCGCCACAGGTCCTGGTTCGCGACCGGCTCGCCGCGGGAATTCTTCCACCCCCGCGCGCGCCATCCCGCCCACCATCGTTGGCTGAAGCAGTTGACGACGTAGGTGGAGTCGCTCACGACATGAACGTGACCGCTGATGGCGCCAAGGGCTCGGAGAACGGCGGTGACCTCCATGCGCTGATTGGTCGTCTTCTCCGCGTGCCCGCTCTCGTAGTCCTCGTCGGAGACCGCCCACGCCCATCCGCCCGGGCCGGGGTTGCCGACACACGCGCCATCGGTGAACACCACGGTGGCAGGATTTAGATCCTCGAACAGCGTCACGGAGTCATTCTGCCTGGTCCTGTTGGGCATCGGGTGCCTGCTTGCGGCCCGTCGGACGGCCCGATGACCCGGCTCGAGCGATTCTTGGACTTACGCGGCCGGAAAGCCGCTCTGTGGGCGCGAGACTGGTGGCGTGATCATCGATGGTTTCTCATATCAGCTGCCCGATATTGATCCCGAGGAGACCGCCGAGTGGCTGGACTCCTTCGATGCCGTCGTCGAGGTGGGCGGCCGGCCACGCGCCCAGTTCCTCCTGATGAAGCTGCTGGAGAGAGCGCGCTCCAACCAGGTCGGCTTCCCTTCGACCGTCTCGAGCCCGTACATCAACTCGATCCCGGCCCGGGCCGAGCCCTGGTTCCCCGGTGACGAGGACCTCGAGCGCCGGATTCGCCGCTACATACGTTGGAACGCGGCCGTCATGGTCACGCGGGCGAACATGCGCGATCCCGGTATCGGCGGCCACCTCTCGACCTTCGCGAGCTCCGCGTCTCTCTACGAAGTTGGCTTCAACCATTTCTTCAGGGGCAAGGCCAATGGCACGGCTGGCGACCAGGTGTTCTTCCAGGGCCACGCTTCGCCGGGCATCTACGCCCGCGCGTATGTCGAGGGTCGGCTGGGAGACGACGAGCTCGACAACTACCGTTTCGAGGTCGGTGGCAAGGGCCTGGCCAGCTACCCGCACCCTCGCCTCATGCCCGACTGGTGGGAGTTCCCGACGGTCTCGATGGGCCTCGGCCCACTGACGGCCATATACCAGGCGCGCTTCAATCGTTATCTCGTGCACCGTGAGCTTGCTGACACGACCCAGTCGCGGGTGTGGTCCTTCGTCGGGGACGGCGAGTTCGACGAGCCGGAGACGCGCGCCGCGCTCAGCCTCGCGGCGCGCGAGCGCCTCGACAACCTCACTTTCGTCGTCAACTGCAACCTTCAACGCCTCGACGGGCCGGTCAGGGGCAACGGCAAGATCATCCAGGAACTGGAGGCGTTGCTCCGAGGTTGCGGCTGGAACGTCATCAAGGTCATCTGGGGCAGGCGCTGGGACGAACTGCTGGCGCGTGACGTCGACGGCGTGCTCCTCCACAAGATGAACACGACGCTCGACGGCGACTTCCAGACACTCGCCACCGAATCCGGCGCGTACATCCGCGAGAACTTCTTCGGCCCCGATCCCCGCCTGCGCAAGCTCGTGGAACACCTGTCGGACGCGGAGCTGCAGACCTTGCCCCGTGGCGGGCACGACTACCGCAAGCTCTACGCCGCGTACAAGGCGGCCACCGAGGAGATCGGGGCGCCGACCGCGATCTTGGCGAAGACCATCAAAGGTTGGACGCTCGGGCCCGAGATCGAAGCGCGCAATGCCACCCACCAGATCAAGAAGATGACGAAGGACCAGCTCCGGGTGCTACGCGACAGGTTGCACCTGCACGAGGAGATCCCCGACGAAGCGCTCGACGCGGAGGCGCCGCCTTACTATCGCCCACCTGCAGGATCGCCGGTGCACGAGTACTTGACGGCTCGCGGCCGTGCGCTCGGCGGGCACCTGCCGAACCGGGTCGTCCGCGGTCGCGGACTTCTCGGGCTTCCCGCGCCGGAGCCGGCAACTTTTGCCGAGTTCGCGCTCGGCTCGCGCGGCCAGCCCGTCTCTACGACCATGGCGTTCGCGAGGCTGCTGCGCAACTTGCTCCGGGACCCCGGCATCGGCAAGTACGTCGTCCCCATCGTGCCCGACGAAGGACGCACGTTCGGGCTCGACGCGCTCTTCGCGGAGGTGAAGATCTACGCCCCGGAGGGTCAGCTCTACAAGGCCGTCGATGCCGGCCTGCTTCTCTCGTACTCCGAGGATCGCACAGGCCAGATCCTGGAAGAGGGCATCACGGAGGCTGGTGCGATGGCGAGCTTCCAGGCGGCCGGGACCTCGTACGCGACGTGGTCCATGCCAATGCTGCCGATCTACCTCTTCTATTCGATGTTCGGGTTCCAGCGAGTGGGGGACCTGATCTGGCAGGCGGCTGACGCGCGGGCGCGTGGTTTCCTGATGGGCTGCACCGCAGGGCGGACGACCATGAACGGCGAGGGGCTCCAGCACGAGGACGGCCATTCACTGCTCTTGGCCTCGGTCGTGCCGACGGTCCACGCCTACGACCCGGCGTTCGCCTACGAGATGGCGACCATCGTCGAGCGCGGGCTCGACCACATGTTCGGCCCCCAGGCCGAAGACTGCATCTACTACCTGACGCTCTACAACGAGAACTATCCGATGCCTGCGGTCCCGGTGCCGGAGGGCGACGAGGCTCTGCAAGCAGAGGCGGCCGCGAGCATAAGAGCGGGGATACTTCGCGGCATCTACCGCTTTGCGGGACCCCGCGAGGCCGAGAGCGCCGCTGGCCGTTCGGCCACGGTCCTCTTCTCCGGTCCCGCGTGGCAGGCCGCGATGCAAGCGCGTGAGCTTCTCGCATCGGACTGGGGCGTGACGGCCGAAGCGTGGTCCGTCACGAGCTACAAGGCGCTCAGGGAGGACGGCCTGGAAGTCGAGCGCTGGAACCGGCTCCATCCCGAGAGCGCGCCCCGAGTGCCCTACGTGACTAGTGCGCTCGCAGACGCGCAGGGTCCGATAGTTGCCGTCACCGACTACTTGAAGGCGGTCCCGGATCAGGTTGCGCGATTTGTCCGGGCGCC
>PMZN01000097.1:18769-20800 GCA_003170375.1 Acidimicrobiaceae bacterium | reverse complement strand
GAGGCGGTCGACCCTCGAGGCGCCTGAAGCCTGTCACCGGGGGGGCGTCTCAGGGCCGGCAGCGCCGCGAACTGAGCGCCCTACACTCCTTCAATGCCGCGAGCCGCAAACACTGCCAAGAGCCTCCCCTTCACCGGAGATCCCCGAGCGGACAAGTACCTCGTGGAAGATCCCCTGGCCCTTCTGATCGGCATGGTCCTCGATCAACAGGTGCCCCTGGAGAAAGCATTCGCGGGACCTTGGGTCCTGCGCCAGAGACTCGGCACGAAGCTCGACGCTGCGAATATCGCCGCCATGCCCTCAGACGAGCTCACTGCCTTGTTCGTCGAGAGACCTGCCCTCCATCGCTTCCCTGGCTCGATGGCTGCCCGGGTGCAGGACCTCTGCCGCCTGCTTGTGCAGGATTACGGTGGCGACGCTGCTGCGGTCTGGACGACCGCTGCGACCGGCGACGAGCTGTTCAAGCGCGTGAAGGCGCTTCCCGGCTTCGGCGAGCACAAGGCCCGGATCTTCGTCGCTCTGCTCGCCAAGCAACTCGGGGTTCGTCCAAAAGGCTGGGAGACAGCCGCCGGGCCCTTTGGAAAGGCCGGAGCACTCGCGTCCGTCGCCGATATCGACAGCCCGGGAGCCCTCCTCGCCGTGCGCGAGCACAAGCGCGCCATGAAGGCCGCCGGGCCAACTGCCAAACGAGCAGCTCGCTCCGACCAGGCTCGAGACCAGAGCTGACCGCCGGCGGCGGGCCGTCCGCTCTCAACCGCTCACCGCGCGCCGCCGCTGCGACGGGAAAGGCGATCGAGCAGGGAACAGGCGAGGCGGAGCCGTCCGGCTCAGCACGCGCTCGAGGGGCGCCGAAGCGCCCCTCGAGGCGGCTGTGGAAATATCCCACAGCCACAGTTGTTTGCTGAAAAAGGCTCGGCTTCCGGGCTGCATCGAGCGGGACCGGCTCTCGACCGGAGACACCGAGGGTGTCTGGATGGTTTCACCAGGTGGTCCAGCGTGCCGCCTAGCGGCCAGCCACCTCCAGGGTCCCGCAAGGTTGACTACTCATGAATTGGACCACCTCCTTTCTCTGGTGGCCCCAATGTATCGAGACTCGCGGCCCAATGTGCGCCATCCCCTCAACCGAAGGGCCACCAGCCCCGTTTGCGGGTCGCGCGCCGGCTCCCGGCCCCCGAGCCGCGCGGCAGCTGCGGCCCGGGGTGAGGCAGGTCGCTCGTCAGCTCGTACAGGTCGATGAGCGTCTGCGCTGCGAACACGAGGTCGAGACGACGTTGCAATTCCTCGAGGCTGAGCCGGCCCTCCGCGAAGTGCCCGTGCAACTCCGCAGCAAAACGTTCCCGGTCCGCATCCGACGCCCGCGGCCCCGCGGGCCGGCCGCCCTCGGCGCCTGCGCCCGCGCCGGTGCCGGCAGGCTTGTCAGGACTCACCGAGGATCACCTCCGAAACGGACTCTACTCTGTCTCCAGATCGAGCCCCTGCTCGAGGCTGGCCCCGCCGGCCCGGGCAACAAAGCACAGGAGGACGCGCCATGCACTACGAGGACGAGCAGGTCGAGATTCACAAGGTGGTCGTCGGGCCGTTGGACAACAACGTCTTCGTGGTGCGCTGCCGCCTGAGCGGCGATGCCCTGCTGGTCGACGCCGCGAACGAGCACGAGCAGCTTCTCGAGCTCTGCCGGCGTCTCGGAGTGCGCAAGGTCGTGGAGACCCACGGCCATTGGGACCACATCCAGGCGGTCCCCCAGCTACGGGATGCCGGCTACGAGGTTGCGGTGCGAGCCGAGGATGCCGCCATGCTCCCGTCGTACGACCTCCTCCTCGAGGACGACGACCTGCTCGAGGTCGGCCGGCTGAGGCTGAGGACGATACATACCCCCGGCCACACTCCCGGATCCATGTGCTTCCTGATCGAGGGGTCGCCTGTCCTCCTCGCCGGGGACACCCTCTTCCCGGGAGGACCGGGCAACACGGCAACCAACCTCGGGGACTTCCCGACCATCATCGACTCGATCGAGCGGCGCATCTTCGCGTC
>PMZN01000097.1:17190-18761 GCA_003170375.1 Acidimicrobiaceae bacterium | reverse complement strand
TCGAATGCAAGCGTGACCGCCGAGGCCCGTCGTGATCCGGAGAGCCCCGAGACCCCAGAGCTGGCCGCGACCGGCGCTGCCGGCGGCGAAGTGCTGACCATCGAAGATCTGCACGTCGAGGTCGAGGGTCACGAGATCCTTCGCGGGGTCGACCTTGTCGTCAGGCAGGGCGAGCTGCATGCCCTCATGGGCCCGAACGGCTCGGGAAAGTCGACGCTTGCGAACGCCATCGCCGGCAACCCCGGTTACCGGGTCGCGAGCGGACGGATCCTGTTGCGGGGCGAAGAGGTCACGACGTGGGCAGCAGATGCTCGGGCCAGGGCGGGGATGTTTCTCGCGTTCCAGTATCCGGAGGAGATCCCCGGTGTGCCGGTGTCGCAATTCCTCCGCCAGGCCGTCTCTGCTCGCCGTGGGATGGACATCTCGGTGCTCGAGGTCCGCGTCGCCCTCATGGAGTGGATGCAACGCCTGGACATGGACCCTGCCTTCGCCAGCCGGTACCTGAACGAGGGATTCTCCGGCGGCGAGAAGAAACGCAACGAGATCCTCCAGATGGCCATGCTCGAGCCCGACGTCGCCATCCTCGACGAGACCGACTCCGGTCTCGACGTCGACGCGCTGCGGATCGTTGCCCGGGGAATCGAGGAAGTCCGCCGCGTCCGCCCGGCGCTCGGCATCTTGCTCGTGACGCACTACCGCCGGATCCTGGAGGAGCTGCGGCCCGACCGCGTGCATGTGATGTTGGAAGGGCGAATCGTCGAGAGCGGGGGTCCCGAGCTCGCAGAGCGCCTCGACCGCGAGGGTTACGAGGAGCTGCGCTCATGACCACCACCGTTGAAGCCGGCCCGCTCGAAGTCACGGCACTCCGCAAGGAATTCCCTCTCCTCCAGCAAGAATCGCACGGCAAGAGGCTTGTCTATCTCGACTCGGCGTCGTCGTCGCAGCGTCCCCGTGCCGTGCTCGACGCGATGGACCATTACTACGAGACCACCCACGCGAACGTGCACCGCGGGGTCTACGCCATTGCAGAGGAGGCGACCCGCCAGTTCGAGATGGCGCGGAGGGCCACCGGCCGGTTCGTCAACGCGCCGCGGCCGGAAGCCGAGATCGTGTTCACGAAGAACGCCACCGAAGCGCTCAACCTCGTCGCTCACTCCTACGGTCGGCACCTTCTTCCCAAGGGCAAGGCGATCCTGCTCACCGAGCTCGAGCACCACGCCAACATCGTGCCTTGGCTCATGCTCGCCGCCGAACGCGGGGTCGAGCTCCGCTACCTTCCCGTCGGCGAGGACTACCGGCTCGACCTGAGCGAGCTCGACCGGCTTGTCGACGGCGTCGGCCTCGTCGGGGTCTCGGCCATGTCGAACGTGCTGGGCACGATCAACGATCTCAGCCCCATCGTCGAGGCGGCACACGCTGCGGGTGCCGTCGTCGTCGCCGACGCCTCCCAGCTCGTTCCTCACCGCTCCGTCGACGTGAGCGCGCTCGGCGTCGACTTCCTGGCCTTCACGGGCCACAAGATGCTCGGGCCCACGGGCATCGGCGTGCTCTGGGGCAAGGAGGACCTGCTA
>PMZN01000097.1:6847-17073 GCA_003170375.1 Acidimicrobiaceae bacterium | reverse complement strand
CGGCACGGCGACGACCTGCAGATCTTCGGGCCGAGCTCTGACCCGTCGAGGCGCGGCGGCGTGCTGTCCCTCGGTTTCCGCGACCTTCACGCCCATGACCTCGCGCAGGTCCTCGACGCAGAGGGCATCTGCGTACGTGCCGGGCACCATTGCGCCAAGCCCCTGATGCGCCGGCTGGGCGTCACGGCAACCGCACGAGCCTCGTTCTACCTTTACAACGGTGAGGACGACATCGAGGCGCTCTCAGACGCGCTCGACGTCGCTGCAGCGTTCTTCGGCTGAGACACGCCAACTGACATAGGAGCCACGACACCGCTATGGCCGGCCTCGAAGACCTTTACCGGGAGATCATCCTCGACCACTACCGCTCGCCGCGCAACCGCGGAGAGCTGCCGGTCCCACCCGCGCACCGAGTCGAGGGGTTCAATCCGCTCTGCGGTGACGAGGTCGTCGTGTACCTCGAAGTCAGCGACGGCACGCTCACGGACCTGCGCATCGCAGGCCAGGGGTGCTCCATCAGCCAGTCGTCGGCATCGATGATGTCCGCCACCGTGAAGGGCCGCCCCGTCGAAGAGGCNNCGAGGACGCCGAGGCTCAGAGCGAGGCCGAGACCATCAGGCCCGAGGACCTAGGTGAGCTGGCCGCGCTCCAAGGGGTGGTCAAGTTCCCGGTTCGTATCAAGTGCGCGACGCTCTCGTGGAACGCCCTGGCCCAGGGGCTCGACGAGATCGCCGCCGGCGTGGCGCCGGCTGACTGAAGCCGATCCTCGAGGCTCAGCGCTCGACGATCAGACCCTCGAGGTCCGGCGACATCACCAGCGCCTGGCCCGGGACTCCGAGGGACTCGAGCGCCATCTCCCCTGCATCGCGGACGTGCGCCGCCGCGGTTGCGCCGTCGCAGATTCCGAGCAGGCTCGGCCCTGCGCCTGACCAGCACGACACCAGTGCCCCAGCCTTGGTCAGCCGCGCCAACAGCTCGGGCGCCTCGGGGAACAGGTGCACTCGCTGCGCCTGGTGAAGGCGGTCTTCGCCCGCGGCACCGATCAACACTGTGCGATCGGCGAGCCCGGCCAGGAGCAGGCCCATTCGCGAGAGGTTGAAGACGGCATCGCGGTGCGGCACTTCGATCTTGAGGGCGCGCCTCGCCTCGACGGTCAACAGCTCCCGGTCGGGAACGAGCACGACGAAGGTGATCGAAGGGTCCAACGGGAACCGGCGGACCACCGGGCCTGTGTCGAGGAGCGCCGCGGAGATGAGACCGCCACGGACCGACGCCGCCGCGTTCTCGGCGTGACCCTCGAAGCCGACGGCCACCTTCAAGGGGTCGGCCGCTCCGGCGGCGGCCGCTGCCGCGACTGTGAGAGCCGCGGACGAGCCGAGCCCGCGCCCGACCGGGATCTCGGAACGGACCCGGATCGCGAAACGGTCGTGGCCGCATACCGCAGAGGCCACCCGCGCCGCCAGATGGTGCTCGTCGCACGCAAGGTCTGCCCCCTCACCCTCGCTGCACAACGAGAGCCGATCTGCAGGGAACATCTCGACTTCCACGTAGAGAGCCAAGGCCAGGGCCAGGACGTCAAAGCCTGGACCGAGATTGGCCGATGATGCCGGGGCTCGGGCGCGCACTGCGATCTCAGCTACCGGTCGCGGAGGTCAGCGTGGAGCTGGCCGGAGGCGGCGGCGACCAGCCCGGAGGAGCAGACGGCAGGAAACGGCTCAGCTTCGCAGGAGTCACCGACTGCACACCTGCGGGCGTCGACACCTCCACGCTCGCCATCGTGGTGCCGGACCTCCAGCCGGGCCCGACGCCCGGCTTGGGGGGAATCGATGGCACCACCACTGTGTCCACGATCAGACCGGCCCAGCCGACAACCGCGACGGGAACCGTGACCACGGCGTTCAGCCGCTCGCGGTTCCAGCCCGCAACGACTCTGGCAACAGGCTGGTACGCACGCAGGATCTGCTGAGCCCGGAGCTCGGAAGTTGCGGCGTTGAGAAGTTGCAGGTCGATATCTGCCGCCCCTTCCATGCTCGAGGGCTGGCCAAGGGTGGAGCTCACGACGAGAACCTTGCGGCCCCCGACGATGCGCCTTGCCGCTGTCACGAGGCAGATCTGGGCCGCGTCGGTGAAGCCGGACTTGAGGCCGATCACGCCGTCCTGGCCGAGGGCCGGGTTGTAGCCGCCGACCCAGCCCGTCGGGAATTTCATCGACGCGTGATCCTCGACAGAGATCATCCCCGGGACGCTCATCGCGTAAGCGCCGAGGATCGCCTGGTCGATCGCTGTGCTGCGGGAACCAGGGCTCAGGCCGCTCGCGTCCGCATAGTGCGTGTGCCTCAGGCCCAGCGCGGTTGCCGTCGCGTTCATCTTCCGCACGAACGCGGCGACGCTCCCCGCGTCCCAGCGTGCGAGATAGTCGGCGATGTTGCAGGCCGAGGGGATCATGAGCCCCTCGAGCAACTGGCGCTCGGTGAGGCGCTCGCCGGCGACGACTTCGAGGCTGGAATCGCCTTCCTCCACGTCCCGGATCCATGCCGCGTGGTCCGCTGCAGTCATCGTGAACGTCGGCCCGGACCCGTGGCCGAGGGGATGGTCTTCGAGCACGATGACAGCGGTCATGACCTTTGTCACGCTTGCCATCGGCGCCGACCGTTCGTCCCCGGTCGCCCCGAGAAGCCCTACCCCCTGGACGAACACGGCGGACTGACCCGTCGAGGGAAACGGCAGTGGCGACAGCGTCCCGGAGAGCCTCGTCACGGAAGGCACGATCGGGACGACCGAAGGCAGGCGGACCGGTCGGGACCGCAGCCCTCCCGGATCGCTGGAGGTGACGAGCTTCGGTGATCCGGGCCCTGAAACGAGCCATCCGATCCCTGACAGGACGACGGCGAGGCAAAGGAGCACTGTCAGGCGCCGGCGCCAGTAGATCCGGCGCCGATGAGCCTTGGCCGGAGACAGCTGGCGCCGATGAGCCTTGGCCGGTGACGGCTGGCGCCTGGCCTTGGCCGGCGAGGCGTCACGCTCGGCGGACGGGGCCCCAGACAGCGAGGTCATTGACGGCGAGTTGACACCTTCGTTCTCCATAGCGTTGACCGCGTCGCTGGCCCGGCCGTCGCAGCTACAGCTCGTCCAGCTCCTCGGCTGTCATCAGGACGGCACGCGGCTTGGAACCCTCCGACGGGCCGACTATGCCGCGCCGTTCGAGAAGGTCCATGAGCCGGCCGGCCCGAGCGAAGCCGACTCGGAGCTTGCGCTGGAGCATGGAGGTCGAGCCTAGCTGTGACCGCACCACCAACTCCATTGCGCGCTGCAGGTACTCGTCGTCGTCGTCCTCGACTCCCCGGCCGGCCCGGTTCCAGGAGGCCTCCTCGCCCTCGACACCATCGACGTAACGCGGACCGCTCTGACGGCGCCAGTGGGCGACAACGGTCTGGACCTCGTCCTCACCCACCCAGGGACCCTGGATCCGCCGCGGGATGCTGGAGGACGCTGTGAGCAGCAGGAGGTCGCCCCGCCCGACGAGCCGTTCCGCGCCGGGCTGGTCGAGGATGACGCGGCTGTCGGCAAGAGAAGAGACCGAGAAGGCGAGTCGGGACGGGATGTTCGCCTTGATGACGCCGGTGATCACGTCGACCGAGGGCCGTTGTGTCGCGATGACGAGGTGGATCCCCACAGCGCGCGCCATTTGCGCTATCCGGCAGATCGACTCCTCGACATCGCGCGCAGCCACCATCATGAGGTCGTTCAGCTCGTCCACCACGATCAGGATGAACGGCAACCTGACATGGCGGGTTCCCGCGCCTGCTCCGAGCGGGCCGCCCGGACCGGCGCCGGCGACGGCGGGCGTCGAAGCCATGTCGGCACCGGCCAGCCAGGCGTCTCTTTCCGTTTCTGGGTCGTCGGCTCCGGCGGCGTCGGCGAGATCGACCTCGTCGACCAGAGCGGCCTCGTNNAGATGGGACTCGGCGAGATCGGTCTCGTCGACGAGATCGCTGCCGGCAAGGCCGGCGCCGGCGAGCGCGAGCTCGGCGAGCAGCCCCGCCCTGTCGGCCGCGCTCGGCGTCCGAAGGCCCGCAAGCGCCCCGCCGTCGAGCTCCCCACGGTCGACCGCGGCGTTGTAGCCGGTGATGTCGCGCATGCCGCATTCGGCGAGCAGGTCGTAGCGGCGCTCCATCTCGGTCACGGCCCAGGAGAGCGCGTTGGCGGCCCGTTTCGGGTTGACCACGACCTGGGTGAGCAGGTGGGGAAGGCCGTTGTAATGGCCGAGCTCTACTCGTTTCGGGTCGACGAGGATGAGGCGGACCTCGTCGGGGGTGGCTCTCATCAGGATCGAGGTGATCACCGAGTTGATGCACGACGACTTGCCGGCTCCGGTGGCCCCTGCGATCAGCAGGTGTGGCATCTCGGCGAGGTTCACCATCACGGGGCGGCCGGCGATGTCCCTGCCGAACGCGACCTCGAGCGGATGTGTCGATCTCTGGGCCTCGATCGACTGCAGCACGCTGCCGAGAGTGACGAGCTGCCTGTCACGGTTGGGCACCTCGACACCGATCGCCGACCGGCCTGGGATCGGGGCGAGGATCCGCACATCAGGTGAAGCCATGGCATACGCGATGTCCTTCGCGAGGGTGGTCACCCGCGCCACCTTCACGCCAGCGCCGAGCTCGAGCTCGAAACGGGTCACCGTCGGTCCCACCGTGTAGCCGACCAGGTGCGTCTCGACGCCATGGCCGGCGAGGGCACGCTCGAGCACGCGACCGCGCTCTTCGATCCCCTTCCGGTCGAGATCCTGTTCCTTGCTCCGCTTGAGAAGCTTCAGCGGCGGGAGCTTCCACGAGCCGGATGTGGGAGCAACCGGCAGACTGAGCTGCTCAGCCTTTCCTGCGACGGTCGCGGCGCGGAGCACGTCTCCACCGGACGGCTCGGCGCCGACGACCACCGCATCTGCCAGTCCCACGCGAGTCTCCACAGCGGCAACCTCGGCAGCCTCCACTGCACTGCCGGCTTGATCCCCGTCCGGCACTCCGGACAGAACCGACACGTGGCCGGCCCCGGGCGCGGCCCCCCCGGCATTGGCCGGCCAGACGCCGAAACCGTCGGTGTCGCCATTTCCGGTCCCCACAGCTGCTGGCCGCTGCTCGAGCGGTTGAACGCGCATCGCGGCCATCCAGTCGCGCAAAAGCCTGCCCGTCCAGCGCCCGGCGGCGCCAAGACCTCGGCCGACCACCCGTATGACGGCGAGCAGGGGCATGCCGAGCAGCCCGCAGATCGCCGCGATGGCAACGGCGCCGAGCACAACGGAGGCTCCGGCGACGCCGACGATCCTCGAGAGCCCGCCGCCGGCGCCGGCACCGACGATGCCACCTGCGCCCCCGAGCTGGCGCCAGGCTGCCGAGGTCCCAGGTGAGGCCGCCGCCAGGTCAGCAAGGCCGGCGGACACGACCAGCAGGAGCACGAGGGCTGCGAGGACTCCTCCAAGGCCGCGTCGGGCGCGTCCCGCGAGGAGGATGGCGCCGCCGACCGCGAGCGCAGCCGGCGCCACGTCAGCCCCCCAGCCGAAGCCCCGCGCGCTCCCCGCTCGGAGAAAGTGCCCTGCCGGCCCGAGCAGGTTGAAATAGAGCCCAAGCGCGGCGAGGACACCGACGAGCAGGAACGCCCAGCCCCAGGACTCCTCCGAGGGCGCCGCGACGAGGTCGACCAGCCGCCCGGCGCCGCGCCCGAGCGCAGTCGTCTTCCGGCGTGCCCGCGCGCGGCCGGTGCCCTTGCGCGCGGCAGGGACCTTGGTGAGCTGCGGTCTCACGCCCGCTTTCGGCGCAGCCCCTGCCCGCGTGGAACCGGCGGGCTTCCGCCTGGTCGGAGCATCGCGGGAGGCACCGGATTGGCCGGAGATGATACGACGAGACACTGCCACGATGAGCACAACGCTAACACCAGCCACTCCCGGTGACAGTGATCCCGGAACCGTCTGGTAAGGGAAGTCCCTGCTCAGGCCTCGATGACAAGCGGAACGATCATCGGCCTGCGCCGTGTGCGATCGCTCACGATGCGTCCGACCGTCCGGCGGACCACCCGGCGGAGAGCGTCCGGGTCCTGCCCACCCTCGCCTACGGAGACCTCGATCGCCTTCACCAACGCGGAGCGCAACTCTTCGACGACCGACTCGGCGCCGGGCTCGTCGAGAAAGCCACGGCTGACGATCTCCGGGATGCCAACCAGCTCTCCGCTGCGGCCGTCGACGGTGACAACGGCGACAACGACACCTTCTTCTGCGAGCACACGGCGGTCGCGCAACACCCCGACGCCCACGTCGCCGACGATTCCGTCGACGAAGACGTGTGCAGCAGACACCTCTCCCGCGAAGTCGATCCCCTCGTCGCCGAGCTGCACGACATCGCCGTCCTCGCAGATGAGGACCTCGTCGGGCGCGACACCCATCTCGATCGCGAGACGGGAGTGGCGTACCAGCATGCGGTACTCGCCGTGCACGGGCACGAAGCTGCGCGGCCGCGCGATCGAGAGCAGGGTGGCCAGCTCGCCCTGGCGGGCGTGACCGCTCTCGTGCACGTGAGCGACGCCGGCATGGATCACCTCCGCGCCCCGGCGCGCCAGACCGTCCATCACCTTCGCGACCGCCCACTCGTTGCCGGGGATCGCGTGCGAGCTGAGAACTACGACGTCGCCTTCCTCGATGTGCAGCCACCGGCTCTCGCCCGATGCCATCTGAGCCAGCGCGGACATCGGCTCGCCCTGGGAACCTGTCGAGATGACGCAGATCTCGCCTGGGTTGTGGTCGCCTATCGTCTCGATGTCGGCGAAGCAACGATCCGGGATCGTCAGCATTCCGAGATCGCGGGCGATGCCGACGTTCTTCAGCATCGAGCGGCCGAGAAGCGCCACCTTGCGGCCGCTCGCGATCGCGGCGTCGGCCAGCTGCTGGATGCGGTGCACGTGGCTCGCGAAACAGGCCACCACGATTCGACGGCCCCGTTGCGCGAGGAAGATCCTGCGGAGTGACTCGCCGACAGCGCTCTCGCTGCCCGTGTAGCCCGGCAGCTCCGCGTTCGTCGAGTCCGCGAGCAGGAGGCGGATACCTTCGGTGGCGGCGATCTGCCCGATCCGGGCGAGATCCGTCCTGCGCCCGTCCACCGGTGTCAGATCCAGCTTGAAGTCACCGCTGTGGAGCACAACGCCCTGCGCGGTGTGGAAGGCAACGGCGAAGCCACTCGGCACCGAGTGCGTCACCGGGATGAACTCCACCTCGAACGGGCCGATCTTGCGCCGCTCGCCGTCGCGCACCTCCACCAACGGTGCCTTCTGACCGAGCCCCGCCTCGTCAAGCCGGTTGCGAGCGAACCCGAGGGTCAGGCCCGAGCCGTAGATCGGCGCGTCGACGTCGCGCATGAGGTACGCAAGCGCCCCGACATGGTCCTCGTGCCCGTGGGTGAGCACGATCCCGTCGACGTCGTCCGCGCGCTCGCGGAGGAAGGTGAAATCTGGCAGCACCAGGTCGACGCCGGGCATTTCCGGATTGGGGAACATCACCCCGCAGTCGAGAACGACAAGGCGGCCTGCCTGCTCGACGACCGCGCAGTTGCGACCGATCTCTCCCAGCCCGCCCAGGAAGGAGATTCGGACCGCTTCAGGCATTCGCGCTCGTCACCCCGGCCCGAGCTGGGCGGCTCGAGCGCCACAAGTCCAAGTTGGCCAGCATGGAGCCCGCCTTGGGCTCGAGCCAGTCCGGGGCAGGCCCCATCGGAAGGCGGCACTCGCCTGCCGGAAGTCCCTGTGCGCGGAGCACGGCCTTGGCCGGCAGCGGGTTCGGCGCTTCGTCGCTGGACTGGAACGAGACCGCGTCGATCAAGGCCGCGTTCAGCTCCCGAGCGCCTTCGACGTCACCTTCCAGGTAGAGCCTGACCATCTCCCCCAGTTCCTTGCCGACCCAGTGCGACGCCACGCTCACGACACCGACCGCGCCCACCGCGAGCAGTGGAAGGGTCAGCGAGTCGTCGCCGCTGTAGCAGTCGAACCCTGCTCCAGCCCTGGCCATGAGCCTCGCGGCACCGGCCGGGTCAGCACACGCGTCCTTCACGCCGACGATGTTCGGAAAATCATGGACGAGCTGCAACATCGTGTCGAGGGCAACCTTGCGGCCGGTGCGCACCGGGATGTCGTAGACGAGGACCGGGAGCGACGTCGCGGCGGCGACGGCGGCGAAGTGGGCGGCGATTCCGCCTTGGGACGGGCGGTTGTAGTAAGGCGTGACGGCGAGAATCCCGGCCGCGCCGGCCTCGGTAGCCACCCGCGTGAGCTCGACGGAGTGGGCCGTGTCGTTGGTCCCCGAGCCGGCGATCACCGGCACCGTGACCCCGCGCGCCACGGCCGCCCAGAGCTGTGTGCGCTCCGAGTCGCTCAGGGTCGGCCCTTCGCCGGTGGTGCCGGTCACGAGGAGCCCGTCACTCCCGTTGTCGACCAGATAGCGGGCGAGAGTCACCGCCCCGCCGATGTCAAGCCGCCCGTCGGCATCGAACGGGGTCGCCATGGCGGTCACCACTGCGCCGAACCGTCCGGCGCGTCTGGCCGCCGTCACCATGGTCGCGGCCTTGTCACGGATCGAAAGTTAGCAGCATGCGGGTTCGGAACCGGTCCAATTCCCAACTTCGCCGGAGCCGGTGGCCGAGAGGCTGCTGTCGATCCCCGGGGCAACGAACCCTCAAAGTCCGAGCAGATCCCCGAGCCCGATGGTCAGCCCCTCCAGGTCGGCGACCCGGCGCACCGCCAGGAGCACGCCGGGCATGAAGCTCGCCCGGTCCAAGGAGTCGTGCCTCACCGAAAGCGTCTCGCCTTGCAAACCGAAGATCACCTCCTGGTGCGCGACGAACCCGGGCAGCCGCACCGAGTGCACGTGCACGCCTCCTGGGGCTCGTCCTCCTCGTGCTCCGGGAACGAGCTCGTTCTCGGTCGGATCGGGGGCCCAATCGCCCACACCCGCCGCGTCACGTGCGCCCTGCATCCGGCGGATCGTCTCGAGCGACGTCCCTGAGGGTGCATCCCGCTTGTGGTCGTGATGAAGCTCGACAACCTCCGCGCCACCGACCCACGGGGCGCAAACCTCTGCGCAGCGCATCATCAGTGCCGCGCCGATCGAGAAGTTCGCGGCCACGATCGCGTGCGCATCCCCTGAGAACCGGGTCCGCAGGGCCTCGAGATCGGCCTCGTCGAAGCCGGTCGTCCCACAGACGACGTGAACCCCGTGATCGGCGCACCATCGGAGATTGTCACGCGCCGCTGCGGCGACGGTGAAGTCCACCATCACCTCGGCCCCGGCCTCGCTCGCGGCTGCGGGCGAGGGGGCGATCTCGAGCCCACTGCCGTGCAAGGCTGCGACTTCGTCGAGGGGTCGGCCCGCCGCAGCGGGGTCGACGGCCACGACGAGCTCGAGATCGGTGGTGCCGAGCACCGCCGCGCAGATTGCCGCTCCCATGTGCCCAGCGGCTCCGAATACTCCAACGCGCAACATCCCATCACGGTACCCGTTGCCCGAAACATCCTCATGGTCTCGAGCCGAGAGATGGCCTGACGGCCTGAAAGCCTGGGCGAGCCAAGCCGGGCGGGCCAGCCCCGATCGNNGCCCCGATCGCCGGGCGGGCCAGGCCGGCCGGGCCCCGCTGGCCGGCACCAGCGCGTCAGGAGAAGTCCGACCCCACGAAGGGCCCGACGACCGCGAGCGTTCTGGGGCCGGTCAGCACACGCTCGGCAACGGTCCGCACCTGGTCCGCCGTGACTGCCGCGATGCGCCCGAGCAACTCCTCTGTGGTGAGCACGGAGCCGAACAACAGCAGGCCGGAGCCGATCCTCGACATGCGCGAGCCGGAGTCCTCGAGCGAAAGGAGCAGGTCGGCACGGAGATGGCCCTTCGCCACCTCGAGCTCTCGCGGGGTGATCCCTTCGGCGCCGAGGCGGTCGAGCTCAGCGTGAAGCAGGTCGAGCACCTCATGGGCATGCCCGGGCGCGGTGCCGACCGAGACAGCAAGGGTCCCGGCGTCGTCGTAGGCGCTGCGATCGGACCCGATCGAGTACGCGAGCCCTCGCGCTTCTCGGATCTCCTGGAACAGCCTGCTGGACAGGCCTCCTCCGAGAATGTGGTTGAGCACGGCCAGGGCAAAGCGGTCGGCCGAATGCCGGTCCGGCGCTCTGACCCCGAGGACGAGCTGCGCCTGTTCGGTCTC
>PMZN01000097.1:0-6829 GCA_003170375.1 Acidimicrobiaceae bacterium | reverse complement strand
TCATCGAAGAACGACCGGATCGCCGGCACTGTTACTTTGCGGATGACCTCCGGTTCGCCGAGAACCTCGCGCCCGAGAGGGTGGTTCGGGAACATCGCGTTGGCGAACTGCTCCTGGACCACGTCCATGGGCTCGTCACGATGCATGAGAACCTCTTCGAGGATCACCTGGCGCTCCGCATCGACCTCTTCGGGCCGCAACGCGGGCCGGCAAAGGATGTCGCAGAGTATGTCCAGCCCGAGCTCGACATGCTCGGCGAGCGCCCGCACGTAGAAGGTCGTGTACTCCTTGGTCGTGTAGGCGTTCATGTCGCCGCCTACCGCGTCGACCTCCTCGGCGATCTCGCGTGCGGTCCGTTCAGGCGTTCCCTTGAAGAGGAGGTGCTCGAGAAAGTGCGAGATCCCCGACTGCTCGGGCGTCTCGTCGCGCGAGCCGGTCCCGACCCAGACGCCGACGCACAGTGAAGCGACCTCCGGCATCGTCTCGCTCACGAGCCGGATGCCGCTCTCGAGTGTCGTGGTCGTGATCACGAGCAGAGGGTCCCCTCTGCGAAGATGCCCACGCGAGTCAGCTCAGCGCCCGCCGCTCCTCGGGCGCCGGCGGGCTGTACCCGAGCCGCCGCCAGGACCGCGCCGTGCACCGCCTCCGCCTTCCGACCCGCGTCTTGCTCCGCCGGGCGGCGACCCGCCGGCAAGATCGGCAGGACCGAGATTGCCGAACGCCGACTGGAGCTCGGTCTCGAAGGCGTCTTCGAACGAGGCACGGCGGGGGGGGCCGCCTGTCTCGTCGGCGCCGCGGCTGCCACCTCCGGCGCTCGACGCAGCTCCTGCGCCGCCGCTACCGCGCCTGGCACCACCGTTGCCGGTCTCCGAGCGGCCTTCGCCCGAGGTTGCTCCGCCGGCATCACCCGAAGCCGGCTCGCCCGCGAGCGACAGCGACACTTTGCCCTGGGGATCGATCTCGTCGACGCGGACTTCGACCTCCTGGCCGAGAGTGACGACGTCCTCCACACGCTCGACCCTCTTGCCCTGGCCGAGCCTCGAGATGTGAACCAGGCCGTCCCGACCGGGGAGGATGTTGATGAACGCCCCGAACTTGGTGATGTTGACAACCTTGCCGCTGTACACGGCTCCAACCTCCGGTGTCGGCGGGTCGAGGATCAGCTCGATGCGGCGGCGGGCTTCGTCGACCACCGAGCGCTGCTTGGCGCCGATGGTGACCGTGCCCACCGTGCCGTCGTCGTCGACGTTCACGTCCGCGCCGGTCTCCTGCTGGATGGCGTTGATGACCTTGCCCTTCGGGCCGATGATCTCACCGATCTTGTCGACCGGGACCTCGAAGCTCACTATCTTCGGCGCGTTCTCTCCGACCTCGGCCCGAGGAGCCGAAATCGCCGCCAGCATGACGTCGAGGATCTTGAGCCTCGCCTCACGCGCTTGGCTCAGGGCCTGTGCCAGTACGTCGGCCGGCAGACCGGCGATCTTCGTGTCGAGCTGCAGCGCCGTCACGACCTCGGCGGTGCCGGCGACCTTGAAGTCCATGTCGCCGAATGCGTCCTCGGCACCAAGGATGTCGGTCAGAGTCGTGTACTTGCCCTCGGCGAAGACGAGCCCCATTGCGATGCCTGCGACCGGCGCCTTGATCGGCACTCCCGCGTCCATGAGCGAGAGCGAGGATCCACAGACCGACGCCATCGAAGTCGACCCGTTCGAGGAGAGCACGTCCGAGACGAGACGGAGCACGTAGGGGAATTCGCTCTCCGGCGGTATGACCGGCAACAGTGCCCGCTCGGCGAGAAGGCCGTGCCCGATCTCGCGGCGCTTCGGGCCGCGCATGAATCCGGTCTCGCCCGTCGAGAACGGCGGGAAGTTGTAGTGGTGCATGTACCGCTTCGACTCGTCGATGCCGATGGTGTCCAACAGCTGGTTCATCCGGGGCATGCCAAGCGTGCAGACATTGAGCACCTGGGTGTCGCCGCGCTCGAACAGCGCCGAGCCGTGCGCAGTCGGGAGAAGTCCGACCTCGGCTGAAAGTGGCCTTATGTCGGCCGGGCCGCGCCCGTCGATGCGGATGCCTTCGGAGACGATCCGCTTGCGGACGATCTTCTTCGTGTAGGCGCGCGCGGCTGAACGGATCTCCCGCTCGCGTTCGGGGAACTCGAGGGCGAGCTCGGCGACGATCTCATCGGTTGCCGCATCGAGTGCGCCATTGCGCTCGGTCTTGGTCGTGATCGCGTTCGCCGTCTCCAGACGATCGGCTCCGGCGGCGGTGACACGCTCGTAGACGTCCTCGCCGTAGTCGACGAACAGCACGAAGTCGATGGTGTCCTTCGATCCGGCCTTGCGGACCAGCTCTCGCTGGAGCTCGATCGACTCTCGGATCCAGGTCTTGGCGACCTCGAGGCCGTTTGCGATGACGTCCTCGGTCACCCGAGGCGCACCTTGCTCGAAGAACTCGAACGCCTTCTCGGTGCCCCCGGCCTCCACCATGACGATGGCCACGTCGGCACCCGGCTCCTCGCTGAGCGCCCTCCCGGCCACGACGAGCTCGAAGGTGGAGGAATCGCCCTCTTGGTAGGTGGCATGCGGGAGCCACGAGCCGTCTGTCGAGTACGCGATGCGCACGGCGCCGATCGGTCCCTCAAAGGGAATGCCTGAGATCATGAGGGCCGCCGACGAAGCGTTGATGGCCAGCACGTCGTGCGGGTTCAACAGGTCAGCACCGATGATCGTGCCCACGACGTGGACTTCGTTGCGGAAGCCCTCCGGGAACGATGGCCGCAACGGTCGGTCGATGAGGCGGCATGTCAGGATCGCCTGGTCGGTCGCCCTGCCCTCTCGCCGGAAGAACGACCCCGGGATCTTGCCGGCGGCGTACATCCGCTCTTCGATGTCAACTGTGAGAGGGAAGAAGTCGGTACCCTCGCGCACTTTTCGAGCAGCCGTCGCGGTTGCGAGCACGACAGTGTCGCCGATCCGGGCGACAACGGCACCATCCGCCTGACCGGCGAGTTTGCCGGTCTGGAAGGACAGGGTCCGGTCGGTCCCACTGATGGGGCCCGACACGGTGATGGCATCAGCCATGACACTCCTATGTGATTGGGGCGCCACGCTTGCCAGTTCCCAGTCGGCGTGCACCGGAGCGGTCCTCGTGGAACCGGACCCGGTAATCGGCGACTGGCAGCTGGCACCGTGCGGCACCGCTTGTCTTCTTACGGGCGACTTACGCCGGTGAAGATGGCTCCGACTGCCGCCCTATGTCGACCCGGAACGGCGTCGCCACCCCGGGGGGTAACTGGCTTCCTAGCGCCGGATCCCGAGCCGGGAGATCAGCGACCGGTATCGCTCGACATCGTTGTCCTTCACGTAGTCGAGAAGGCGGCGCCGTCGGCCGATCAGCTTCATCAGTCCCCGCCGGGTGTGGTGATCTCCCCGGTGGATCTTGAGGTGCTCAGTAAGGTGATTGATGCGTCCAGTGAGGAGCGCCACCTGCACCTCTGGTGAGCCGGTGTCGGTCTCGTGAAGCCGGTGCTCGGTGATCGTGGCCATCTTGTCGGGCATGCGTGAGTGGCGTGCTTTCTTGCTGTACCGGCCGGCCACGCCGACCCGGCGAGGAAAAGGAAGGGTAACAATATCGGCCTGGCGCACGCGCCATTCCGTGCCGACCTGAGCCGGCGCTGATCACGATAGCAGGTCGTTCGCCCGGCTACACCACCCCCGACGGCTCACACCTGGCGAGGGCCGACCTCGATGCGGGTACCAGGGGTGGGCTGGCCGGCCGACGCGAGAGCGTCGGCGAGCGCGTCGGATCCCGGGGCCCGGATGAGGAAGTGGCCTGCGGCCGAGCCCCCCACTTCGACGGTCCGGTCCGCGCACTCCAACCGCGTGACGAACTCATCGGCCCCGTCCCCGCTCACCAGCGCGAGTGCGGTCGTGGGGGGAAGCCGGAGCAGTGCCCGGCGAGGCTCCTCGGCGGTGACGAGCCGGCCGGGGTCGGCGTGAAGGGCAGCGGCGAGGACCTCGTGATCCGGCAGCCGCGTCCTGACCACCACGCGCCCTTGCCTTCGCCGGCCACCGACAACCCGTGAGGCGAGAGCGAGCAGAGCCAGCGCCTGCTCGCCGGCCCGATAGCGGGGCGCGAGCAGTTCATGGTCGAAGTCCAAGAACACGACCAACGAAGCCGACGTCGCCCGGTGCAGCACCGCCTCGGTCCCGACGAGCACTGGCGCGTCGGGAAGGCCCCCGCCGGGCCCGGCGCCGGTGCGACCGATCTCCGCCACCTCCAGACCGGTGAGAGCGGCAAGGTCGTCGCGGACCCGGGCGACGCCGGGCCGAACGATCCGTGGCCGCGTCGGCCCACAAGAGGCGCACACCGCCGGGACCGAGGACGCGCACCTGGGGCAATGCAGCAGGGGCAACTCGCCTTGGGCGGGCCGTTCGAGCTGAACGAGAGCTGTGCCGCAGTCATCGCAGCGGAGCAGGCTTCGGCAGCGCCCGCAGGCGAGGAGACGGGCGCGACCCTTCCGGTTGAGCACCGCGAGGACGGGTCGGTCCGGCTCTGTGCCGACTGCGGCTCGAATCAAGGTCGCCAACCGGGTGGGGTATCCGCCCGCATGCGGGTCCTCGTCCCGGGCGTCGATCAGCTCGATCGGTGCCCACCCGGAGCGCTCGGCGTCACGGGACAAGGTGACGAGTCGCCGGCCGGCCAGTAGGTCGAGCGTCGGGCAGGCGCTCACCAAGAGGCACGGGACGCCCGCGCGCCGGGCCCGCTCGCCCGCGAGCACCGCGGCCTCCCAAGTGGGAACGCGCTCTTCCTGGTAGGAGTCTGCGTGTGCGTCGAGGACGATAACGGCGCGAAGGCGGGCGACTGGTGAGAGCACCGCAGAGCGCGCGCCGACGACGATCCGTCCTCCCGACGCCGCCTCCGCCCAGGCCTCGGGTTGAAGTGCAACCGCATGACCGGCCCGTTCGAGGCGATCCGCAAGGGTCACGGCGTCAGCTCGCGAAGCGGCCAGGACAAGCACGTCACCGTCCCTGCCATCGGTCGCCTCGACGGCCGCCTCGACGGCCGCGAGCCTCGGCGCCGCCGGTGGAAGCCTCAGGACCGAGGAGCTCGACGAAAGCGCCTGCACCGTGGCTGCGGCTATCTCTCGCTCGAGGGTGCCGTTCCAGGTGGCGTCTCCGCCGAGCCACTCGGTCGTCCCTCTCGGACGCGCCCGGCGCGACAAGGCTGGCGGCAACGCGCGGACCAGACGCGGGGGCGACGCCGCAACCAGCAACGGTCGCAAGCGGCCCGAGTACCGCCACGCCGCCCATCGGCCGAGATCGACGATGGCCGGCGGGGGCCCGAGCGACACGAGCTCGCTCACCGGGCGGAGATCGATCTCAGGCGGCGGGACGGTCACTTCGGCGACCACCCATCCCCGGACTCGCCTTCCGTGGAGAACCACGCGAACGATGCAGCCGACCTTGACGGTGCCGGCGAGCTCTTCGGGTACGTCGTATGCAAATGTGCGGTCGATCCCGCTCACGTCGGGCAGGACTTCAACGATCATGTTCATCGCCCGCCGAGACGCCGCGCCGGGCACAGCGCATGCGCGGAGGCCGGAAGTTCGCCCAGGGCGGGCTGAGGGCAGGTAACGGGCGGGACGTGAGCGTCAGGCCCGCGCACCCGGCTAGAGGCCGAGGGTGGCGCGTAGGTCGTCGATACGCGGCGTCGCCTCCCAGGGGGCCTCCGCGGGCGGCCGCCCGAAGTGGCCGTAGGCCGCGACTTGACGGTAGATGGGCCGGCGCAGGTCGAGGTCCCGCACGATCGCAGCCGGGCGGAGGTCGAAGAGCTCGTCGACGGCCTTCGCGATGTGATCGGGCGCGACTGTCTCCGTGCCGAAGGTGTCGATCATCACCGAGATCGGATGAGCAACCCCGATCGCATAGGCGACCTGGATCTCGCAGCGGGCCGCGGCGCCGGACGCAACCACGTGCTTTGCCACCCAGCGAGCCGCGTAGGCACCCGAGCGGTCCACCTTCGAAGGGTCCTTGCCCGAGAACGCGCCGCCACCGTGCCGGGCCCATCCGCCGTAAGTGTCGACGATGATCTTGCGTCCTGTGAGGCCTGTGTCGGCCCGCGGGCCGCCCAGCTCGAAACGCCCGGTCGGGTTAGCCAGCAAGCGGTACCCGGCAGTCTCTATCCCGCTCGGGAGCAGCGGTGTGATGACGTGCTGCACCAGGTCGGCGGCCAACTTCTCGAGATCGGCGTCCTTTGTGTGCTGGGTGGAGATGAGCACGGTCGTGAGCTCGACGGGTCGGCCGTCTTCGTAGCGCACGCTCACCTGGGTCTTGCCGTCGGGGCCCAGATAGGGAATCGTCCAAGCCTTGCGCACATCGGCGAGTCGACGTGCGAGGCGGTGCGCCAACCAGATCGGAAGGGGCATGAGATCGGGGGTCTCGTCGCACGCGTACCCGAACACCATCCCCTGGTCGCCAGCTCCCTGGGCATTGAGCACGTCCTCACCGGCAACACCTGTGCGCACCTCGAGGGCAGCCGACACTCCCTGGTCGATGTCCGGCGACTGCTCGTCGATGGAGACCAGCACGCCGCAGGAGTTCCCGTCGAAACAGAGCTCCTCACGGTCATAGCCGATCTCACAGATCGTCCGCCGTACGAGGCGGGGGATGTCGACATAGGCGCTTGTCGAGATCTCGCCGGCCACGACCACGAGCCCTGTCGTGAGCAGGGTCTCGCAAGCGACGCGACCTTGGGAATCCTCCTCCAGGATCGCGTCGAGGATGGCGTCGGAGATCTGATCCGCCATCTTGTCGGGATGACCCTC
>PMZN01000156.1 GCA_003170375.1 Acidimicrobiaceae bacterium | reverse complement strand
ACCAGGATCGGGCCGATCACCGACCGTTCGCTGCGACCGGGCGCCTGGAGGCAGCTCGAGGCCTCCGAGGTGCGGTCGCTCGCCGAGGCCGCCCTTCGCTCGCCGTCCAAACGGTAGGTAGGCTCCCCGCCAATGGCAGCGGTCTTGCGGGCTCTCCGCGGCGCGACAACCCTCGATGAGGACACCGCCGGTCAGGTCAACGACCGGGTGCGCGCTCTCGTCGGCTCCATGCTGGAGCGAAACGGAATCGGTCACGACGACCTCGTCAGCATCCTGTTCACGGCGACCGAGGACGTCACCTCGATGTTCCCGGCAACCGCGGCGCGCTCTCTCGGGCTCGGCGACGTACCGCTGATCTGTGCCAGCGAGCTCGACATAACAGGCGCCATGCCGCGCTGCATCCGGGTCCTGATGCACTTCTACACCGAGCACACCCGAGAAGCGCTGCACCACGTCTATCTCGAAGGTGCACGCGGACTACGCGATGACCTCCCCGGCTGAGGCCGCCGGCATGGGTACGACGGCCGCCTCGCAACGCGCGCAGGTGATTGGCCTCGGGCTGGTGGGGACATCGATCGCTCTCGCACTGCGAGCCCAAGGGTGGTGGGTGACCGGCCACGATCTCGATGAGTCCCGGGCGCGGCGCGCCCGCGAGCTGGGTGCCGTCGACGAGCTCGGTGTGGACCATTTTGCGGCCGTCGCTTTCGTGGCGACACCGGTGGCGGCCATCGCCGCCGAGGTGAACGCCCTGCTCCTTGGGGATCAATCGGGCGAGCTCGTGGTCACCGATGTCGGCGGTGTAAAGGGGCCGATCGTCTCGGAGATCTCGCACCCGCGCTTTGTCGGCGGACATCCGATGGCCGGATCGGAGCAGGAGGGCCCCGATGGCGCTGACCCGGAGCTGTTCGCCGGTTCGACCTGGGTCCTCACGCCCACATCGTCCACCGACCCAAAGGCCTTCTCCAAGATCCAATCTGTCATAGCGAGCCTCGGCGCCGACCTGGTGGCGCTCGCGCCCGACCGACACGACGACCTCGTGGCTGTGGTCTCCCATGTGCCGCACCTGACCGCCGCGACCCTCATGGGGCTTGCCACCGAAGCGACCGACGCCCACACTGCGCTGCTGCGTCTCGCTGCCGGAGGCTTCAGGGACATGACGCGGATCGCGGCCGGGTCGCCTGCGATCTGGCCGGACATCTGCCGGGACAACGCGCCAGCCATCCTCCCGGTCCTCGACGACCTCATCGCCAGGCTGAACGAAGTTCGCCGCATCGTCGCCGAGGAAGATCGTCCGAGTCTTGTCACCCTCCTCGATCGCGCCCAGCTCGCCCGGCGAAACCTCCCACCGCGCGCAAGCCGACCGAGCTCGGTGACCGAGTTGCACGTGGTCATACCCGACCGCCCGGGCGTGCTCGCCCAGGTCACCACTATCGCGGGGGAGCTCGGGGTCAACATCGAGGATCTGGAGATCGTCCATTCCCAGTACCGGCCGCGCGGCGTGCTCATCCTCACCGTGGCCGCGGACGCGGCGGAGCGTGTTCGACACTCGCTCGGCGAGCACGGCTTCGGGCTGAGCCGGGCCGGCGGCCGCCGACCGGTCATCGCGATCGACGGCCCCGCGGGCGCCGGAAAGTCGACTGTGGCGAACGAGGTGGCTCGGCGGCTCGGCCTCGAGCGCCTCGACACGGGCGCCATGTATCGCGCCGTGACGCTCGAGGCGATCGAGCGGGGTGTCGAGCCGGCCGACGCCGAGGGCTGTGCGGCGATCGCGCGATCCATGAACCTGAGCGTCGGCGAGCGCGTCGTGCTCAATGGCGCGGACGTGACCGAGCAGATCCGCACGCCTCCGGTCACCGCCGCGGTATCGATCGTCGCGGCCCATCCGGAGGTGCGCGAGGAGCTCGTGAGTCGCCAGCGGGCCTGGGTGGCAGCCAACGGTGGGGGAGTCGTCGAAGGCCGCGACATCGGCAGCGTCGTGCTTCCCGACGCGGACGTGAAGATCTTCCTCACCGCCGACTCGGCCGAGCGCGCTTGGCGACGCGCGGCGGAGGACATGGCCGGCCCGGACACGCTCGCCGTGACGGCCGAGTCGATCCGGCGCCGCGACGAGCTTGACTCGACCCGGGCGGCGTCCCCCCTCGTCGCTCCGCCGGGCGCGATCGTGCTGGACTCGACGGGACGCAGCATCGACTCTGTCGTGGAGGAGGTGATCTCCCAGCTATGACCGCATCTGGTGCAGCGGTGGCGCCTGCGTCGCGATTCGACCTCATCGTCTACCGGATCTGCCGCTTCATAGCCGTCGGTGTCTCCCGGCTGTACTTCCCCGGAACGGTGACGGGTCGGGAGAACCTGCCGGCCGGGGGCGCCTTCATCGTGGCGCCAGTGCACCGCTCCTATGTCGACTGGCTCATCGTCGCCCGGATCACAAGGCGGCAACGACTCCGCTACATCGTGAAAGAGGAGGTCTGGAAGTCGAAGTTGATCGGTCGCCTCCTCCTGGCGTGCGGAGCGTTCCCCGTGAATCGGTCCGGGGCAGACCGCGAGGCGCTGCTGCGATGTCAGGCTGTCCTCATGGGCGGGGAGCCTCTCGTCATGTTCCCCGAAGGCACGCGGCGATCGGGGCCGGAGGTACAAGAGCTCAAGGACGGAGTGGCGTATATAGCCTTGCGCGCTGGTGTCCCGGTCGTTCCCATCGGCATCGGCGGGTCCGAACGCGCCATGCCGCGCGGATCGTCGTTCCCTCGCCCGAGGCGGGTGAACGTGGTGATCGGGCCGCCGATCCCCGCGCCCGGCCCGGCCGACACGGGCAGGCTGGAACAGACGGGCGAGACGCCGGACCCGGGGATATCGCGCAGGCGGGCTCGTGTCGGGCGCGAGGCGACGACCGAACATTCACTACGCGTGCGCGCCGCGATCCAGCAAGCCTTCGACGCGGCCGAGGCCAGCCTCCGGCGTTAGCCGGCCTGTCGTCGGGCCGAAAGCGAGCCTGTACAGCCGCGCATGGTCGCAGTTCCGGCATCGGGCTGGGCGCCTGCTAACTTCCCGACGTGGTCGAGAATGGCTGAGACACGACGTGTTCTCGTGACCGGCGGCGCCGGGTTCGTGGGAGCGACACTGGTCAGACGACTTGTGGAAAGCGGGCACGCGGTGCGTGTGCTCGACAATCTCACGACGGGTGATGCCTCGCACCTGGAAGGCGTCGACGCCGAGCTGGTCGAAGGTGACGTCCGCGATGCCAAGACCATGGACGAAGCGCTCGGCGGGATCGAATCGGTTGTGCATCTTGCGGCGGCGGGCTCGGTCGTGATGTCGGTCGCGGACCCCGCGACGAATTTCAACGTGAACGTCTTCGGCACCTTCCAGGTCCTCGATGCCGTTCGGCGGGCCGGCGTAGGGCGCACCGTGCTGGCGTCTACGGGCGGAGCGCTCATCGGCGACGCGATACCACCTGTCAACGAGCGCTCGCTTCCCAAGCCGATCTCGCCGTACGGGGCCAGCAAGCTGGCCGGTGAGGGCTACGCGCACGCCTTTGCAAAGGCCTACGGCCTTCGGACGATCGCCCTGCGTTTCGCCAACGCCTACGGGCCATGGAGCGCCCGCAAGAGGGGTGCCGTAACGACTTTCTTCCGGGCGATCAACGGTGGCGAGCCGATCGTCATCTACGGTGACGGCTCCGCGTCGCGCGACTACACCCATGTCGACGACATCTGTCGCGCTCTGGAGCTCGCACTTGGAAGCGAGGTCCCTGGCGGCACTGTGTTGCATATCGCGTCCGGTGTCGAGACCACTGTGCAGCTGCTGGCCGACTTGTGCCGTTCGGCCGCCGGCGTGCCGGATCATCCGATCGAGTACCGGCCGAAGCGCGTGGGCGAGGTCGAGCGCAATTTCGCCTCTTACGACCTTGCGAAGGAGCTCCTCGGCTTCGAGCCCAGTATCAGCCGAGAGGAAGGGATCCGCGAGACCTGGCAGTGGTTCCAGGAGTCGGTCTTCGCCGAGCGCTGAGGCCGCCCACGGCGTGCTCTCGGGTGTCGGCTGTACCGTCTGGACGGTATAGTCATTAGATGACGCGAGCGGAAGACACGCGCGAACGGATCCTGTTCGGCGCAGAGGAGGTTGTCCTTCGCGACGGCGTCGCCCACCTCACACTCGAAGCCGCCGCGCACGAGGCCGGCATCAGCAAAGGCGGGATCCTTTATCACTTCGGTACGCGTGCCGCGCTCGTCGCGGCCATGGTGGAACGCCTCAGCTCGCGCTTCGACGAGGATCTCGAGCGCGAAGGTGCCGGTTCAGGCCTGCCCGGAGCTTTCACGAGGGCATATCTCGAGGCGAGCTTCGGGCCATCGAGCGACGCCGCGGGGAACCGGGAACTGCGCCTTGGAGCAGCGGTGATCGCCGGCGTGGCGGCAGACACCGAGCTGTTGGAGCCGCTACGGGAGCGCTTCGCGGCCTGGCAGCGTGCCCTGGTGGCCGACGGCATCGCGCCGGCGAGCGCGAGCCTCATCCGGCTTGCGGCCGACGGACTGTGGTTCACAGAGCTTCTCAGCCTCGCGCCGCTGGACGAGGACCTGCGTTCCTCGGTGCGTGACGAGCTTCTCGCTCATCTCGGCTCGGCGTTGGCACCGCANNAAGAGGAACCCATCTTGAGCATCGCCTCACCCGCGTGCAGCGAGGCCCACCAGGTTCACAGCCCCAGACGCGTGATCGTCGCGTTGTCACTCTCGACCTTCGTCGAGTGGACCGGGGCCGGCTGCATGATGCCGCTCCTCCCGCTCTACCTTCGCAAGCTGGGCGCCCCGGTTGCCCTTGTCGGAGTCGTGATGGCGGCCTTTTTCTTGGCTGCCATCCTCGTGCAGTACCCGATCGGTCGCCTGTCGGACCGGATCGGGCGCAGGCCCGTCCAGTTGGCCGGCCTTTTGACCTTCGCTGTTGCGAGCGCCGCCTTCGCCCTTATCGGCACGCCGATTGCCGCGCTCTTCGTCCGGGGCCTGCAGGGTGCGGGTGCCGGAGTCGTCGACGTCGCGAACAACGCCACGGTGGGCGAGGTCGTGTCCCCGTCTCAGCAGGGCCGCGCCTACGGCACGCTCTTCGGGTCCCGGACGGTGGGGCTCGCGATCGGGCCGTTCATCGGCGGCTTGGTGGGCATCTCGGGAATGCGCTGGCTGTTCGTGGCTGCGGCGGTGGCGTCGCTGCTGGCCTGTGTGCCCGTGATGCTCGCAGTGCCAAGGACTGGGTCGCGGCACCCGCACCTGTCCGCGTCGCGAGTCGTGCTGTGGCGTGACCGTGGCGTGCTCGGCGTGATCCTCGGCTACGCCGGCGCGGGGCTCGTCATCGGTGTGTACGAGGTCTGCTGGAGCCTTCTCTTGCACTTGCGAGGTGCCACAGGATGGCAGATCGGCCTGTCGTGGACTTTGTTCGCATTGCCCTTTGCTGCGATGTCGGTCCCCGGAGGCTGGCTGGTAGATCACTTCGACCGTCGCTACCTGGCGGCGACGTCAACGCTCATGTCGGCCGCCTTTGCGGCGACCTATCCCTTCCTTCATTCGGTCTGGCTGCTCGTGGGTCTCGGTGCGGCCGAGGCCGTCGCGGTGGCGGTCGCGGGGCCGGCACTCGCGGCCCAGCTTGCCCACAGCGTTCCGAGCCGCCAGCTAGGGCGCGCCCAAGGAGCCGGTTCGACGGCTCAGACGGGCGCGACCGCTGTAGCGGCCCTCGGGGCGGGAGCACTGTTCGCACTGCATCCCTGGGTGCCTTTCGTAGGAGCGGCGAGCGCGATCGTCGTGCTGGTGGCGCTCCTCTCGTGGTGCTGGCGCGGCGTGCCCGGCCGCGAGGCGCGCCCGGACGACTCGCGCGGTGGCGCGCTCGGCCTTGCCGGGGCATCACGCGCACTCCCGGGGCCGGGACCGGCCGGCGACCCGGCGTCTGTTGGGGAGTCTCAGGCAGCGACCCGTTGAGCAGGGCCGCGCTTGCGCTCCCTCAGCCAGGTGTGCAGGAGCCCGCGACCGTATCGGAGGCCGTAGAGGAGGTTCCCGCTCTTCTTGGATTCTCCGGCAAGCCGAGCTCTCATCGTCACGGGCCGCTCCTCGAAACGACATCCGTGCATGATCGCCGTGATCAGCAGCTCTTGGGCCTGGTACTGCGGCTCCTCGAGGACGAGCTCGGCGGGCAGCTCCGCCCGGAAGGCTCGGACCGGGTTCGCCGTATCGGTCACCGGGGTTTTCGTGAGGAACGAGATCAGGGCCGCGAAAAAGATGACTCCGGTGTTGCGCACGGCGTCGGTGCCGTGACTTTGGCCGAGGCGTCGGGAACCGTTGACAAAGTCGGCCCGGTCCGACATCACCGGCTCGAGAACGATCTCCAGGTCATCGGGGTCCGTTTGGCCGTCTGCATCCGATGTCACGATGAATCGGGCTCCGTGCTCGCGCGCGATCCGGTAGCCGAGCCGCAAGGCCGCGCCCTGGCCGCGGTTGACCGGAGCGATGCAGGCGTAGTGACCGGCTTCACGAGCCACGGCTCCGGTGCCATCGTCCTCGCCGTCGACCACGACGAGCAACGAGACCGGTTGTCCGCAGAGCTCGCTCGGCATGCCCGCGACCACCTTTCCGATGTTGTCGCGCTCTTTGTACGCCGCGATCACGATCGCGACCGGGGAGAACTCGACCGGGCCTTGCGATGCGAGGAGCTCATCGATGGCGACACGATCGATCAACTCGTCGATCTGTCGCCTGCGGCGCAGAGCGCGGGGGTTCACACCGAGCGGCTAGCTGAAGCCGCGGCGAGCATATCGGCTGCGGTGACCTGGCGGTCTGCTGCGGTTAGCGTCGAGCCCTGGGGACGAGCGCGGAGAGTGAGGCCCGCGGCGATCTCCAGGCAACGAAGAAGATCACGCAACTCCGGCGGGGGAGGGAAGTACTCGTCCTCGTCGGTCGTGTGCACGACCTCGACGCCTCTTGTCGGGGCCAGGCGGTCGAGGAGATCGTCGATCAGCCAGTCCGGAGCTGACGCGCCGGCGGTGACGCCGACCACTCCGGTGAGGTCGTCCGGAACCTCGCTCGGGGCGTTGACCCGGAGCACTCTCGGACAGCCGGCGGCTGCGGCCACCTTTGCGAGAGCGACGGTGTTCGAGGAATTGCCGGAGCCCAGCACGACCATCGCGTCACACCTGGGCGCCACTGCCTTGACCGCGCTCTGACGGTTGGTCGTCGCGTAGCAGAGATCGGAACGTCCGGGCATCCAGAGGTCCCGGTACCGCTCGCGTGCGCGCTCGACCACTCCCTCCCACTCGTCGTGGGCGAGGGTGGTCTGGGCGAGCAGCGCGACATGAGCGTTCGGGTCGAGCTCCAGCCGGTCGACGTCGTCCTCGTGCTCGATGAGATGGACGGCGTCGGGTGCGACCGCCATCGTGCCGATGGCTTCCTCGTGACCGGCATGACCGATGTAGAGGATCGTGTAGCCCTTGTGGGCCCGCACTTTGAGCTCGTGGTGGACCTTGGTCACGAGAGGACAGCACGCATCGATCACGATGCGCCCTCTCGCCGCCGCCGCCTCTTCGACCTCGGGGGCAGATCCGTGGGCCGAGAGCATCACAGGCGCCGAGGGCGGGACCTCGTCGACATCGTCTACGAACACGACGCCCTGGCGCCGGAATTCCTCTACCACCAGGCGGTTGTGCACGATCTCGTGGTAGCAGTAGACCGGAGGCTCGAAGACGCGCACCATCCACGCGAGCGCCTTGATAGCCATCTCNNGCTGCTCTCGAGCCGATGTCACGGTAGACCAGGGTAGCCTTTGGAAATGCCACTACCGCAGGTGGTGGCCGTGGCCGAGCATTCGCCGGCTGAGCGTTTCGGGGTCTGGCCGGGCGACGAGCTTCGCTCGATGAACGGACAGGTGCCTCGCGACGTGATCGAGTACCAGCTGCTCGCGGACGAGCCGATAGTCGAGCTCGAGGTTGTCCGCGGCGGGGTTGAGCTCGAGGTCACGGTCGTCAAGCAAGCAGGTGAGCCGCTCGGGCTCGAGATCTCCGCCGCGATCTTCGACCGCGTGCGCACTTGCGACAACCACTGCGAGTTCTGTTTCATCTACCAGCTGCCCAAGGGCATGCGGCGCAACTTGTACGTGAAGGACGACGACTACAGGCTCTCGTTCCTCTACGGCAATTTCACGACGCTCACGCGCTTCACCGAGGTCGACCTCGAGCGGGTGGTCGACCAACGGTTGTCGCCCCTTTACGTCTCCATCCACGCCACCGACCCCGACGTCCGGTCGGCCATGCTGCGCAACCGACGCGGCGCCATCAGCCTCAGGTGGCTCCGCTGCCTCTTGGACAACGGCATCGAAGTCCACGGCCAGGTCGTGGTCTGCCCTGGCGTGAACGACGCAGCGGTGCTGCACGGGACCCTTGCCGGCGTCCTCGACCGCTTTCCCGAACTTGTGACCGTGGCCGTGGTGCCTTTGGGCGTGAGCCGCTACTCCAAGGAGCCGACGATGCGGGCTCACACGAGCACTGAGGCGAGGGCGACGGTCGAGACCGTCGACGAGTGGCAGCAGCGCTTCCGTTGCGCCCTCGGCCGTCGGGTCGTTTGGGCATCGGACGAGTACTACCTGCTCGCGGGCCTGCCGTTCCCCGAGCCCGGAGAGTACGAAGGTTTCCCGCAGCACGAGAACGGTGTCGGGATGGTGCGCGCGTTCGAGCAGGCCTTCGAGGCCGGGGTCTTGGAGCCGGCTGACGGTGTGGGCGTTCCAGCCAGGACCGGGTTCTTCGCCTGGGTCGAGGGCGCACCTGCCGAGGGCTATCGCGCGCCGCGGACGAGCAGTGTGAGCCTCGCTGGCCGTTCACCTCGTGCAGCGCGAGACGCGCCGATCACGATCCTCACGGGTGGCTACGGTTCCCTCGTGCTGAGACCGCTCTTGGACCGCCACGGGTTCGGCGAGGTCCGCGTCCTGGCTGTCGCCAACGAGTTCTTCGGCGGCAACATCGCCGTCGCCGGTTTGATCACCGGCGCGGACCTCTCCCGGGCCTTGGCCGAAGAGCCGCAGGCAGGCCGATACCTCCTGCCCGACGTCTGCTTGTCGAAGGGCCGGTTCATAGACGGGTCCTCACTCGGGGACCTTCCGCGCCCCGTGGAGGTCGTCGCGACGGACGGGGCATCGCTGCGCCGACTGTTGGAGGTAGGCCGATGACCGTGGAGCGCTCGCCGCGGCTGCCGACTGTCGCCGTGGTCGGGCGCCCGAACGTCGGCAAGTCGACGCTCGTGAACCGGATCGCGGGCAGGCAGCTCGCCATCGTCGAAGCCCGACCCGGTGTGACTCGGGACCGGCTGGAGGTCGAGTGCGAATGGAACGGGCGATCGTTCCTCGTCGTCGACACCGGCGGGGTGGTGGAGGGCGGGGACACGCTCGATACCAAGGTGACCGAGCAGGCACTACGGGCCCTGGGTGAGGCAGACCTCGTGCTGTTGGTGCTCGACACGACCACGGGGATGACCGGAGACGACAGCGTCGTGGCGCAGCTGGTCAGGCGCGCAGGCGGGGCAGTCATCCTGGTCGCGAACAAGGTCGACTCCGAGCGGCGGGAGGTCGATGCCTGGGAGTTCGCAGGTCTCGGGCTCGGCGAGCCTGCGATGGTGAGCGCCCTGCACGGAAGGGGCGTCGGCGATCTGCTCGACGACGTGGTCAAGCAGCTGCCTGAACCCGCTGATACCCAGGCCGCACAGGTCGGCAGTGACGAGCGGGGGGCTCGTGGTGAGGCCAGTCCCGGTGTCCCGGCCGTCGCGATCGTCGGCCGGCCGAATGTCGGCAAGTCGACCCTGTTCAACCGGCTCTCGGGTGAGGAGCGGTCCGTCGTCCACGACCTACCGGGCACGACGCGCGACGCCATCGACACCGTGATCGAGACCGGCGACGGAGCAGTCAAGCTCATCGACACCGCCGGGATGCGGCGCCGGGCACGTAGCGGTGAAGGGCCCGAGTACTACTCGTTAGTACGGGCGCTGCGAGCGCTCGATCGTGCCGACGTCGCCTTGCTCGTCCTCGATGCGACCGACGGCGTCACCCATCAGGACCAGCGCCTCGCCGAGCGGATCGACGCCTCGGGCAGCCCGGTCGTGATCCTGCTCAACAAATGGGACCTGCTCGACACCGAGGGCCGTCTCGAGGTCAGCGAGGCTGTCGCCGACCGGCTCGCGTTTCTCGGCTACGCGCCCGTGCTGCGGGTATCGGCCAAGACGGGCCTCGGTGTGCACCGTCTCCTCCCGGCTGTGCAAGAGGCGATGAACGCCTACCACCGTCGGATCCCGACCGGTCGCCTCAACGACGGGTTGCGGAGCGCTCAAGCAGCTCACCCGGCACCTGGTGGCGCTCGCATCCTCTACGGCGTGCAGGGCGCGGTCGACCCGCCGACGATCACGCTGTTCGCCACCCGACGTCTGCCTCCCACCTACCTTCGCTACCTGGAGCGCTCCTTGCGAGAGCGTTTCGACCTCGGACCGACGCCGATCGATCTTCGCGTCCGGGTCCGCCAGCAGAGATGACCGAGCCGGTGCTGGCGGCCACACCGCCCGACGGACGCCCGACGGACCTCTCGCTGGCCGCCGCTGCAGCGTGGCGCGCGTCTGACCAGGCCTGACGGAGGCTCACCACCATGCCGTGGTGCCACCAGTGCGGTCGGCTGGTCGAGGAGGACGAGCTTGCTGGAGGACCGCCGGGTCCCGCAGTGGGACAGAGCGACGCGCGCCCGACCGACGCTGACGTGCCGGACTGCACTGCGGGAGATCGGTGCCCGACGTGCGGGACGGAGCTGGAGGTAGAGGAGGGCGCCGGCGAGCAAGACGCTCACGTCAAGGCACCGTGGCATTTCAAGGTGCTCGTGGTGGGCACGGTGGTCTACCTCGGGTACCGCCTTTACCAAGGCATCGGCTGGTTG
>PMZN01000134.1 GCA_003170375.1 Acidimicrobiaceae bacterium | reverse complement strand
GTCCCACTCCCACAATTCCGCCCGTTGCCGTGCCGGTGCAGCGACCGCCGGGCTACCTCGGCCTCGGTGCCGCGCCGCATCTCGGACCCGGGGTCCACTACATCCCCCCGCCGCCCCCACCAGTGGTGCCACCCGGACCTCCGGCGCTCGTGTCCCCGACGGCTTCTCGCCCGCTGACGCTGCTCTCGATCGGAGACTCCGTAGGGGAAGACCTCGGCTTCGGCCTAGGAGACGTCTTCTCGACCGATCTGGCCGTGCGCGTCGTTCAAAAGGGTCTCGAGGACACGGGCTTGGCGCGCAGCGACTACTACAACTGGCCGGGGACTCTCTTGGCAGACCTGAGGCATTACCACCCGAAGATCGTGGTCGTCATGCTGGGTGCGAACGACATGCAGTCGTTCTCGATCGGGAACGGCCGCTACCTGTCGTTCTCCATGACCGCGAGGACATGGTGGCAGGCGTACGCGGCCCGGGTCGCTCTCGTCATGGAAGAGGCAACCTCTGCAGGCGCCCATGTGATGTGGGTCGGGTTGCCGCCGATGGGGGCCTCCTCGACTGTCCCGGCAGGCTTCCCTGAGAAACTGAACAGGGTCTTCCTTGCCGAGGCACGTTCGCACCCGGGCGTGAGGTACTACCCGGCCGACAAGGTTCTCGCCACCAAAAAGGGAGGTTTCGTCCTGTGGCTCTCGGTCCACGGATCGTACGAGCAGGTCCGTTCCAGCGACGGCGTGCATCTCCTTCCAGCTGGCTACGACCTGCTCGCCAAGGCGCTCGTGCAGCCCATGCAGCGCGCCTGGCATGTGAACCTGCACGTCTGATCGTGAGGCGGGAGAGCCCCGGTCCGTAGCTCAGCCGCCGCTCAGTGCTGCCCGTGCTCCCCGGCGCGCTCGAGGGACCGCTCGATCTCCAGCTCGGCCGCCTCGCGTCCGGCCCAGGTAGCGCCTTCGACCGACTTGCCAGGCTCGAGGTCCTTGTAGACCTCGAAGAAGTGCTGGATCTCGAGCCGGTCGAACTCCGGAAGGTGGCGGAGATCCTGCAGGTGCTCGAGGCGGGGATCGTGGGCCGGTACCGCGATGATCTTGTCGTCCGGCCCTTTCTCGTCGGTCATCCGGAACATGCCGATCGCTCGTGACCGTACGACGCAGCCAGGAAACGTCGGTTCCTCGACCAGCACCAGAGCGTCGAGCGGGTCGCCGTCCTGCCCGAGCGTCCCGTCGATGAAGCCATAGTCCGCCGGGTAACGAGTCGAGGTGAACAGCATCCGGTCGAGGTAGATCCGGCCCGTGACGTGGTCCATCTCGTACTTGTTGCGCTGGCCCTTAGGGATCTCTACGACGACTTCGAACTCCATTGGCAGCCTTTTCTCCGGCGCGGTCAGCCGAACGCTGGACGCGGACGCTATCAGCCTGCGGTCGGGCAGGGCGCGGCCCAGCGTGCGAAGGCAGCCCTGCGGTCGTCAGCCTTCCGCCGATCAGGACCCTCAGTTCGAGGCGCTGGCCTTGAGCAGCTCGACGAGCGGGCCTTCCAAGCCCGGAGCTGCAACCACGACGGTCGCGGACCCGTCGGCCAGCCCTTCGAGCTCGGTGACCGTGGCCCCTGCTTCGCGCGCGATGACGACGCCCGCGGCGAGGTCCCACGGCCGGAGCCACGCCTCGTAGAAGGCGTCGAAGCGTCCGCACGCCACTGCGCATATGTCGAGTGCTGCCGAGCCGCGACGCCGGATGTCCCGCACTGCGGGCAGGATGACCGGGATCATCCGTGCCTGATCGGCCCGGTCTTTCGCTACGTAGGTGAAGCCGGTGCCGACGAGAGCCTCGGCGAGGGACCGGCCAGACGGCTGGAGCCGGAGCTCGCGGCCGTTCAGCGTTGCCCCCTCTCCCTCGCAGGCAGCGAACATCTCACCGTTCACCGGATTGTGGACGGCTCCCGCGATGCTTCGCCCGTCCACCGAAGCCCCGATCGAGACCGAGAACTCCTCGATGCCGTAGAGGTAGTTGATGGTGCCGTCGAGCGGGTCGATGACCCAGGTGACGCCCGTGGAACCCTTGCGAGAGCTGCCTTCTTCACCCAGGATGCCGTCATCCGGCCGAGCACGCAGCAAAGAACCGACGATCAACGCCTCACTGCCTCGGTCGAGCTCGGTGACAAGATCGGTAGGGCTCGACTTGGAGGAGGCACCGGTGGCGAGCAGGATCCCCCCCGCGACCTTGTCCAGCCCTGCGCGTAGGAGCTTTCCCGCAGCTTCGGCAACCTCCTGTGCGAGCTCGAGGAGATCCGATTGCCGATACCCTCCGAGGTCCGGCACGGTCATGGCGTGCGAGCCGGGCGGCGCGCGCCAGCGGGCGCAGCCAAGCGGGTGCGGGAGAGCTGGGCCAGGCGCGCCACGAGTACCTCGATCACGAGCTCATCCGGCCAGTCCACCACGCCGCGAAGGTCGAGGTCGGCATCGGCGACCAGGCTAACCGCGCGGGCGATGCGTTCCGAACCGAGCCTTCCTCCCTGGCTGAGCACCTTGCGCGCCGGGAACGGTGACATGCCGAGCAGCGATGCGGCCTCGCCCGGGTCGGTTATGCCGCTCCCGTCGAGACGCAACATCGCCCCATAGTGCTTGTGCAACGTGGCGAGCAGCTGGAACGGGTGGCGGCCTCCGGGTCCGAGCAGACGGCGGGCTGCTTGCACTGCTGTCGCCGCGTCGCCGTTGTCGAGCGCGTCGGTTAGCTCCCACGGCGGCGCTCCGCCCTCCTCTCCGAGAAACGGCTCCAATTCCGCCGGAGTCACCCTCCCTCCCTCGCCGTACGCAGCAGCGAGAACGTCCAAGAGCGCATGCAGGCGCGACACGTCCTCGCCGAGATGGCCTTCGAGGAGGTGACGCGCGGCTGGGTCCAGGTGAACCGGCGCGCTCTGTAGTTGCTCGCTCAGCCACTGTGTGCGCGCCTTGCCGGACGAGCCAGGCGACGTGTCGATCTCCCGGCCTCGAGCCTTGACGGCCTTGGCTAGGGCGGCGGGCAACGCCTTGCCGACCACGGCCAGCACGAGCACGTTCGGAGCGAACGGCTCGCCGAGGCGCGAGGCGAGCTCGGCGGCCTGTGACGAGTCGAGATGTTCGGCGTCGCGCAGAACGACGATCCGGCGGTCGGCGAGGAATGCGGGTGTGAACAGCGCGTCGAGCACCGGCCCGAGCATGAGCTCGTCCTCGCCGTTAGGTGCCCTGTGCTCTTCGATGGCGACCGCGAGGCTCAAGTTGGCCACAGTCGGGTCTTCCGGGTCGCCGGTTGCGCCCTCCGGTGAGGTCAGCTCGGCGAGCAGCCGCTCGACGCCACGATCCACGAGGCCGGGATCACTGCCCTTGACGACGAATACGGCGGCGGAGTCCCCGGATCGGGCACTCGTTGCAGTCACCGCAGCGTCCCCGAGCCGAGCGCCGTCCTGCCGGCTTCGTCCAACGCGGCTTCGCGTGCAGCGGCTTGGTCCAACCCGGCTTCGCGTTGGGGTGCCGACGTGGCGATCGCGGCCAAGAGGTCGCGCACCTTGCAGGTGCCGGCGACGTCGTGGACCCTTACGAGCCGACATCCGCCGGCGATCCCCAGCGCCGCCGAGGCCAATGACGCGTTGCGGCGCTCGCCGACTTCGAGCCCCAGCAGAGCCCCCAGGAAGGTCTTGTTCGACGAGGAAAGGAGCAACGGGTAGCCGAGCGAGGCGAGCCGTGCGGAGCTCTGCAAGAGCAACAGGGACTGACCTGCCGTCTTGCCGAGGTCGAGGCCCGCGTCGAGGACTATGCGATCGGCCGGGATGCCGCTGAGACGAGCGCGCTCGGCGCGCACGAGCAGGTAACGCTCGACCTCGGCCACGACGTCGTCGTATTGGGGCGCGGGGTCCGCTACCCGCGGCGAGAGCCGTATGTGGGTGGCTACCACGCTCGCTCCGGCTGCGGCGGCGGCCGGGAGGTACCCGGGGTCGGCGAACCCGCTGATGTCGTTGCCGACGACGGCTCCGGCTTCGAATGCGGCGGCGGCGACCGACGCCCGCCAGGTGTCGACCGAAAGCGGCAGGTCGAACCGTTCGCGCAGTGATGCGATCACGGGCACGACCCGCTCGAGCTCCTCGTCCTCGGTCACCTCCGGACCGGGGCCGGCCTTGACCCCACCGACGTCGAGCAGGTCGGCACCTTCTCGGACCAACTGTTCCGCGCGCTCGAAGAAACGGTCCAAGTTGAAGTACGAACCGTGGTCATAGAACGAGTCCGTGGTGCGATTGAGGATGCCGATGACCAGTGCCCTGGTCGTCAGGTCGTAGCGACGCTGACCCAGTTCGAGGTAGACGGGATGGCGGGGCCACCAGACTGAGCTGTGTGTCGGCGGCACGCCTGGGCTCCCGAGCTCGCCAGGATCAGAACAGCCGAGAGGCCAGGGCCCGTCGGTACTGTTCCCGCCTCGGGTCCGAGGGGTCCATTGTCTCGAGGAGGTCGACAAGTTCCTGGCGGGCCTCGTCATCGGTCTTCACCCGGTCGAGCAGGACGCCTATGTGCTCTTCCAGCTCTACGCCGCCACGTCCGCTTGTCCCCTCGGGCGACACGGGCGTGCCCGCGATGGCCAACCGGGCAAGCGCGGCGACGCGCCTCGCCTCGCCGGTGTCGGGGATCTTGGCGAGCAGGCTGAGCGCGTCCTCGGGCTCACCGCGCCCGAGGAGTATCTCGGCCAGGCCGACGACGGCCTCGGGACGGTCGGGATCGAGCTCGAGTGCCCGGCGAAGCGAGGCCTCGTCACCTAGGGCGATCAGCTCCTCGGCCTCGCTCGCAACGGGAAGGAGCCGGTTCACGAATTCGCGGACGGCGGCCTCGCCGAGCGCGCCGATGAATTGGTCGACTACCCGGCGGTCCTTGATGGCGAACACTGCCGGGATCGACTGCACCTGGAAGCTCTGCGCGATCTTCGGATTCTCGTCGACATTGACCTTGACGAGCTCGACTGCTCCCGCGGTGGCCTCGACCACGCGCTCGATGATCGGGCTGAGCGTCTTGCACGGGCCGCACCAGGGTGCCCAAAGGTCGACAACGACAGGGGCAGCGTCCGAGCGGACGAGAACGTCGTTCTCGAAGGAAGCGTCGGTGGCATCCAAGGTCATCGAGCGAAACCCTAACGGGTTGTCGACGCCCACCCGCGATGGCGTGGACGCGTGGAGGAAGCGACGGGCGCGCGGACGCGCCGGGCGCCCCTACGGGATGGTCGTAGGCGTGGCCGGCAGGGTGAACTCGTTGGCAGGCACGCTCGTCGAGTAGCTCGTGATCTCGAAGCTGCCGTTATCCGACGCGGTGGCGCCGGTCCACGCGACATAGCCGAGGACACCCTGGTCTGTCACACAGAATGTCCCTGTCCCCTTCTCGCCGGCCGCACCGGTTACCGAGATGCAGGAAAGCGAGATGCCGTTCACCGTTTTCGAGGAATAGCTGACCTGTCCGCCCGAGGCCTTGGCGGCTGCCTGGAAGTAGGGAAGGTAGAAGTTGGGCTCGTAGATCTTGAACAGGTCTGCCTCTGAAGCGGCCGCTCCCTCGCTCAGGCACATGCCACCGGTGCCGCCCGAGCTCTGTCCACTGCAGATGTAGCCCTTCTTGCCTAGCGTTATGAGCTCGAAGTTGCCCGAGGAGCTGGTCCCCCCGAAGAGCGAGTCCGGTGGTTGCTGCGCGATCGTGAGGCTCGTCAACGACTTCGAGGCGCCCGAGGTGACCTTGTAGGTCGCGACGAACGTCGCTTGCTCGCCGGACTGGAACTTTGAGAGCAGACCCGATCCCGACGCACCGGCTGAAGTCGTCGTCGTTGTCGAGCTCGACGCGACGGTCGTCGTCGTTGTCGAGCTCGAGGCAGCTGACGTCGTCACCGTTGTCGAGCTGGCGGAAGTCGAGGTCGTGGGACTGGTCGTGCCCGAGCTGCAGCCGGCCGCCAAGATCGCCGCGGTCGTCGCGAGCACGAAGCCCGCAGCGATGCGACTCGGTTTGGAATTCCTCGCAAGCTTGATCATGTGGACCCTTCCACTCATAGGGTCGCCCACTGCCACCGCCGGCTGAGCATCGCAACGACGACCACGAGGTGACCGCTTCAAATGTGCCGTGAGATTAGCTTACGGATGACTCTCAGTGGTGGTTTGGCATCGAATCATGTCAGCGTCTCAGACGACGAAGTACTTGGCCATCGGGTGATGGCAGATTATTGCGAGCGTCGTCTGTTCGGGATGGAGCTGGAAGCCCTCGCTCACCGTGACCCCGATACGGCCGGCTTCGAGGAGCTCCACGACCTTCGCGTTGTCCTCGAGATCCGGGCAGGCCGGGTAACCGAACGAATACCGGCCACCACGGTGCTGCTGGCGGAAAAGACCGGTCAGCGTCGGGGCGTCCTCGTCTGCGAATCCCCACTCCTCGCGGACGCGCCGGTGCCACAGCTCAGCGAGTGCCTCGGTCATCTCGACAGACAACCCGTGCATCGCCACATAGTCCCGGTAGCGGTCCGCGGCGAACAGCTCGGCGGTGCGGGCCGAAGCCAGGGCTCCCATCGTCACGATCTGAAACGCGGCATAGTCGCGGACCTGCGAGTCCGCCGGCCTGAAGAAGTCGGCGATGCAAAGGTAGGGCTCCTTGGCTTGGCGCGGGAACGCGAAACGCTCGAGCTCGGCGGTGCGCTCGCCGTCTGCGTAGACGACGAGGTCGTTCCCGTCGGCGTTCACAGGCAAGTAGCCCCAGACAACCTGGGGGACGAGCAAGCCTTCTGCCTTGGCCTCGTCGAGACAGGCCCGGAGCTCGGCTCGGACACGCTCTTTGAAGTCCGCGTCGGTCTCACCGGACTCGGGGCGGTAGCCCCACTGGTTGCGGAAGAGCGCTGTCTCGTTCAAGTAAGAGGCGATGTCGTCCAGCGGGATGCCCTTGGCGACCCGGGTTCCGAGAAACGGGGGCGCGAACAACTCGTTGTCCGTCCCGACCTCCGGCGAGCGCGCCGGAAGGGTTGCCGGGTCGATCGCGGCCATCTGCGCGCTCCGCCTCGGGGGGAGCTTGCGGCCCGAGAGCTCGGTCCCGAAGCTTGGGTCGTCGACGCCGCTCCGCTTGATCTGCATCAACCGGTCCAGCAGGTGCAGGCCCTCGAACGCGTCCTTCCCATAGAAGACACGTCCCTTGTACACGGCGCGTAGGTCTTTTTCGACATAGGTGCGAGTGAGCGCCGCTCCGCCCAGGATGACCGGGTAGCCGGACCTGTCGAGCCGGTTGAGCTCCTCCAGGTTGTCGCGCATGATGAGCGTCGACTTCACGAGCAGCCCGCTCATGCCGATCGCGTCTGCCTCGACCTCGTCGGCCTTCGCGATCATCTCGGACACCGGCACTTTGATGCCGAGATTGTGGACCTCGTAGCCGTTGTTGGTGAGGATGATGTCGACCAGGTTCTTGCCGATGTCGTGCACGTCGCCCTTCACGGTCCCGAGAACGATCCGGCCCCTTCCGCCTGACTCGGAGCGCTCCATGTGCGGCTCCAAGTGGGCGACTGCGGCCTTCATCGTCTCGGCCGAGCCGAGCACGAAAGGCAGCTGCATCTGGCCCGCGCCGAACAGCTCACCGACGGTGCGCATTCCGGCAAGCAGCATGTCGTTCACGATGTCGAGGGCCGCGTGCCCCGCGTCGAGCGCCTCGTCGAGCTCGGCCTCGAGCCCGTTGCGGTCACCGTCCACTATGCGCCGCTCCAGGCGCCGGTCGACGGTCCAACCTGAGCGATCTTCGATCGCGGAGTGCGCCGCTGCGCTCTCGCCCTCGAAAGCGTCAATGAGCGCAGAGAGCGGGTCGTAGCCCTCGCGGCGGCGGTCGTAGATGAGATCGAGGCAGATGTCGCGGTCGGAGTCCGCGATCCGGTGCAGGGGCTGGATCTTGCCGGCGTGCACGATCGCGGCGTCGAGCCCGGCTTGGACGCATTCGTGCAGGAAGACGGAGTTGAGCAGCTGGCGTGCAGCGGGGGAGAGCCCGAAGGACACATTCGAGAGGCCGAGCACCGTGTGAACTCCGGGCAGCTCGGTCTTGATCCGCCGGATGGCCTCGATCGTCTCGATTCCGTCACGACGGCTCTCCTCCATGCCCGTCGACAGCGGGAGGGCGAGTGGATCGAAGAGGAGGTCTGCCGGCTCGAGGCCATAGCGCCCGACGGCGAGGTCGTGGATTGCCTTGGCCGCACGCAGCTTCCAATCGGCGGTGCGCGCCTGGCCGTCAGTGTCGATGCAGGTGCAGATCACCGCTGCGCCATAGTCGCGCGCCAAGGTGAGGAAGCGATCGAGCCGGGTGCCGGGGGCATCCCCGTCCTCCAAGTTCACCGAGTTGAGGACGGGCCGCCCGCCGATCCACTGCAGCGCAGCTTCGGCGACCGGCGCCTCGGTGGTGTCGATGACGAGCGGGATGGACGACTGTGTCGCAAAGCGCCGTGCCACCTCTGTCATGTCCCGTACTCCGTCGGCGCCTGTGTAATCGACGCAGACGTCGAGGAGATGAGCTCCCTCACGTACTTGGTCACGTGCCATCGTGACCGTGGTCTCGAAGTCGCCTGCGAGCATCGCATCGCGGAAGCGCTTCGATCCGTTGGCGTTGGTGCGCTCGCCTATGACCAGGAACGACGCCTCCTGCTCGAACGGCGTCGCCACATAGAGCGAGGCTGCGGACGGCTCGTACACCGGCGAGCGAGGTGCGGGCTCGAGATCCGCGCAGGCCGCCACGACCTTGGCAAGGTGCTCGGGAGTTGTGCCGCAACAACCCCCGACGATCGAGACCCCCAGCTCGCGGACGAACACGGACAGGTGCTCGGCGAGCGCGTCGGGCGTCAAGTCGTAGTGCATCTTCCC
>PMZN01000115.1:309-5214 GCA_003170375.1 Acidimicrobiaceae bacterium | reverse complement strand
CGCCGCGCAGTTCTTCGAAAGGCCGATCCTGGTCCCAACCGACGGCTCCTCAGGAGGTTGCGTCCCGTCGTCCAGCAGGACGACGTTCTGGCGGCCACTGACCAGGTCGTATCCATCCGCGCTGCGATCCAGGGCAAACGCCTGGCACAGCTTCGCCGGACCCGAGCAGAGCTCCTCGGGACGCCACGGGCGACGTGTGCGCTGCGACGCCGCACGATGCTCCGAGCCTGACCGCTGCCCCACGGCGGGCTCTTGTCTCCCATAACGCCGCGCTGCCATCTCTTCGAGCCCACTGACGGGCGCGAGCGCGCGCAGAAGCACTGCTCCCGGCTCGCCTTCGGGCCAGCACACGACGTTCGCGCAGTAGTGCATGCCGTAAGTGAAGTAGACGTACAGGTGCCCTGGGGCCCCGAACATCGTCGCGTTCCTCGCGGTCTTGGCCTTGAACGCGTGCGACGCGGCATCCGAAGCACCTCGATATGCCTCCACTTCGACGATCCGCGCCACGAGCGCACCGCGTCGCACGAGCTTGCCGAGCAACTGCGGTGCGACCTGTACCGGATCGCGCTCGAAGAAAGAGCGCGGGAGGCGCTCGGCAGGCCGCAAGCTAGGCGACACGACGCGCTGGGTGGTTCCGATCATGCCTCCCGCTCGGCGAGCCGGGCCGCGTCACTGGCAAGGCGGTGTCGAAAGCGGTCCAGTTGGACTGCGACCGCGTCCGGCCCAGTGCCCCCCGGCGTCGTCCGGCGCTGGAGGGCGGCACCTGGGTCCAGGACCTCCAGGGCTGCTTCCCCGAGGTCCGGGTGAGCCTCGACGAGCTCGCCGAGTGGCACACCGCGCTCGACCGACTCGCGGACGAGACTGCCCACGAGACCATGGGCGTCTCGAAACGGAACTCCGGTCGCCATGAGCCATTCGGCCAGGTCGACGGCGGCGAGCGCGGGCCCACTGGCGGCGTCCTGCATGCGGTCAAGGTCAAACGTCGCCGTGCCGAGCAGTCCATCGAGTCCGACCAGGGAGAGCACGACCTGGTCCAGGGCGTCGAAAAGGGGCTCCTTGTCCTCCTGCAGATCCCGGTTGTACGAAAGCGGGAGGCCTTTGAGAGTCGTGAGGAAGCCGGCAAGGTGCCCGACCAGCCGGCCCGCCTTTCCGCGGGCGAGCTCGGCGACATCGGGGTTCTTCTTCTGGGGCAGCATCGAGCTGCCCGTCGCCCAAGCGTCGTCCAACCGGACAAAGCCGAACTCCTCGCTCGAGAACACCACGATCTCCTCGCCGACGCGAGAGAGATGTATGGCAAGGAGGGCGATGTCGAACAAGGTCTCCGCGACGAAGTCACGATCGCTCACGGCGTCGAGGGAGTTCTCGAAACGGCTGGTGAACCCCAGCTCGTCGGCGACCAGGTCAGGATCGATCCCGAGCGACGATCCCGCGAGGGCGCCGGCACCAAGAGGCGACACGTCGAGCCGCCGCCAGGTCGCGAACATCCGATCGATGTCGCGAGAAAGTGCCCAACCGTGAGCAAGCAGATGGTGAGCGAGGAGCACCGGCTGTGCGCGCTGCAGATGGGTGTAGCCGGGCAGGTAGGCGTCCCCGGCCCCCGTGGCTCGTCGCTCGAGGGTCCGTTGCAGCTCGAGCACGTGGCCGATCACGCGTGCGAGCTCCGCGCGCGTGAAAAGCCGCAGCGCAGTGGCGACCTGATCGTTCCGACTTCGGCCCGTGTGGAGCTTCGTCCCGCTCTCAGGAGCGAGCTCGGTCACGCGCCGTTCGATCGCAGTGTGGATGTCCTCGTCGGTCTCGAGATACTGGAAGCTGTCGCCTGCCAGCTCGGCACCCACCTGATCAAGGGCCTCGACCAGCGAGTCCGCCTCAGTGACGGTGAGGATCCCCGCCCGCAAGAGCCCATGGACGTGCGCTATCGAGCCCCTCACATCGTTAGCGGCCAACCGTTTGTCGAAGGCCAAGCTCGCAGTGAACGCCATCAAGGCGTCGGCGGGGGCGGCGCCCATCCGGTTCGCCCAAAGTGTCACTCGGCGCCTCCCTGACGAGCCGACCAGGTCTGGATCCCGAGACCGAACAGTCGCACGAAGCCTTCCCCGTCCTCGTGGCGGAAGGCGTCGGCGGCGTCATAGGTCGCGAGGTCGTAGACATAGAGCCCGACCGGGCTGCGGCGACCGACGACTTCGGCTCCACCTCCCGGGCTGAAGCGGAGCCGGACCTCGCCGGTCACGCACCGCTGCGTCGAGGTCATGAACGCCGACATCGCCTGGCGCAGGGGCGAGAACCACATGCCGTCGTAGACGAGCTCGGCGAAACGTGGCTCGAGGCGCGCCTTCTCGTGGGCCACATCACGTTCCAGGGTCAGTCCTTCCAGGTCGGCGTGCGCCATGATAAGGGCGAGCGCACCCGGGCACTCGTAGATCTCTCGGCTCTTGATTCCCACGCGGCGCCCTTCGACCATGTCGACACGGCCGAAGCCGACCGAGCCGGCCACACGCCCGATCTCGCCAACGAGCGCCACGAGGCCGAGCTGGGCCCCGTCGAGGGCGACCGGAACCCCCTGCTCGAAGCCCACGGTCACCTCGACAGGCTCGACCGCCACCGGCACCGTCAGTGCAAAGACGTCCTCAGGCGGAGCGACCCACGGGTCCTCCAGGACCCCGCACTCGATCGCCCGTCCCCAGATGTTCGCGTCGATGGAGTAGATCCGGTCCTTGCTCACCGTTACCGCGATGTCGTGGCGCTCGGCGTAGTCGATCGTCTCCTCGCGGGTCATCCCCCAGACGCGCACCGGAGCCAGCATCTCGAGATCTGGTGCTAATGCCCGTGTCCCGACCTCGAAACGGACCTGGTCGTTTCCTTTCCCCGTGGCTCCGTGGGCGACCGCCGATGCGCCGTGACGGCGGGCGGCGGCAACTAGATGACGCACGATGACCGGACGCGACAAGGCCGAGACGAGTGGATAGCGACCCTCGTACAAGGCATTGGCGGCAAGTGTCGGCATGGCGAAGTCCGCGAGCAGCTCCTCGCGCGCATCCACCACCTCGACCTCGACGGCCCCCGCCGCGATGGCCCGCTTTCGTAACGCGTCGAAATCGACATCCTGGCCGACGTCGACTGCGACCGCGATCACCTCGTACCCGAGCTCGGCACCTAGCCAGCCAACCGCGACCGACGTGTCAAGACCGCCCGAATAGGCAAGTGCCACCCTCTTTTTCACTTCATCCCTACCTCTCTAGGTTTCACCGGATTGCCTTGAGGAGCCGGCGGCGAACGTACCTGCGGTCCGTCAGGACCGGGCTCCCGTGATCTCCTCGAGGCGTTGGCAAAGCGCCTCTCCACCGAGGTGCTCGGAGGACACCACCAGCACCGTGTCGTCCCCGGCAACTGTGCCGATCGCGCCCTCGAGCCCGGCCCGGTCGAGCGCCGAAGCAACGACATGGGCCGAGCCGGGCGGAGTCCGGAGCACGACGAGGTTGCCCGAGGCAGCCATCTCCACCACCCACTCTCCGAGCACGCGTCGCAAGTGATCGACGGGAGCGACTTGGTCCCTCGGAAGCTCCGGCACTGCATAGACCAACCGGTCCACGCCGGGCACCCGCACCTTCAATGCGCCGATCTCCTCGAGGTCCCTCGAAACGGTCGCCTGGGTGGCAGCGATTCCCTCATGACCCAGGAGCTCCACCAGCTGCTCCTGGCTCGAGACCTCGTTGTCGGCCAAGAGGCGGACGACGAGATGCTGGCGCCGGTGTTTGGTAGGTCTCCCGTTCGTCACCTCTGGCCGCCTTCGCTCGTTTCCACGCTGCTCACCGACCCGAGTGCCACGCCGAGTATCCCGACGGCCTCGTCCACCTCGGCGGTGCTCACTGTGAGGGGTGGCGCCAGACGGAGGACGCCCGGCACCGGCGCGTTCAGCACGAGACCTAGGCGCAGCGCCGAGCGCGTCACCTCACTGGCGTCGAGCCCCGGTTCGAGGACGGCGGCAAGCAGCAGGCCCTTGCCCCTAACCGAGGCGACGCCCCCGAGCGCTTCCAGTCGTTGCGCCAAGTAGGCACCCGTTCGCTTGGCGCGCCCAGGTGCGTCGATCGCTTCAAGCTCGGCCAGCGTAGCGATCCCTGCCGCGCAGGCGAGCGGCTGACCACCGAAGGTGCTTCCGTGGTCTCCCGCGACAAAGGCGGCGGCGACATCTCGGCGCGCCCAGCAGGCGCCGATCGGCATCCCGTTGCCAAGTGACTTGGCGACGGTGACGACATCAGGATGTATCGCCTCGTGTTGGAAGGCGAACCAGCGACCTGTGCGACCGAGCCCGGTCTGGATCTCGTCGAGCATGAGGAGGATTCCCCGTTCATCGCACACGCGCCGTACCGCCTTGAGGTAGCCCTCTGGCGGGACCACGACGCCTGCCTCACCTTCGATGGCCTCGAGGAGGACAGCGGCGACCGATGGTGAGGCAACGGCGTTCTCGAGTGCACCGACGTCGCCGTAGGCGACGCTACTGAAGCCTGCCGGGAGCGGACGGAACGCTTCGTGCTTCTTCGGCTGCCCGGTCGCGGCGAGAGTCGCAAGGGTGCGCCCATGAAACGACCCCAGGGCGGATATGACGACGTAGCGGCCGGGGCCGCCTACTCGACGGGCGAGCTTGATCGCGCATTCGTTCGCCTCTGCACCGGAGTTCGAGAAGAACACCTGACCTCCCGCCGCCGAGCCGTCCCCCACAAGGCGGTCCAGATCACAAGCCAGGCGCTCGTTGAGCTCGTTATGAAACAGGTTCGATACGTGCATAAGTCGCGCGGCCTGTTGGGCGATCGCGTCCGCAACACGCTTGTTGGAGTGCCCGAGCGAGACGACGGCGATGCCGGCGAGGAAGTCCAGATACCGGCGACCCTCATCGTCGAACAGCTCGGTGCC
>PMZN01000115.1:0-137 GCA_003170375.1 Acidimicrobiaceae bacterium | reverse complement strand
CGGTGAAGCAGCGTCGCCGGGTCGTCCGAGCTCGAGCGGATGCCCTCCACGTCGGTCAGAAAGACAAGTTTCTCGGCCTTGAGCGTCTCGGCGATTGCTCCCGCGACCGTGTCGGCGTTGATGTTGTAAGCCTGACC
>PMZN01000096.1 GCA_003170375.1 Acidimicrobiaceae bacterium | reverse complement strand
CGGGTCTGCTGCCAGGAGTCGAACACCTGAGACAGCTGCTGTATGGGAGAGAAGAAGAGGTCGAGGTACAAGATGAAGGCGATGAGCGCGCCGGTCGTGAGGTGGCCGCTCGCGACGAGCCTCGCGCCGACGCCGAGCACGATCGCGTCCCCGACGTCGCCGAGGAACTGGACGAAGGGGAAGTACGTACCGACCATCCGCTGCGCACGGACTCGAGCTTCTAGATAGGAGAGCCCGAGGCGGCGGAACCGGGCGATGCTCGGCTCCTCGTGAACGAAAGCCTGCGTCTCGCGGATGCCGGAGAGGCTTTCCTGGAAGTTCGCGTTCACCACTGCGATGCGGTCTCTCGCGAGCTCGTAGGTCCGTGCGGCCTTGCGCCGGAAGACCACGGTCGCCACAGCCAAGGGCAACATCACACCGAGGGTCGCCACCGCGAGCTCGAAATTGAGGAAGCAGAGTGCGATCCCAACCCCGGTGAACGTGCAGAAGCTCACCACCGCCGAGAGGAGCCCGGTCTCGAGGAGGGTCTCGAACGAGTCGACGTCGGTGGTCATCCGCGTCATGATCCGGCCGGCCATCTCGCGCTCGTAGTAGTCGAGTGACTGCCGCTGGAGCTTCGCCCAGATCCGGATCCGCAGCGCCAGCATGAGGCGCTCGGCGGTGCGGCCGGTCACGAACGTCTCCGCGACCGAGTCCACCAGGTCCGTGAGCGCGACAGCCAGGAAGACGGCGGACGCCACGACAAGCGCCGAGCGCGAGCCCGCGACGACACCGTCGTTGATGCCGGCACGCACGAGGTAAGGCCCAGCGAGCGAGGCGAGCGAGTCGAACAGGACGAGTGCCAGCCCGAGTCCGAGCGCGCCGCGGAAGCGGCCGAGAAAGCGCCACAGCGAGAAAGCGGTGCCCGTCGCCGTCTCTTGTTCGAGGTCCACCGTAGGGACATCGCGGACGGGCTTGAGTGCCGCCACCTTCGCGAGCAGCTCAGGCGTTGGGGCAAGGCTCGCTCGCCAGCCGCTCCGGCTGCTGCCTCCCCGCCCCCCGAGCCCAGGTCCGAGCGAGGCCGGCGCGAACGAGACCCGGGCTGGGGCCGCCGCTACCGTGATACTTCTCGCTGCCGCGCCCGCCTCTGTGGTGATCTTGCCCGCCTGCGTAGCGAGAACCTTGGCGGGAGTCTCGTCCTTGCCCGACGAGATCGAACGGTACAGGGGACAACGCTCGAGCAGCTCCGCGTCGGTGCCGTGGTCCACGACGCGGCCGGCGTCGACGACGACGATGCGGTCGGCGAGGTGCAAAGTCGAGCGACGGTGAGCGACCAGCAGCGTCGTGCGGTCGTGCATGATCGTACGCAGTGCCGCGTGGATGGCCTGCTCCACCGTGGCGTCGACCGCGCTGGTGGCGTCGTCGAGCAGGAGGATCTCAGGATCGCCCAGCAGTGCCCTGGCAAGGGCGATCCGCTGGCGCTGTCCGCCTGACAGGGTGAGGCCACGTTCACCGACGACGGTCTCGTAGCCCTCGGGCAGTCGTTCGATGAACTCGTGCGCACCTGCCGCGCGCGCCGCCGACTCGACCTCGTCAACCGACGCGTCGGGGCGGCCGAACGCGATGTTCGAGAGCACCGACGCGGAGAACAGGAAGCTGTCGTCGAAGACGACACCGACCTGTCGGCGCAGCGATGCCCGGGTGACACCCCGGACGTCATGACCGTCCAGACGGACCGATCCGGCGCTCACGTCGTAGAAACGGGAGACGAGTGCCAGCACGGTCGACTTGCCCGACCCGGAGGGCCCGACCAGGGCGACGGTCTCACCCGGCGCAATGTGAAGGTCGAAGTCTCGCAGCGCCTCGCCACCGTCTGAGTAGGTGAAGTCGACATGGTCGAAGGTGATCTCGCCTCGAAGTGGCGGCAGCTCGGATGCTGCCGGCCCGTCCGTGATTGCGGGCCTGAGATCGAGCAGCTCGAAGATCCGCTCGATGCCGGCCCTGGCCTGCTGGGCGGTGGTGAGGATGCCGGCGAGCATCCGGGCCGGGGAGACCAGCTGGGCGAGATAGGTGGAAAAGGCGAGGAACGTGCCGATCGTGATCCGGTGATCGAGCGCGAGCCAGCCGCCGAGCGCGAGCACCGCGACCTGACCGAGCGTCGGGATGGCCTGCAACAGCGGCTGGTAACGCGCCTGCAGCCGCACCGCCCGCAGGTGTGAGCCGTAGAGGGTCTTGCTGGCCGTGACGATCCGACCGAGCTCGCGCTCTTCCTGGCCGAATGCCTTGACCACACGGACGCCGCTCACGTCTTCGTCGACGATCTGGGCGATGTCGCCTTCCTTCTGCTGACCGTCCCAGGTTGCCGGGAACATCTGGGTGCGCATCCGGTAGGCGACGACGAGCAGGGTCGGCGTCACGACCAGGCTGACGAGCGCGAGGAGCGGCGACAGCGCCAGCATGATGGCCAGGGACACCACCAGCAGCAGGATGTTGCCGCTCATGATGGGGAAGAAGCTCAGCAGCCCCTGCACGAGGGTCGAGTCGGAGTTCGCCCTCCCGACGAGCTGACCGGTCGGCATCTGGTCGTGCTGGGCGAAATCGAGCTTGTGGAGGTGCTCGTACATCGCGTTGCGCAGGTCGTACTGGATGTCCAGCGCGACCCGGCCCCCTCGGTAGCGGCGGAGATATGCGGCTGCGAAGGTCACAACGCCGAGACCGACGAGCAGCGCCAACCACGGAGCCAGTGGCGAGCGGTGGTGCAAGATGACGTTGTCGACGATCTGACGCTCGACCAGAGGCACGACGGCTTGAGCGGCACTGCCCACCAGCGCGCCGCCAAGAGCGATCTCGAGGTTGCGCCGGTGCGCCATGAGATACGGCCACATCCGGCGCACCCAGCCGGGTCGGCCTTCGGGAGCTGAGTCTGGCTCCGGACCGGAGAGCGCGCTCACCTGCGATCACCCAGGGCTCGTCGCTCGGCGAGATCGCGGTCGACCGCCTCGCCGAGAGCAACGAGCGCATTCATCGTCGCCACGGGGTCGTCGGTGCCGCCCACCAGCTCGCAGAGGCGGGCCGCCATCGCGGCCTCGGTCCGGGCGAGAACCGAGCGCCCTTCGTCGGTGAGCTGGAGGCGAATCGCCCGCTGATCGCCGGCCACGTCGTCGCGTGCCAACAGGCCCTGTGCGACAAGCGCGCCGACGGTGGCACTGACCGCGGGCTTGCCGAGCGCGAGACGCTCCGCGAGCCGGGACGCCCGCTCGTCGCCACCGGCGACGAGCGTGAGGAAACGATAGTGAGCGAGACCGAGCTCACCACCGGCCTTGTCGAGGATCCGCGCGAGCCGCGCGGCGGCGAGCACCGCCATTTCGCCGGTCGGCACCTGTGCGGGTCGCTCGCGGGACTTCACCCGGGCAAGGATAGCGAGATGGTTCGATTATCGAACCATCTCTCCGTGCAACCGGGCACACCGGTTCGAGGGGGTTCCTCGACGTCGGACCGGTGTCTTGCGGCGCCGGACGCGCAAGGAGCCGCCCGTTTGGGACGGCTCCAAACGCCCAGTCGCCATCACGACTGGAGGGCTGACAGGAACTGTAGCCCCTCATGTCATGGGGCGCCACAACCGAAAACGGCCCACCCGAAGCTCTGCGCCGGGCGGGGTTGATGGCCCTAGGCCAGGACGAGCCTGTCCCCTTCGACTTCGACTGTGACCGTGTCGCCTTCTTTGTAGCGGCCTTCGAGGATGGCGATCGCCAGGGGATCGCCGATCTCGCGTTGGATGACCCGGCGCAGCGGGCGCGCCCCGAAGTCAGGGTCGTATCCGTGGTCACCGAGCCACATCTCGCCTTCGGGCGTGACCTCGATGGCGATGCGCCGGGCTTCGAGCCGCTCCTTGAGCTGCCCGAGCTGGATCCCGACAATTGCGAACAGGTCCCCTCGCCCCAAGGGGCGGAAGCGGACGATCTCGTCGATGCGGTTGATGAACTCCGGCTTGAAGGTGTTGATGGGCTCTCCCCGCAAGTTGGAGGTCATGATCAGCACGGTATTGGTGAAGTTGACAGTGCGTCCTTGGCCGTCGGTCAGGCGCCCGTCGTCCAGCAGCTGCAACAGGACGTTGAACACGTCCGANNTAGCCGACGTAGCCGGGTGGGGCACCGACCAGGCGGGAAACGCTGTGTTTCTCTTGGTACTCGCCCATGTCGATGCGGACCATCGCACGCTCGTCGTCGAACAGCACCTCGGCGAGGGCCTTTGCGAGCTCGGTCTTGCCGACCCCGGTGGGGCCGAGGAACAGGAACGAGCCGATCGGCCGGTTGGGGTCCGACAGCCCCGCCCGGCTTCGCCGGATGGCGTTCGCGACGGCCCTCACTGCCTCGTCCTGGCCGACCACACGTCGGTGCAGGGAGTCTTCGAGCTGGACGAGCTTGCGGACCTCGCCTTCCATGAGGCGTGAGACCGGGACTCCTGTCGCCCGGCTCACGACTTCCGCGATGTCCTCGGCGTCGACCTCCTCCTTCAGCATCCTCTGGCCGGACTGGAGACTGGCGAGCTTGTCGGTCGCCGCCTGAATACGCCTGTCGAGGTCCGGGACCCGGCCGTAGCGGATCTCCGAGGCCCGGCCGAGGTCGCCTGCACGCTCGTAGCGCTCAGCTTCCTGCCGCGCAGCTTCGAGCTCGCCTTTCAGCTGGCGGATCGCGGCGATGGCGTCCTTCTCCGATTGCCAGTGCGAAGTCATGGCTGTCTGCTGCTCGCGTAGATCGCCGAGCTCAGCCTCGAGCCTGGCGAGCCGGACGACTGACGCTGCGTCGGTCTCTTTCTGGAGGGCGACGCGTTCGATCTCGAGCTGGCGGACCCTGCGCGCGACGACGTCGATCTCGGTCGGCATGGAGTCGATCTCGATGCGAAGGCGGCTCGCGGCCTCGTCGACGAGGTCGATGGCCTTGTCCGGGAGGAACCGGCCCGTCACGTACCGATCCGACAGAACCGCAGCGGCGACCAGCGCCGCGTCCTGGATGCGCACGCCGTGGTGGACCTCGTAGCGCTCCTTCAGGCCNNGGCTGGAAACGGCGCTCGAGCGCAGCGTCCTTCTCGACGTACTTGCGGTACTCGTCGAGTGTCGTGGCGCCGATGAGACGCAGTTCGCCCCGCGCCAGCATCGGCTTGATCATGTTGCCGGCGTCCATCGCACCCTCGGCGGCGCCGGCACCGACGAT
>PMZN01000057.1:2675-5636 GCA_003170375.1 Acidimicrobiaceae bacterium | reverse complement strand
CGGCACAAGGACCGTGTGGAGTTCGACGCCATCCGGCCCACGGTCAACTGGCGGTCGACCAAGAGCCACGTGAGCGTGGCGAGAGGCGCTGCCGGAGATTGATCCGGTTCGGCGGTGAGGTTGACCGCCACCCTCCAGGTCTGCAACAGCGTCACCATTGACACGGGTGGACTTCTTTCTCGCGCGCCGTCGGCTGAAGGTTTCGGGTTGGCGCCGGCACAAGGGCTAGCTTCTTCGGCGATGACTGCAGGCTGGCGACGGGGGACCTTGCCGTCCGCGCGCCGGTCGACCAGACGCGTCGCGATCGTGATCGTCGGCGTGGTTGTGTTCGCGATCATCATCGCCGAGGTCGCCGCCGACGTCGTGAATTCCGGGGGCCTTGCAGGCCGCGTCGGGGCTCAGACCTACGTCGCCGAGGTCATCCCCGTCATCGAGGAATCGACGATGCTTGCTTCGACGATGCACCTCGTACGCAGCGGCACCGCTTCGCTTGACCGGGCGCGCCTTGAGGCTGACCTGGCGCGCCTCGTCGCTGGAACGTCGGAGAACCTGGCCGAGCTGGGGACGCTGGGCGTTCCGGCGCCCACTCCCCGGTCTGAGCAGCTGCTCGAGGCCACGCTCGCGGCCCGCGCGGACGCTGCAAGGACGCTGACTGGGGCCGTCGCGCTCGCGATCGGACCGACGGCCTTCTCTCCGAGCTCCGGCAGTTCGTCCGGAGGCGGATCTGGCGGCTCGACCCTCCCGACCTCGGTTGTGCAGGCTCGTGCCAGGGCTGCGACCCTCATCATCCAGGCCGGCAAGGAGCTGGTGATCAGTGACCGGGACTACCGCAGCTTCGTGTCCTCCTTGCCGCGGTCCAGTGCTCGAAGCCGTCTCCCCGCCTCGAAATGGGTGACCCACCCGACGTCATGGCGCAACGCGTCGGTGACTAGTTGGGTCGCGCAGCTGTCCGCCGGGCGCGAGCTGCAGATCCGCGAGGACCTTTCGATCGTCGCGGTCACCGTGCAGCCCCCGGTAGTGCGGATCACCGGGTTACCGACGACGACTACCACCTTCGCGACGACGACCTCGACGTCCACGTCTACTTCCACGACGGCGCTCACCACGATTCCAGGCACGGCGACTTCCTCGACCACGACGTCCACGTCAACGTCGACCTCGACATCGTCGACGACCACGACGTTGCAGCTCCCGCCGCCGGGCTCGACCTCCGTTCTTCCGCCGACCCATCGGGTCTCGGTCGTCCTGGTGGTCGCAAACGCAGGAAACGTTCAGATCTCGGGCATCTGGGCCGCAGCATCAGTCGTTCCCGAACCATCGGCCGGCCGGCGTTCGAGTTCGAGCGCGCAGACTCGCTCAACGGCTGTGCGCATCGGTCGCCTCGCGCCAGGGGCGTCGGTCGAGGTCACGCTGTCGCCACTCGCTGTCGTCGCGGGCGACGCCTACGAGCTCTGGGCGTCGGTCGGGACCGGCAGCCTCCCAGTAGGGCCCGTTACGAGCCCGCCGAACGGCGCAGGTCAGACCGACGAGGTGAAGATCAAGGTCGCATCGGGGTGACCGGTCCCCCTGGTCCGGGGTCGCGACGCGGCGGCAGCTCAGGGATGTCGGCCTGCTGACGCCACGCGGCCTCGGCGCGGGCGGCAACTTCGCGGAGTGGCCGACCCGTCTGCCCGGCGACACGGGCGGCGTCGGTGTGCTCGACCTTGACCCGCCCGGGGCTGACCTTCACCCGCACGCGATAGCCGTCGACCTCGACTTCGACCAGCTCACGCGGCGCCGCCCAACGCTCGACGGTGTGTGCGCGTACCCCGAGGCTGCCCGTTTCGGCCGCCAGGCGGTGGCGGAGATCACCGACGAGAACCGGGTCGCACAGGACGTTCAGTACGTGGCCCGGCCTGCCCTTTTTCATCAGTACCGGTATGACCCAAGCATCGAGCGCGCCATCGTCGAGCAGCGCGGCGACGGCGTGGGCGAGGGTCTCGCCGGTCACGTCGTCGAGATTCACTTCGAGCTGGACGAGTTGCTGACCCTCGCCGAGCGATGAGGTGCGGACTGACTCCGCCGGGAGGCCGATCACGACCTGGGTGCAGTTCGGAAGGTCGTCCAGTTCTCGCGACCCGGCCCCAAAACCGGTCGCCTCAATCGTCATCGCCGGCATCGGTCCGAACGTCGAGCCCCAAGCGGCCAGCATGGCCGCACCCGTCGGGGTCGTCAGCTCGACTGCGACGTCGCGGCCCTCGGTGGGGATCCCTTCAAGCAGCTCGACGACTGCCGGGGCGGGGTTGGGCAGCAGGCCATGGGCGCTTCGGACCATCCCGAGCCCCGTGGCAACCGGGCTCGCGGAGACCGTGCTCACCTCGAGCAGCTCGAGGGCCGAGGCAGTGCCGACGATGTCCACGATGGTGTCATGTCCGCCGATCTCGTGGAAGTGCACCTGGGAGGGTGGGCGCCGGTGCAGGCGTCCCTCGACAGCCGCGAGAAGGGAGAACGCTGCGACGGCGCGCTCACGTACACGGTCGGGCATCCGAGCCTCCTCGAGGATGCCCATCACGTGTGGGAACGTCCTGACGACCGCGTCATCGCGAACCTTGACGACAGCTCGCGTGGCCGCGATGCCATTGCGCAGCACGGGTTCGAACCCGAGTGACCATCCGTCAATCGGAAGGCGATCGAGCATGCGCCCGAGCTCGCCGGGATCAGCTCCGGCATCGACGAGGCTTCCCAGGGCCATGTCCCCCGCGATGCCCGAGAAGCAGTGAAACCAGGCGACGCGCCCGCCAGCCCCGTTCCCCGTCCCGCTTGCCGTTCCGTTCTTTCTGACCTCTCGGGCGCGTTTGTCATCTCTGCTGGTCATCGGAGCAACCTCGCCACCGCACACGCCGCACCGAAACCGTTGTCGATCCCTACGACCGTGATCCCGGCTGCGCACGAGGCATGCATGGCTAGCAATGCTGTCACTCC
>PMZN01000057.1:0-2634 GCA_003170375.1 Acidimicrobiaceae bacterium | reverse complement strand
ACGCCCGCCACCCCACAATCGCCGAGCAGTGCCGGCTTGAAGCCGAACGCACGAAGGACCGCGGTGCACTCTTCGGCAACCGGCAGGTCGCCTGTCCCGGCCGTGCAGACGAGCACGCTCCCAGGCCTATCAGGTTGTCGTCGCCAAACGACCGTGGAGAGGCGGCCTATTTCTGGCTCCAGGGGCGTCCGGCGGCCGCTCGGCGAAGCTTCGAGTGACGCGGTGACCTGNNGGCGTCTTGCCTGGCCCGTATACGGCCTCAGGCAGTCCTTGGCGGAGTGCCCTGTGATGATCGACCTTCGCAAAACCCAGCTCCGTGAAGGGCAGCGCCCTCAACTTCCTGACGGCGTCGTCCGGCGAGCATACGCCCGATCGCAGGTCGTCGATCAGTCTTCGGATTGCGAGCTCGTCCATGGCTATTACTATCCTGCCTTCATGGCCACACCTGTGCAGGCTTGGAAGCGGATCGCGTTTCTCGGTCCTGAGGGCACTTTCAGCGAAGAGGCTCTCTTGTCGATCCCGATCCTGGCCAAAGCCGAGCCTGTTGCGATGTCGACGATTGCCGATGCACTCGACGCGGCAAACCAGTGCGATGTCGACGCGGCCTTCGTCCCGATAGAGAACTCGATCGAGGGCACGGTCAGCGCGACCCTCGATCGCCTCGTCTTCGACGTTGAGCTGTTCATTCAGCTGGAGCACGTGCTCGACATCCATCTTGATCTTCTCGCACCCGCGGGAACCGATCTTGCCGGCATTCGACGAGTCGTCTCGATCCCGGTCGCACTCGCCCAATGTCGTCGGTTCCTGCACGAACGTCTGAACGGCGCTGAGTTGGTGCACGCGACTTCGACCGCAGAGGCCGCCAGGATCGTCGGCGAGGCCGAGCCGGACGGGACTGGCGCGATCGCCCCCGCCCTAGCGGGACGCCTCTATGGCCTCGAGACCGTTGTGCAGCGGGTGGAGGACCATCCGGGCAACCAGACCCGTTTCGTGCTGGTGGCGCGAGGTGTGCTGTCGCCGCCCACCGGCCATGACCGCACGAGCCTGGTCTGCTTTCAGCAGGCCGACCGTCCCGGCAACCTGCATCAGATTCTCGGGCAGTTCGCCGCCCGGAACCTGAACCTCACCAAGATCGAGTCGCGCCCGACCAAGCTCGGCCTCGGTGACTATTGCTTTGTTATCGAGCTCGAAGGTCACTTGAGCGACGAGGTCGTCGGCGACTGCTTGAAGCAATTGCACAGCGAGCTCGCCTCCGTGAAGTTCCTCGGCTCCTACCCCGCTTTCGGGGAGCGTGGGCCCAAGCGACGCGAGCAGATAGCAGCTGCACGGGCGGAAGCGGATGCCTGGTTGAGAACCCTCCGGTCGCGTGTGCGACCCGAGGAGGACTCGTCCAGCTAGCGCCGCAGCCCAGAGGCGGTGGGAGAGCTCCCGTCGGTGGGCACAGCGATCCTCCCGAGCATCCGGAGTGTGGTCACGTAACCTGACAACGACCTGACAGGCAAAGACTGTGGATGGATGATGGATGCAGGTTGGGTCGAAAGGGGAGGACTGGCTCGGAGGGATGGCAGAGCGGAATGCGACGGTCTTGAAAATCTCTCCCCGGCGTCCGTCGCGTTAGCTGGAGTTGGCTACAAGCCCTCTGAGATGCCGGTTTTGTCCAGCTTGTCAGTCCCAGTCGGTTCCCGTGATCCTGAGCTTGTGGGATGGATTATGGGATGGCCGGCGGGCACGACCTGTACACCAGTGCCGAGCCTGATGGTCCGCGAGTGGGACGGACGGAGTCTGGTGAAGATCTCCTCCCTGCTGCTCGGGCGACGTAGTTGTCGCCGGCGTCCGCTTGTGGCAGTCGCGGTCGGCTGGATAAGTCCACGCGAAGGTCCACAGATACGTCCACACCGGGATTCTCTCGACACTCTTCTCGGTCTATATCCGCAGATCAGCACCTATGTAGCCTTTCTGTGGACATATCGAACTCCTCAACGGTTCCAGTCACGAGTCCGGAGGAGCTGAGTAACCGAAGGGCGCCTTGTCAAGACCGACGTTCCGCGCTCGCTGGTGATCACCATCGTTGTGGGTCGAGGGTTCCAGGAGAACCGCTAGGCGCGTCGGTCGAATGAACTAGCCGAGTCCGAACGCGGAGATCATTCCCGTGCCGAGCCCAAGGTGCTCGGGGAGATATCCGTTATCGGTGGCTGCTAGTTCCGCNNAGGTTCGCATGGGCGGGGGACGTGCTTGTTCTGGTGCCAAGCAGTGGAGTCTGGCGCCGGACAACTGTCCTGAGACAGCCTCGTGCTGGATCTGCTCTCGGTGAAGTTCGCCCAGGCCATGCAACAACCTGCTAGAAATGCCGAGCCGACCAGCTAGGTGTGGCTGCAGTACGAAGGGGGGCGTGACCATGTCGCACAGGGGGAAGTCGCATCTCGTCATCATGTTTACGGTGGGGCCTGATGACGTGGCCGAAGGAGATCGAATCTTCGCGAGCCACGGCGAATGGATGAAGGGACATCCCCGCGAGGGCGATGTGGCACTGCTGGACTACTCCATCTCCAAGGCTCCGGAGTTGTCGAACCCGCTGGACCCGAGCTCTGAGCCAACCGGCAAGACGATCTTCGTGATCGATGAGTACTACGAGTC
>PMZN01000098.1:11708-30644 GCA_003170375.1 Acidimicrobiaceae bacterium | reverse complement strand
GACGCCCTCATCCCGGGGAGCACCCGCACGTCGACACCGGTGGTGCCGCGCCGAGCGGCCCAGTCGATCACCGTTGCGAGGAGCTTCTCGCCGACCCCCACTTCGCGCGCGGGCGGATCGACGTAGAGGACCTCGACGGTTGCGAGATGCGACGAGTCCGACATCTCGTCGAGTCGGGCGACCGCGACGCCAACCGCCACATCGTCGAATGTCCCGAGCAGGACGAGCCACCGGTCGTCGTGGACGATGGCCTCGAATTGCGCTTCGAGCGGCTCGGCAAAGGCCTCATTCAATACGTGAACGCTGCCACCTCGTTCGGAGACGAGTGCTTCCCGGGACGCTCGGTAGAGCTCGGCGAGCGTTCGAACGTCGCCTTCGGTGGCAACGCGGGCCCCAACATTCATCTTGTCGTCGTGCGCTTCGGGCTTGCCCGGCTCACGCCGTGGCGCTGTCACGTTCGGAGCTCAGCTGCGCGATCTTGTGCAGCACCGTACGACGCCGACGAGTCGCCGATTCGTGCCTTCGCACAGCCTCGAGCTCGGCCGCAGTGAGTGAGGCCAGCCTCTCCACGACCTGTGATGCGGCGAGAGTGTCGTAGCCAGGAATCGGGAGTTCACGACCAGCGACGTTCGCCGCGGGGCTTGACGATTGAGAGGACGTTGTCTTGCCGGCGGCCTCAGAGCCGGACGGGCGGGTTCGCAAGCCGTGGTCCGAAGTCCCGGCAGAACGCGATGCGGTCGCCGGCGGGGACACGACGTCGTTGTGCGCGAGGAAGGAGGGTCGTGGGCTTTCCCCAGACGGGCGGAGCTCTTCGCGAGACGGATCGGACCAAGGCGCTCCCAGCCGCCGCCGAGCCTCCTCTGCGGCGAATCTGCCGACCAGCCGAGCAACCGCGACCCGCTTCTCGACACGCTCGCGCCCGAGCTGCGCGAGCCGGGGTGCCTCGTCGACGAAAACGAGCGCCGCGCCCAGCGGCGCGTAGACGAGGTAGTCGAGCAGCGTCTGGTAAGTGGGGCGTTCTTCGGCCACGACCCGACGCTACCGCAGGCTCAGCGAGGTCCGCCGCGCCCTCTTAAACGCAATCCCGGCAAAGGATGCGCTTTTTGTCCGCGAGCTGCGTCTGGCTCTTCACAAGGAAACAGGACCGGCAAACGAACTCCCCTGGCTGCTTGGGCAGGACGCGAAGAGAGCCCTCGCCGCGCTCTTCGGAATCGGGGGCCTCCTCCTCTTCGTCCTCCTCGTCGTCGACAACGACGAGGCGCTCTTTCAAGATCACATCCAGGCTGGCCTCGATGTCGTCGTCATCGAGGTCCTCATCGTCCTCGTCTTCGGTCTCGATCGGCACGATCTCGACTTCCAGATCGACCTCTGCGGCGCCCACGACCTCGTCGTCATCGTCGAGATCGTCGACGAGCGCGACCTCACCGAGCTCCTCCTCGTCGTCTTCGAGCAGATCGGCTTCCGCCAGATCCTCGAGGTCCGCCTCGTCGGCATCGGGCACCTCGAGATCGTCCACTTCGATGGGTTCTTCCAGGTCCGCTTTGTCCTTGGTGTCCTTGCGCATCAATGTCCTTCAAGTCTTCCGAGCCGGAGCCCGCGCTGTCCCCCGAACCGGCGCCGAGGTCGCGGCCGGATGGACTATACGGCACCAATGCTCGGTTGCGGCGACTTCCGGCGAGATTTCCTCCGACCGGCCAGAACTCGGTCCTCGGTCACGGGCGGTAGGACCCAGGACGTCTTTGGGGCCACCCTTCTCGCCTGCCCGGGCGATACGCCGACGTGATGTGTCGACGGGGGCGTTCTCTACTCGACTCCTGGGTCCCCACCACTCGCAACACCCCAGATGCTTTTCGAGCAACTCCGGGATGTAACGGGAGTTGCCCTCGGCTTGAGGGGACTCTCTAGTTATTACCACCGTGGGACCGGGAGTCAAGAGGAGAAGAGAAGTCCCCCGTCAGAGGCTCGGCGCGGAGCATCCGCGCTTGGACTGCGAGCGCTGCTCCGCCTCGAGGCGACCGAGATCGGTCTCGGTGTGGTCCACGAAGCTCATGGCATCGGCGACCGCGCGGTGGCCCGCTTGCTCGGCTATAAGCCGGTGCATCTCTTGGGCGATTCTCCGGTAGGCAGGATGTCCTTGGGGACCGGAACGTAGTTCGAGCACGTGCATCGCCTCGCGCGCGTTCAGCTGCAACACGAAACGGATATTGAATGCCAAGGCCACCGTGTACGCGCTCTGCTCTGGAAAGTAAGGGGCAAGGGCATCGTGCAGGCTCTTGGACCGTTCGAGCGATTCGAGGAACCGATCGGAGAGGCCTGCCGCTTCGACGAGCGGGGGCACCTCGAAGCCGAGGTCGGTGCCGAGCGGCTGCCACTCGACCGTGAGCATGCGATGGCGTTGAAGGTCCCTGAAGGCCCCGTAGTCCGCCACGATGTCGAACCGGTATGAAGTGCACTCCAGAGCTCTTCCGGGCCTGTGGCGGCGATTAGAGCGGTCTCCGACGTATGCCTGGAGGATCGCCCGGCGCCCTTCGGGCCCGAGGGCGGAGACGCGCCGGGCGACATCTTCCTCTGAGAGGTTGAGGTACGGATAACACATCGCCACGATCACCTTGTCCTCGCCGGCCGGGTCGAAGTCGGTCAAGGTCACCGATCTGCCTGGCGCCGGGACCTCGACCGGCCACAGCTCGTGCACGGCGGCATCCATCGCTTCGCGGCGGGCCTGAAGGTACTCGGTCCACACCCCGCCACGGTCGGGCCGGTCGATCCTGGAAAGAAAGGACGGGATCACCTTGCGCAGCTCGATGAGGATGAGGTCCGCGTACCGGCGGGCCTCGGGCAGCGGGTGCGCCCGCATCCGGAGCAGCAGCTGCTCATAGCTCTGCCCTGATCCGAAGATCCCGACGTTGGAGAGTGAGCCCGCCGGCAGGAGGCCTCGCAAGGCGTCGAGACAGCGCGCCCGGACCGCCTGGCGGTGGGCGAGCTCGGACACGCCGCCATTTCTCGGGTTCTCGTGGCCGACGAAGGACTGCAGCGCCGGTAGGAGCTCCGCATAGGTGTCGAACATCCGGTCCATCTCGCCCACATATCGGGCACCGAGCGGTGACTCCAGGACGGCCTGATCACGGTGGTAGCGGTAGTGCCCGGACGGCAGGCGACTGTCGTAGGGGATGTAGCGCGTCGACTGCTCGAGGTAGGACATGAGCCGCCCCCGCTCGAGGATCTTCGTCAGCACGTTCGACGACTGCTCGCAAGCGAGATGGACCCCGCCGAGCTGGGCGACCGAGTCGTCCCCGAACTCACTGAACACCCTGGCGTAGAGCTCCTCGGCGCGTCGCAGTCCAACCGAGGCGTCGAGGCTCGTGTCACCGGCCACATCGAGCTCTTCCACGAACTCGTCCAGGAAGAGCCGACGCAGGCTCTTGGGGGACCGTGAATATCGCGCGAACAAGGCGCCCTTGACGACCTCCGGCAGGTTCACGAGCGCGAACACAGGGCCCTCGAGATTGGTGAAATACCGCCCGAGCAGCTCCCGCTCCCCGGCGGTGAACTGCTCAACGCCCGCGATAGACATGCCCAGACGACATTACGGTGCGGGTTGCCCGCCGGCGCGGATGGTCCCGTGCTCCACGGGAATCGTGACCACCGATGACGCAGCGACCACATCGCGGAGGAGGCGCTCGGCCGCAGCCCGAGCGCTCTTTGCCGTTTCGGCCTGGGCGGCGACCATCGCCACCTGCCGGAGAAGATCGATGACCTGCTTCACGTTGCGGACGAAGTCGCCTCCCGACATGAGCGGCGCCACCTTGCGGCCGCGTCGGCCCGAGCCTGCGCTCGGCTGCAGGACCTGGCGAAGGTCCCGGCCCCTCGCCCATTCGTGGATGAGCGACGCGAACCCCGAGTCGACGCCTCGCGTCAGCGGCAGATGCCCGTTCCTCTCCTCGGCCGACAACGACTGCGAAAGCTCCTCGATCGCCTCCAGGCGGCCGGCGACCTTGGCATTCGGCGCGGGCAACGGAGCATCGCGCTCCCTTCGTGCCTCGTAGCACAGGCCTGAGGCAACGGCAGCCAGGCTCGCTGGATCAAGACCGTCGAGCTGGCCCGCTTCCAGCGCCTCGGCCAGAAGCAGGTCAGCCTCGTGATAAAGGCCTGCCAGCCGAGCCCCCGCTTCGGTGACCTTCCAGCCGTCCAGATAGCCGCGGCGCTCGAGCACTCCCAAGACAGAGTCGAGCTCACCTACGAGATCCTCCTCGCTCAGGAATTGTGCGAACGACGAGCTCACGAGCGTGTAGGCAGCCTCACGACTGTGACGGCGGACGAGGTTGACGGCAAGGTTGTAGGTGGGCCGGAACGAGGACGACAACGCCCGCGGGCGGCCTCCTGCGATCCGAGCAACGTCACCAAAGGTGTGGAACGGGGAGCACAGGACCGCTGCATAGCCGATCTCGTCGATGCCCCGCCTGCCGGCGCGACCTGTCAGCTGTGTGTACTCGCCAGGTGTCAGCTCCTGATGCCCTCTGCCGCCGAACTTCGTCACCTCTTCGATTACCACAGACCTCGCCGGCATGTTGATCCCGAGAGCGAGCGTCTCGGTGGCAAAGACGACCTTCACGAGTGCCTCGGCGAAGCATGCCTCCACCGCTTCCCTGAACGGTGGCACCATGCCGGCGTGATGGGCCGCCACGCCTGCCTCGAGGCCGGCCGCATAGACCGGGTAGCCGAGCACCGCCAGGTCATCATCTGTCAGCGGATCGACGTAGGACTCGACGATCGCGCGTATCCGATTCCGCTCTTGCGGCGTGGTCAGGCGCAACCCGTCGTCCAGGCAGTGCCGGACCGACTCGTCGCAGCCGGCTCGTGAGAACACGAAGTAGATCGCCGGCAGCAGGCNNGCGCCCCGAGCGCCATCGGCCCTCGGGCACCGTCGATGCCCCGCCTCCGCCCGGCGATCCAGGCCCGTTGGCACTCCTGCGGCCGGTTCCCGGACGAGCGATCAGGTCGTCGAGCCTGACGGCCTCCGGGTTCGGCCGGCCGTCGACGAAGGTCGGCAACAGGTGGAGATGCTCTGCGAAGCGGTCCCCCACTACGAAAAGGTTCTTCAGCTCGACGGGACGGTGCGTCTCGATCACGACTCCCGTAGTGCCACGGACCTCGGAGATCCACGCCGCCAGCTCATCAGCATTCGCCACCGTCGCCGACAAGCACACGAGCGTCACGTTCAAAGGCGCGCCGAGGATGACCTCCTCCCAGACTCCTCCTCGGTACGGGTCTTGGAGAAAGTGAACCTCGTCCAGCACTACATAGCGCAAGTCCGCGAGACGGCCTGGCTCCGCGTGGATCATGTTGCGAAGCACTTCGGTTGTCATGACGACGATCGGTGCCTGACCGTTGATGGAGTTGTCCCCTGTCAAAAGGCCGACCCGATCGGCGCCGTATCTGCGCCGGAAGTCCCCGTACTTCTGATTCGACAGGGCCTTGATCGGCGTCGTGTAGAAGACCTTCGCACCTTCTCGGAGGGCCAGGTGGACCGCGTACTCTGCGACGACCGTCTTGCCTGAACCCGTAGGTGCGCTGACGAGGACCGACTGGCCTTCGTCTAGAAGGTCGAGGGCATCGAGTTGGTACCGGTCAAGCGGATACGGATGCTCCGCGACGAACTGCTCGCGGGACGCGAGACGGGCGCCAGGCGCCTTCATGGGCTCCTTCGCGACCTGCAGGTCATTTGCGCAGCATCTTGCCGATGATGATGGACCCCTCGTAGAACAACATCAACGGGATCGCGAGCGCGAGCATCGAGAACGGGTCCGAGCTCGGCGTCACAACGGCTGCGAACACGACCATCCCGATGATCGCCCACCGGCGCGACTTGGACAGCTTCGCCGGGGTGAGCACCCCCGCCAGCTCGAGCGCGACGAGGAGCACCGGGAACTCGAAGGTCACACCGAAGGCCACCATCAGCAGCAGGATCAGCTGCACGTAGGAGTTCGGCGACAAGATGGCGACGATTGTCTTGCTGGGACCGCTCACGTCGAGAAGGAAGCGCATTGCGTGCGGGAAGGTGAGGTACGCCACGAACGCACCGAGTCCGAACAGGGCGGCAGTGGCGAAGGTGAACGGGACGGCGTACTTCTTCTCGTTGGCCTTCAGGCCCGGGGTGACAAAGCGCCAAAGCTGGTAGAGCGTGACGGGAAGGGCTATCAAAAGCCCGCCGTAGGCCGACACGTTGAGACGGAGCGCGAACCCCTGCAAGGGCTGGGTGACATAGAAGGCACACCTGGCGGCCGAACTCGTATGCGTCACGGCCTGGCAGTAGGGCGCCTGCAGCACGGCAAGGATCTGGTCGTAGAGCAGGTAGGTGGCGATCGCCCCGACCGCGACCGCGCTGATGCAGATGATGAGGCGCCGGCGGAGCTCCCCGAGATGCTCGCCGAGCGTCATGGCGTCCGGTGTCGGGCGGGGGTTCTCTCTTCGGGCGCGGAGCCTGGCAAGCCTCGCCGGTGCGGCCATGGCTCAGTTCATGCTCGGCTCGTCGAACACGAAAACCGTGTCGGCGGAGAGCGAGCCGGCAGCCGACGACGAAGGCACCGAGGGCGCCCTGCGCGCTGATGTCGGTTCCTCTCTTCCGAGGAGCGGCTGCCAGCTCGATTGCACCTCCTCCTGCTCGCCCTGTACGAGCCGGGTTCCTCTTCTCCCGCGGCCAGTCGCAACACCGGTGGCGCCATAGGCGGGCTCGGCAGCCATCTCGTCCGCGCCCGTGGCGGCGCCGACGACCGAGGTGTCCCCCTGCCCGGTCACCAAACCCGTTATGTAGCCGGTTATCGCCCGCGACGGGCTTGTCGGTATGTTCGGCAGGTCGAGGTCAGGGACTGCGGCGCGGACTTCCGCCTCGAATTTGTCCCGCATGCGGTTCAGCTCGCGCCACATTCCGCCGAGCTGACGCGCTAGACCGGGCAACCTCTCGGGCCCGACGACGATGAGCGCGATCACTAGGATCAGGAATATCTTGGCCGGGTCGAGACCGCCCACGACGGCGATCCTACTGTGCTGCCGGCGCGATAACCGGCCGGGATCGAGGTGCTCCAATGGATCCAGGCTGTTCCGCGCCTGTTCTACGGCGGCGGGCAACTGCGAATCTCATGGCCACCGGAGGTTACTCGTCCTGACCGGTCCGAGCGCCCGCCGCAGGGGCTGACCGGCTAGAACCAGTGAAAATAGGGGTGCCCGAAACGCCAAACGGTCACGAACACCCTCCCTACCACGAGTGAGGCCGGCAGCGTCCCCCAGACTCGGCTGTCGGCCGAGTTACCGCGACAATCGCCCATCACGAAGTAGTGCCCCGGGGCGATCTTGGTGAGGGGAATGTTCTCGGCGCTCTCGGCGCACAGCCCGGTGAGCGGGGGCAAGAAGGGTTCGGTCAGCGGCCGCCCGTTTATCAGAACCGTGTTCCCGCGAGACGAGATCGTCTCGCCCGGCAGGCCGATCACACGTTTGACAAGGTCTTTGTCCTGGGTGCCGACATCTTGGGGGGGCCGCTTGAAGACCACGATGTCGCCCCGCTGGATCGTGTAGCCGAACTTGATCACGACTATCCGATCGCCGATCTGCAACGTCGGCAGCATCGAGCCCGATGGAACGTAGAACGCCTGGACGGCGAACGTGCGCAAACCGCCCGCCACCAGCACGGCGAACACAACCACGACGATCCATTCGACGATGCGTCGCTTCTGGTTCCTCGTCGTCTTCTTGCCTTTGGGACTGGACACGTCAACGGCGCGTTGCGCTGGCTCTGTGGGACGCACTTGAGACCCGTCGACCGCGACAATCGGGAACTCGGGCACCAATGGCGCGGGGGATTCCGCCAAGTTGTCCGCGTTCATCGAGGCCTCCCGCGCGTCTGTCACCGGCCAGCAGCCTAAATCGACTCGATGAGCCGCTCGACGCGCTCATCGTGCGAGCGGAACGGGTCCTTCAAAAGTACCGTCCGCTGCGTCTGGTCGTTCAGCTTCAGGTGCACCCAGTCAACCGTGAAATCGCGGCGCTTTTCCTTCGCCCGTTTGATGAACTCGCCCCGAAGCCTTGCCCGGGTGGTCTCCGGAGGTGAGTCCATGGCCTTGGTGATGGCCTCGTCCGTCGTCGTGCGGTCCACTCGACCTTTGGCCTGGAGCAGGTAGAAGACTCCGCGCTTGCGGTCGACGTCGTGGTACTGCAGGTCGAGCAGGGCCACCCTGGGATGCCCGAGGGGAAGCTCGTGGCGCGCTCGATACGCCTCGATCAGGCGATACTTGATTACCCAGTCACACTCGCGTTCCAGGCTGAGCGGGTCCTTCTCGATGGCTTGCACGCAGTGCTGCCACATCGAGAGCGCGCGCTCCTCAAGGGGGGGTAGACCGCGCCGCTCGTGGTAGCGGAGCGCTCGATCCAGGTATTCGCGCTGGATGTCGAGGGCGCTGAGCTCCCGCCCGTTGGCAAGTCGCACCTCGCGCCGGCACGTCATGTCATGGCTGATCTCCCGAATCGCTCTGATGGGGTCCTCGAGAGTGAGGTCGCGGATTACGATGCTCGGGTCTTCCAGCATGCGCAGCAGGATGCTCGTGGCGCCGACCTTGAGAAATGTCGCGTACTCGCTCATGTTCGAGTCACCGACGATCACGTGCAGCCGTCGGAAGCGCTCCGCGTCCGCGTGCGGCTCGTCCCGCGTGTTGATGATCGGCCGACTGCGCGTCGTCGCGGAGGAGACCCCCTCCCAGATGTGCTCGGCGCGCTGACTAAGGCAGAAGGTTGCACCCCGAGCCGTCTGGAGGACCTTCCCCGCTCCGGAGTAGATCTGCCGGCTCACGAAGAACGGGATGAGCACCTGGACAAAATGGGAGAAGTCGTCCCGGCGGCTCGTGAGGTAGTTCTCGTGGCAGCCGTAGGAGTTGCCGGCAGAGTCGGTGTTGTTCTTGAACAGGTAGATAATCCCGCGGATGCCTTCCTCGCTCAAGCGGCTCTCTGCTGAAGCGATCAGACCTTCGAGAATCCGCTCACCTGCTTTGTCGTGAGCGACAAGGTCCTCGATCGAGTCGCACTCCGGGGTCGCATATTCGGGATGGCTGCCCACGTCAAGGTACAGCCTCGCCCCGTTCTCGAGAAAGACGTTGCTCGACCGACCCCAGCTCACGACGCGCCTGAAGAGGTAGCGAGCCACCTCGTCCGGGCTCAGCCGGCGCTGGCCGCGCAGGGTACAAGTGACGCCGTATTCGTTCTCCAGCCCGAAGATCCTGCGGTCCATCGAAGTCCACGGTAGCCTCGAAGTGGATGCCGCAATCAGACCGCATGGTCCACTTGACGACCGTCTTGGGCTCCTTTCACGGCCACGTGCTTGCAGCACGACTGGGATCGGAAGGGATCCCGGTCGAACTGCGGGGCCTCAGCGACGGCCCCTATCCCCTTCCTGCGAACGTCGCAGTGTTCGTCCACGCTGACCAACTCGAGCTTGCGCAGGCGCTCCTGCTCGGCGATGCCGTAGACGCGGCCTTCGACGAACGCTACGCCGACTTGGGCCCCGAGGACGCAGGCGTGCTGGACCTTCCTCCGGTGGACTTCGCCGACACCGGCCGTTCTCGCCGCGCCCGCACGATTCTCGTCCTCGCCATGGTCGGGCTCGTCCTGGTGGTCGGCGTGATCGCGTCTTTTCACTGACCGCGAGCGCGGCACCAGCCGCCCGAGCAGGTTCGCGGGCGCCGCGAGTGCCCAGCCTCCACCCGGCTAGGCGGTGCCCGCAGGCACGTCGCCCGTGTCATCCCCCGACTGATCCACCGAGCCCGCCGGGCTCTCGCCCTCGGCGCCGGAGGACTTCGCTGCAGCGATCTCGACGGGCTCGCCATGAGCGAGCAGTTGGGCGACCTCGCCATCGGTGACGCGCCGAAAGGTCCGGCGCCAAGCCCCATGTTCCAGCACCGCGACCTCGAGATCATCGGCCCGAAGTGTTCGAGTCGGGCCTGACAGGCTCGCCACGCACGCGACGACTGCTTCGCCGAGGGGCCAGCCCTGACGGAATCTCGCTGCCATGCGGTGGGCGATCGCGTCCGCCTCCCCGCCGAGCACCGTGAAACGCTGCTCGTCTGACACAGTGCCGTCGTAGGCGATGTGGAAGAGCTGGTGCGCCGCACCCACCGGGTCGAGCTCCGCGACGAGGATCTCGACCTCGAGAGGCTTCATCTCGTGGGTGAACACCTGGCCGAGGTACTGGGCGTACACGTTCGCGAGCGAGCGCGCGTCCACGTCCTCCCGTGAGTAGGCATAGCCCTTGGTGTCGGCGTGGCGCACGCCCGCGACCCTCAGCTGGTCGAACTCGTTGTAACGGCCCACACCGGCGAACGCGACGCGGTCATAGATCTCGCTGATCTTGTGAAGGGTGCTCGAAGGGTTCTCGGCCACGATGAGCACGCCCTGGTCATAGGTGGTCCCCACAAGCGCGCGCCCTCTGGCTATCCCCTTCTGGGCGTATTCGGCGCGGTCCTTCATGACCTGCTCGGGTGCCACGTAGTAGGGCATCGTCATCACGACACGCCTCCCTCGCCCCGCTCGCGGCGGCGCTCCAGGACGTTGCGGAAATGCTCGGCGACCTCTGTGTCCTCGAGGCGGCGGTAACCCTCGGCGTCGACGGTCGCGACCACGGGGTAGATCCCCCGGATCGCGTCCGGACCGCCCGTGGCGGTGTCCTCGTCGGCCGCCTCGTACAAAGCGGCGACCGCGAGCTGGACCGCCTCATCGCGTCCGAGGCGTTCGCGGTAGCTGAGCTTGACGGTGTTCTTGGCATCGCGCCCACCTGAGCCGGTCGCGTGGAAGTCGGTCTCCTCGAAGCGGCCCCCGGTGACGTCGTAGGTGAAGATCCGTCCCTTCTTCAAGCGCAGGTCATAGCCAGCGAACAGCGGTATGACGACGAGTCCCTGCATGGCCATCTGCAGGTTCGCGCTGACCATCTGCCCAAGCTGGTTCGCCTTGCCCTCGAGGCTCAGGCATGTCCCTTCGACCTTCTCGTAATGCTCGAGCTGGGTCTGGAAGAGCCGCACCATCTCGATGGCACTGCCTGCGGCGCCGGAAATGGCGACTGCGGAGTGCCTGTCCGCCGGGAAGACCTTCTCGATGCTGCGGTGTGCGATCAGGTTGCCCTCGGTCGCGCGTCGGTCGCCCGCCACGACGACGCCGTTGTCGTAGCGCAGCGCCACGACCGTCGTGCCATGAGTGATTCCGGGAATCAGCGTCGCCGCGAAGCCTGCAGGCTGGCGACCGGCAGAGCCGACGATCTCTGAGCCTGCGCCGGAGGGGAGTCGTGCTCCCGCAGCTCGCGTCTGGCGCAGCAGCTCGACGAAGCTCGGTCCCGGGTCACTGCCCGAAGGGAAAAAGGGAAGGCTCATCTGCGCCACCTTTGCTGAGACTCTCCTCTGCTCACTCCCCACCCTTTTGGACATAGTTGCGGACGAACTCCTCCGCATTGTTCTCGAGGACCTCGTCGATCTCGTCGAGAAGGTCGTCGATCTCGGCCTTCAGCCGGTCGCGTCGCTCTGTCGTCGCGGGCGCCTCGGTCTCGGTCTCGGCCGCGGCCGCCTCACGGCTCGTCGTCGGTCGCTTCTTCAACTCGCGCTCTGCCATCACCGTTCCTTATGAGCCCAACCGCCTAAGCAGCTCTGCCGGAGTGTCACATCCTTCAAAGAGCGTATCGACATGGCGCGCCGTCCCTTTCAGCGGCTCCATCATCGGCACGCGACGCAGTGAGTCCTCCCCGATGTCGAACACGACCGAGTCCCAGTTGGCCGCGACGATCGCCGACGAGAAGCGCTGCAGGCAGCGGCCGCGGAAGTACGCCCGCGTGGTTGCCGGTGGCTCCGTGGTCGCGCGCGCCACCTCTTCGTCGTCGGTGAGCCTTTGCATCGCCAGCCGTCCAAAGAGCGACTTCTCAGGACGCAGGTCGTGGTACTGGAGGTCGAGCGCAGCGAGTCTCGAGTCGTCCCAGTCGAGGCCGTGACGCTCACGATATGCCTCGATCAGCCGGAGCTTGGCAACCCAGTCGAGCTGGTTCGCCAAGGATTGCGGGTCGTTCTCGAGGCCTTGTAGGACGGTTTCCCAGCGATCGAGCACGCGGCGAGCCACGTCCTCGTTGCCGAGTGCCTCGACGCCGCGTTCGGCGGTGTACTTGCGAGCACGGTCGTACAGCTCCCACTGCAGCTCGACCGCCGTGAGTCTGTCGCCCGAGGCCAGCTCCACCTTCGTGCGCATCGTCGTGTCGCGCGACACCGAACGGATAGCCGCTACGGGTGCCGCCAGCCTGAGGTCTCGACCGGCGAGGAAGTTGTCCTCGATCATCGCCAGCACGAGGGCGGTGACTCCCACCTTGAGGAAGGTCGCGATCTCCGCCAGATTGGCGTCCCCGACGATCACGTGCAGCCGCCGGTACTTCTGCGGGTCGGCATGTGGCTCGTCGCGGGTGTTGATGATCGGTCGTTTGAGCGTCGTCTCGAGACCGACCTCCTCCTCGAAGAAGTCAGCCCGTTGACTGAGCTGGAATGGCGGCGCCTCGCCTCCGTGGGGGACCTCCTCGCCGATCTTGCCCGCTCCTGCGTAGATCTGACGGGACACGAGGTGCGGGGTCAGCTCGTGGACGATCCTCGAAAACGGGACGGACCTGTCGACCAGGTAGTTCTCGTGACAGCCGTAGGAGTTGCCCTTGCCGTCTGAGTTGTTCTTGTAGATCACGATCTCTTCACCTGGAGGCAGGAGACGGTTCGCGGCTTCCATGGAGCGCGTAAGCACCAGCTCTCCGGCCCGGTCGTGGACGACAGCCTCGAGAGGGTTCGAGCACTCCGGAGTCGAGTACTCCGGATGAGCGTGGTCGACGTAATAGCGGGCGCCGTTGGTGAGCACGGCGTTCACGAGGTGCGTCTCGATCTCCGGTGGCATCGAGCCCTCACGCGCATAACCGCGAGCATCGCGACCAGGCGACTCGTCCTCGAAGTCCCACCCGACCTTGCGGTCGAGTCGGGCGACGTACGCGTTGATCAGGAGCGAGGACGCCGTCGTCGGGCTCATATCGCCACCGGTGTCCACGTGCACGCCGTACTCGGTCTCGATCCCGCAGACCTTGGTTATCGCCACTCTCGGACGCTACCGCACCGCCTGGCGCCGGCTGCAGCACCGACGCCAACCCGCAGGTCCCGCCCGTCGAGGCGGCACTTGGTCGCCATGGGCACGCCGCGCAAGGCCCATGAGCAGCGCCGGCGGGCACCGACGAAGGCGCCCGCCGGCCGGCTCAGAGGTACTGTCCGGTCCCGACCCGCTCGATCGCACGTCCGCCGCGCTCTTCTCCGCCCTGGCCCACGAGCGTGCGGATGTAGACGATCCGCTCACCTTTCTTACCCGAGATCTTCGCCCAGTCATCCGGGTTCGTCGTGTTCGGCAGGTCCTCGCTCTCTTTGTATTCCTGCCTGATCGACTCGATCAGGTCGGCAAGGCGGATGCCATGGCCTTCCCCGGAGATCTCCCGCTTGATCGCGAGCTTCTTGGCTCGTCTGACGATGTTCTCGATCATCGCCCCGGACGAGAAGTCCTTGAAGTACAGCGTCTCTTTGTCGCCGTTCTGATAGGTGACTTCGAGGAAGCGGTTCTCGTCGTCGGCTCGGTACATCTCGGCCACTGTCTGCTCGATCATGACGGCTACTGCCTTGTCAGGGTCGCCACCACCGAGGATGTTCACATCGCCGTCATCGAGCGGCAGGCTATTGACGAGGTACCGGGCGAAGACCTGCTGGGCCGCGCTCTCGTCGGGCCTCTCGATCTTGATCTTCACGTCTAGGCGCCCAGGGCGGAGGATCGCCGGATCGATCAGGTCCTCACGGTTCGAGGCCCCGATCACGATGACGTTACGCAGTGCCTCGACCCCGTCGATCTCGGCCAGGAGTTGAGGGACGACCGTCGACTCCATGTCCGAGGAGATCCCACTTCCCCGTGTGCGGAACAGCGAGTCCATCTCGTCGAAGAAGACGATGACCGGCACTCCTTCCTCGGCCTTCTCCCTGGCGCGCTGGAAGACGAGCCGGATCTGGCGCTCGGTCTCCCCCACGTACTTGTTCAACAGCTCAGGACCCTTGATGTTGAGGAAGTAACTCGTGACCCGGGCGTTGCCAGTCCGCTCGCCGACCTTCTTGGCAAGCGAGTTCGCCACGGCCTTCGCGATCAGGGTCTTCCCGCAGCCTGGCGGTCCGTAAAGAAGGATTCCCTTCGGCGCTTGCAGGCGATACTCCGCGAAGAGCTCCCGATGCAGGTACGGGAGCTCGACGGCGTCGGTGATGGCCTCGATCTGGCTGTCGAGCCCACCGATGTCGGCGTAGGTGACGTCCGGCACCTCTTCGAGCACGACCTCTTCGAGCTCGGGCCGCGGCAACTTCTCATAGAGCAGCATCGTGCGCGGGTCCAACAGCAGCGAGTCGCCCGCGCGCAGCTTGACGCCGGCGAGATACTCGGAAATCTCGGCCACCTGCTCTTCGTCGGCGCGCCCGACGATCAGCACCCGGCGGCCGTCCTCCAGCACTTCGAGCACCGAGACGACCTCACCGCCCAACTCCGGGTCTCGGGCGAGCACGACGTTCAGCGACTCGTTCAGGACGACCTCTTGTCCCTTGCGGAGCTCGTCGGCTTCGAGACCGGGATGAATCGCGACCCGCATCTTGCGCCCGCTCGAGAAGACGTCGACGGTCCCGTCGTCATTCCCGTTCAGGTACGTGCCGTACGCGGAAGGCGGCTGGGTGAGCTTGTCCACCTCTTCCCGCAAGGCGGCGATGTGCTCCTTGGCCTGCTGGAGCGTGAAGGTCAACTTCTCGTTCTGCGACACCGCATGTGCAAGCTGGCCCTTGGTCTCGAGCAACCTCTCTTCGAGCGTGCGCACGCGTCCGGGCGCCTCTTGAAGTCGGCGCCGGAGCTCGGTGATCTCGTCCTCAGCTTGCTCTGCCCGGCGGTGCAGTTCCTCTCGTTCTTCATCGTCTGCTGGGAACCCGGCGTGTCCCTCGCTTTCCATCGGCGTCACCACCTCCTCAGACGGCGCGATCTTCGCCCCCGTCGGGACCCTACACCGGCGTCGCGCGCGTTTGACACCACAGGGGCACCTCGTTACGTTGCGCCACGTGAGTCGGCGGGCACCCTAAGCTCCAGAAGAGACGAGGCAGTGGTCGTGACCCGTTGCGGTCAACAAGCGGCAAGCGTTCCAAGGAGATGAGTGGCTGATGAAGGTGTGGATTGACCAGGACCTCTGCACGGGAGACGGCCTCTGCGAAGAGATCTGTCCTGCCGTGTTCACTCTTCTCGACGACGGTTTGGCCTATGTGAAGCAAGGCGACACCGTCCTCAACGAGCCCGGCGGCTCTTCTCAAATGGTGACAGTCGCCTCTGAGCTCGAGGACGCCGTCACAGAAGCCGCGGAGGAGTGCCCAGGGGAGTGCATCTTCATCGTCAGCGAGTGACAGGCCGGGGGCGCCGCGAAACGGTTGCGGGGCCCGAGCGGGCCGTTCGGTGCAAGTGAGCCCCTGAGCAATGCGCCATCGCGAGGCTCAGGCCGCCAACAGGCGTGCGAAGGTGATGAAACCCGTGTGCGCGACCATCCGGTGGTCGGGCCGGACCGACCGCCCTTCGATGTGCCACGTGCGCCGCAGGATCTCGAAAGTCTCTGCCATGGCGAATCCACTGTGCTCCAGGGCACCGCGCAGCTCCGCCGTCTGGTTGATCGTCGGCAGGTAGGCCAGGAAGATCCCGCCTGGCGAAAGCGCGCGCTCGGCATGCGTCACAACTTGCCACGGCTCGGCCAAGTCCAGCACGACGCGATCGAGGTCGTCGGCGTCGATCCCCAGGTACACGTCGCGCTCCAGTACCGAATAGGGCTGGTCCGGACCGAGAAACGCCTCCACGTTCGCCCGTGCCCGCTCGGCGAAATCGGCTCTGAGCTCGTAACCGGTGATCACCGCGCCAGCGCGTAGCATCGCCATAGAGAGCGCGCCTGACCCGACACCGGCCTCGAGCACACGCGCGCCCGGGAATATGTCGGCAGCAATCAGGATGGCTCCCAGGTCCTTCGGGTAGATCACCTGCGCGCCACGCGGCATCCCGACCACCACATCCGCCAGCGTTGGGCGCAGCACCAGATACCGCGCGGAGCTCGTCACGCGGCCGTCGCGCTGGTGCGCCTCGACCTGCTCGCCCTCAGACCGGCCGATCACACTGTCGTGCTCGATCACACCTGCGTGAGACTGGAAAGACCGGCCCGGATGGAGGGTGACGAGATACCGGCGGTCCTTCCGGTCGACAAGGAGGACGCGCTCACCTGCGGCGAGTGTCCGGCCTCGCGCCGGAGGTGCCTCGGGGCTCACGTCGGCTCCTCTGCATCCCCTTCCGAGCGACCGCGCCGGGCTGACTGGTCGCCGCGGCGCGGCCGCCGGCCTTTGCGGGACCGGGCCTCTTTCCGCGCCTTGTCGGCCTCTGTCGCTGCTCCGGCCTCAGCCGCTTTGGCACTGGCGCGGGCATAGCGGCGGCTGGCCTCGCGTTTGGCTTGCCGTTTCGCCCGGCGTTGCGCGAGCTCCGCGGCTTTCCGGGCAGCCTTCCGCTTCGCACGCCTACTGCGGGGAGGAGCCGGAACATGGCTGACGATCACTGACTCCCCAAGCCTGAGCTGCTCGACGCTCACCTGGGGCGATGGCCGCTTGGACAAGAGACGGAAGAGCCACGCGATCGCACCGATCGAGAGCCACACGTTGCTGCCCTCGATGAGACCCGATCGAACTCCGCGCCGCACCAGCTGGCGCGCCCAACGATCGAGGTACCTACGCACCGCAGCCCCGGCCTCGGCCCAGCACCGTCAGACGCGACGGATCTCGAGCACCGAGGCCCGCCGACTGCCGCGTCGCCGTCCCAGCAAGTAGACGGCCGCCACCGCGATCACTCCTGCCGCCACCAGCGCGCCGATCGCCGGGGGGGCGGCGTCGGTCGCCAAGGACTGGGCGTTGCTGGTGAGCTCGCGCAGTTTGTGCTCCACGTCCGACAGCGACACGCGTCCCGAGTCATCAGTCGCCAGCAGCAACTGTCGGACCAGGCGGATCCTCATCACCCTGCCTCCGATCGCTTCATCGTCCTACCCTCGCTTCCCCGCGGCCCGGCCGCGAGAGCGCAGGAGCACGAACCCAGAGCCACCCACAACGACCAAGCCGAGGATCGCGGTGATCGGATACGGCACCCAGGACCACGTCCCCGCGAAGGCCGTACCCGTCTCGGTCTGCAGCACGCGAAGAACCCCGAGCAGCAGCAGGACGGTACCGATGCCTAGCAAGGTCGCCGCAGCGCAGCCGAACAGCAATGTCCGGCCGATGGTCCGGATGGGGGTGACCGTCTCCTGGATCACGTATCGACGGAGGAGGCCGAACAGCTCGGCTCCGTCCTCGCGCGGATCGGCGTGCTTGCCGTCACCTTTTCCCGACATGAAACCGCAGGCTATCGGGCCGGCCGACCGGCCGCTAGCACACCCGCGAAAGCAGCCCCGACATCTGTCAGTATCGGTGGCGCGATCGCCTCGGTCGGTCTCGCCGACCAGGCTGAGGGCACGCTTCGGAGCGACCTGAACGGCCCTGGACTGTTCAGGGCTCCAACGCGGCTCGAAAGAACTCGCGCAGGTGCTCGAGGCGGCGGTCAAGCTCAACTTGTCCGAGCGGGTCCGTCTCGAGCAACGCCTCCAGGAACGGGATGTCGCTGAAATACGTCAGCAGCGCCCCGTACCCGGTGAGCACGAGCTGCTGGGCGTCGTGGGACCGGAACCTGCCTGCGGACATCTCACGCTCGAAGAAAGCGACCGCTCGCTCGAGCATCGGACGGAGCGTGACGCCGAGCTCGCCAGCCATCGGGCCGCCGCCTTCGAGCGCTTCGCGACGAACCAGGCGAACGAACTCCGGGCTCTCCGCGAAAAAGCGGAAACCCGTCGTCAGAACGCGGTCCACCTGTTCCCAACCGTCGCGGGGGCGGTCTGTTGCCTCGGCTACCCGCACCAGCCAGTCAGAGAAGGAAGCTTCGAGCACCTCCCGGTACAGGGCTTCTTTGGACGGGAAATGATGCAGCAGGCTCGGACGCCGGATGCCCACGAGCTCTGCGATGTCATTGAGCGACGTCCCGTCGAACCCGTGCTCGGCGAAGCACCACAGCGCGGCGTCGAGGATCGCCTGGCGTGTGGGGACCCCTGGCTGGCGAGCAAGATGCGCGGGGAGTACGGCATGTGACTCCCCCGGGCCCACCCCGAGCCCGGCCGACTCGCGTGGGCTCGACATCTCTCAAGCCTACCTACCAGACGGTAGGTACTCACTGATAGCCTGCACGGGTGGCGGGACCACTCCTAGCGGTGCTCGTGGGATTGGCGCTCAGCGAGGTAGCGCTCTTCTGCACGACGATTTACCTGCACCGGGCGCTATCGCACCGGGCGATCACACTCCGGCCCTGGGTCCGAGCGGTCTTCAGGGTGCTGATCTGGCTGATGACAGGCATCCGGCCACGCGAATGGGTAGCCGTCCATCGCAAGCACCACGCGTTCACCGACGTCGAGGGCGACCCGCATTCACCGGTGCTGCTGGGGTTCTGGCGGGTGCAGTTGACCAACGCCGCCCTTTACCGCAAGGTGGCCCGTGACGGGCAAACGACTCAGCGGTATGCGAAGGACCTGCCGCCGGACCGCTGGGACAAGCTCCTGTTCGACCACGCCTTCGCGGGGCTCGGCATCGGCATCGCCATGCTCTGTCTCGTCCTCGGATGGCGCATGGGTCTGGTCGCTGCCGCGGTTCACGCGGTGAGCTACCTCGCTCTCAATGCCGCGATCAACGCCATGGGACACAGCTTCGGGACCAAGAGCTATCCCAACACGGCCTTCAACAATCAGTGGCTCGC
>PMZN01000098.1:9041-11625 GCA_003170375.1 Acidimicrobiaceae bacterium | reverse complement strand
CCTCGACGATCGGCTGACCCCGCGACCTGCTCGCCGTGAATAGTCTTAGGGCCAATGACCGAATCCGAAATGGAACAGCTGTGCGTCAACGTCGTCCGAGGCCTTGCGATGGACGCTCCCCAACGTGCGAGCAGCGGTCACCCGGGCACGGCGATGGCGCTGGCACCTCTGGCCCACGTCTTGTTCTCGCGGGTGCTGCGTCACGACCCGGGCAGGCCCGACTGGCCCGATCGCGACCGGTTCATCCTGTCCAACGGTCACGCGTCGATCCTGCTGTACTCGATGTTGCTCCTCAACGGCTACGGNNTTCCGCCAGTGGGGTTCCCCGACTCCCGGTCACCCGGAGGTCCGTTCCCTTGCCGGCGTCGAAGTTACGACCGGGCCGTTGGGCCAGGGCTTCGCCAACGGTGTCGGCATGGCTGTCGCCGAGCGCTTCCTGCGTGCGCACTTCGGGCCTGAGGCGATCGATCACCACGTCTTTGTGATCTGCGGCGACGGGGACTTGATGGAGGGCGTGAGCCACGAGGCCGCCTCGCTCGCGGGCCATCTCGGGTTGGGCCGTCTCGTGTGCGTTTTCGACGACAACCACATCACAATCGACGGGCCCACCGACCTCGCGTGCTCGGACGATGTCGTGAAGCGCTTCGAGAGCTATGGATGGCACGTGGAGCGCCTCGGCGAGGTGGCCAACGACCTGGACGCGCTCGAGGCAGGACTGCGCCGGGGCATCGCCGAAGCGGACCGCCCGTCGCTGCTGGTGCTCCGCAGCCACATCGGCTGGCCCTCGCCTCATCGCACCGACACCAAGGAGGCGCACGGAGACCTACTTGGTGCCGAGGAGATACGCGTCACCAAGGCGCTCCTGGGCCTGCCCGTCGACCAGGACTTCTACGTTCCCGACGAGGTTCCCGCCTTCTACGCAGAACGTGCCCGTCGTGGGCGGGCGGCGCGCGAGGCCTGGGAGGAGCGCCAACCCGCGGCAGTCGGCGACCGGGACCGCTTCGAGGCCTGCCTCGGCGGACGAGGTCTCGACGGCTGGGCCGACAGCCTTCCCTCCTTCGAGGCCGGCACCAAGCTGGCCACACGCAAGGCCATCAACAAGTGCCTGACCGCGACGAGCGCGCAGATCCCTGGTCTCCTCGCCGGAGCCGGTGACCTCACGGGCAACACCGGAGTCGACCTGGGAGCCGGGGCCGAGGTCCAGTCTCACGCGCATCCAGGGGGGCGCCAGCTCCACTTCGGCATCCGCGAGCACGCGATGGCCGCCGCGATGAACGGGATGGCGCTGCATGGAGGCGTGCTGCCTGTCGGCGGCACGTTCTTCGTCTTCAGCGACTACGCCCGCGCGGCGGTCCGTCTCGCGGCACTCTCGCAGGCCCATGTCGTGTACTTCTTCACCCACGACTCGGTCGGCCTCGGCGAGGATGGCCCGACCCACCAGCCCATTGAGCAGCTTGCGTCCTTGCGGGCGATGCCGGGCCTGCGAGTGATACGTCCGGCTGATGCCAACGAGACCGCCGCTGCATGGAGGATCGCCGTGGACTCCGATGGGCCAACCGCGCTGATCCTCAGCCGCCAAGATCTCCCGGTGCTCGCGGAGACGAGCGTTCTTGCAGCCGAAGGGGTCGGTCGTGGCGCCTACGTCCTCCTGTCGGGCCGCGACGCGAGCGCGCCACCCGACATCGTGCTCATCGGGACCGGCAGCGAGGTCCAGCTGTGCCTCGGGGCGGCACGACTCCTCGAGCCGGAAGGCATAGTCGCCCGCGTCGTCTCGTTTCCCAGCTGGGACCTGTTTGCTGCAGAACAAACCGGGTATCGCGACGATGTCCTGCCGCCCGGCATCCTGCGGCTCGCCGTTGAGGCGGCGGCATCCTTCGGTTGGGAGCGTTATGCCGACGCGACGGTGACGATCGACCGTTTCGGCGCTTCGGCACCGGGGTCGGTGAACATGGAAAAGTTCGGCTTCACAGCCGATCACGTCGCCCAGAAGGCCCGCGAACTGCTCGGGACTCGGGCGCGACAGTTGGGAGAGTCATGACGAGACTGCAGGACCTCTACGAACGCGGGGGCCAGAGCCCGTGGATCGACAATCTCAAGCGCTCTTACCTGACCTCGGGTCATCTGGCCGAGCTCGTCTCCTCGGGCGTGCGAGGCCTCACCTCGAACCCGACGATCATGGCGAAGGCGATCGCCGCGAGCGATGACTACGACGAGGCGTTCTCGGCCGCCCTCGCCGATGGCCAGACCGTCGATGAGGCCTACTGGGACCTCGTGGTCGTCGACGTCATGGGCGCGCTCGGTGTGCTTCGGCGAGTGTACGACGAGAGCCACGGCGGCGACGGTTTCGTGTCGATCGAGGTCTCGCCGCGTCTCGCCCACGACACCGACGGCACGATCGAGTCCGCAAGGCAGCTTCACGTGCGCATCGACCAGCCGAACCTATTGGTGAAGATCCCTGCCACCCAGGAGGGCCTGGGAGCGATCGAGGCCCTGATCGGCGAGGGCCGGAGCATCAACGTGACCTTGATCTTCTCCCTCGATCGCTACCGCGAGGTCATCGAGGCCTACCTGTCGGGACTGGAGC
>PMZN01000098.1:7168-9028 GCA_003170375.1 Acidimicrobiaceae bacterium | reverse complement strand
CGCTCTCGCCATGCGCGGCAGGGCCGCGGTCGCCCAGGCTCGGCTCGCGTACCGGGCCTACCTCGAGCTGTTCGCGGGCCCCCGGTGGGAGGCGCTCGAGAAGGCGGGCGCTCACCCGCAGCGACCGCTGTGGGCTTCCACCTCCACCAAGAACCCCGCCTATCCGGACCTCGTCTACGTGGACACCCTCGTCGCTCACAACACTGTCAACACGATGCCGGAAGAGACGCTCGATCACTACCTCGATCACGGAAGCGTGCAGCTGATAAGCGAGGCCGACCTCGCCGAGGCCGCGGCCACATTCGAGAGCCTGGCTGAATGCGGGATCGAAATGGCAGACGTCTCCGCGGTGCTCGAGACCGAGGGCGTCGCCGCCTTCGCCGCCTCCTTCGACGACCTCCTCGGCAAATTGCAGGACAAGGCGGACGCGATCGGGACGGCCCGTTGACATCCGAGCTCCTGCGACGGCTGGAAGCCCGCGACCATACCCTCTGGCCCGACGGCAACGTCGCCCCCAACCGTCTCGGCTGGCTCGACATGCCAAGGCGCATGCTCGACCAGGCGCGAACCTTGAACAGCTTCGCCGACAGCATCGATCAGGACACGATCGTCCTACTTGGCATGGGCGGCTCCTCGCTCGGTCCGGCGGTCCTCGCCGCGATCAGGGACCAGCTCGGCGACTTCTCGGGCCGCCGCGTCGTGGTCTGCGATACCACTGACCCTTCGACGATCGCGGGCCTGCCGCTCGAGGACGCCTTCATCATCGTCTCGTCGAAATCCGGCACGACGCTCGAGCCGAACGTGCTGTTCTCCTATGCGCGCAGCCGCGTGGCCGATCCTTCCCGGTACGCGGTCGTCACCGATCCCGGCACTCCTCTCGGCCGCGAGGCTGGCGAGCTCGGTATCCGTCACGTATTCGAGAACCAGCCCGACATCGGCGGCCGGTATTCGGTGCTGTCGTTCTTCGGCCTCGTTCCCGCAGCATTGATGGGCTATGACGTGGCCGAGCTGTGCGAGCGAGCTCTCGATACCGACCGGGAAGAGGCTGTGTCCCTCGGTGAGGAGATGGGCGCGGCAGCCCTGTCCGGGCGCGACAAGACCACCATCGTCGTGGGTGATCAGACCCGCTCGTTCGGCCTGTGGGTCGAGCAGCTCATCGCCGAGTCCACAGGCAAGCAGGGCCGCGGCTGCGTACCCGTGCCGACGACAGAGCAGGAGCGCGGCGACGACCGGCACGTCATCGGCGTCTCGATACGAGAGCCCGGGGGTCTCGGAACGGAGTTCTTCCGTTTCGAGCTCGCCGTCGCGATCGCCGGGCACGCCCTTTCGATCGATCCCTTCGACGAGCCCAATGTTGCCGAGTCGAAGGCGAACACCCTGAGAGTGCTCGGCGCCCTTCCGCTCCCTTCACTGGAGTGCTCCGCGCCTGAGGACATGATGGCCCTCATCTCTGCGCAGGTCCGCCCGCGCGACTACGTGTCGCTGCAGGCCTACCTGCCATATGGCCACGATGACGAGCTCGAGGCGCTCCGCCGCAAGGTGCGCGACGCCAACGACCAGTTGGCCGTCACCGCAGGCTACGGGCCGCGATTCCTGCACTCGACCGGGCAGCTCCACAAGGGCGGCCCGAACAGCGTCATTGCGGTCCAGCTGGTCCCATCCAAGCCGTCGGCGGAGCTGTCGATCCCCGGTGAGCCTTATGACTTCCCCACTCTGATCAACGCGCAGTCGATCGGCGACCACGAAAGCCTCGTGACCCACGACAGGCGGGTGATCCGGGTCGAGCTCGACCAACTGGACGAGATCGGATGAGCGGGAGCTCCCACCCGCCAGACTGCAAGGAAGGAATCGGACGATGAG
>PMZN01000098.1:5031-7162 GCA_003170375.1 Acidimicrobiaceae bacterium | reverse complement strand
CGAGCTGCGGTCGCATCCTACGGAGCGGACACGGCCTCGAGCCTCGAGGAGCTGGCCGCGAAGCTCTCGGCGCCTCGCGTGGCCTGGGTGATGGTGCCGGCCGGCAAGCCGACCGAGGAGACGGTCATGTCCCTCTGTCAGTACTTCGTGGCCGGCGACCTCGTGATCGACGGCGGCAACTCGAACTACAAGGAGGCCGGTCCGTACGCCGCACGGCTCGCCGAGCGCAATGTCCACTTCGTGGACGCCGGCACCTCTGGTGGCGTCTGGGGCTTGGAGAACGGCTACTGCATCATGGTCGGCGGCAGTCCTGAGGCGGTTGCGATCGCGGAGCCGATCTTCTTGGCGCTGGCACCTGAGGGCGGCTACGCGCACGTGGGCCCCGTCGGTGCTGGCCACTTCGTGAAGATGGTGCACAACGGCATCGAGTACGGGCTCATGGAGGCCTACGCCGAGGGCTTCGAGATCCTGTCCAAGGCCGACGAGTTCGACCTCGACCTGCACGAGATCGCTTCGATCTGGCGATATGGCTCAGTGGTCAGATCATGGCTGCTCGACCTCGCGGAGCTGGCGCTTCGACCGGGAGCAGGGTTCGACGACATCGAGCCGTTCGTCGTCGACTCCGGAGAGGGCCGTTGGACCCTCGAGGCGGCGCTGGAGCGCGACGTACCGGTCCCGGTAATCGCTGCCTCGCTGTTCAGACGCTTTGAGAGCCGCGAGAAGAACTCCTACGGCCTGCGGTTGCTCGCGGCCCTGCGCAACCAGTTCGGGGGCCACGCGGTTGTACGCGCTGGCGAGAAGATGCCCTCGTGACCGTGCAACGGTCTGCCAAGACCCCACCGCTCGCGCTCGTGATCTTCGGCGCGACCGGGGACCTGACCGCGCGCAAGCTGCTCCCGGCACTGGCCTCGCTGGTGGGCAACGGGTCGCTCGCGGAGGGCCTCGTCCTGGTGGGTGTCGCCAGATCCAAGTGGTCGGACGACAAGTTCCGCGATCACTGCCTCGAGGCCGTCCCCGGTGCCAAGCCCGCCTGGGGAGAGCTCGTGAAGCGGTTCCGCTACGTGAGCGGCAACTACGACGATGATGCGACCTTCGATCAGATCTCCGGGATCCTCGCCGAGCTCGACGGGCCGAACGGAGGCGGCGGCACGGCCGGCAACAGGCTCTTCTACCTCGCCACCGTCCCTTCGCTGTTCGGGGAGGTCGCCCGGGGCCTCGCCCGTCACGGGCTGAACCGCCCGGGGCCGGGGGGCAAGTTCACCCGGCTGGTGATCGAGAAGCCCTTCGGCCGGAATCTCGAGACTGCCAAGGCTCTCGACGAGACCCTGCACGAGTGCTTCGAAGAGCCTCAGATCTACCGGATCGACCATTACATGGGCAAGGAGACCGTGCAGAACGTGCTGGCCCTCCGTTTTGCCAACTCGATCTTCGAGCCTGTCTGGAACCGGCGCTACGTCGGCCATGTGCACGTCACGGTTGCCGAGTCTCTCGGCGTGGAGCACCGCGGCTCGTTCTACGAGAGTGCCGGGGCGTTGCGCGACATCGTGCAGAACCACGTGATGCAGGTCCTCGCACTCACCTTGATGGAGCCCTCGGCGACCATGGACCCGACCTCTATCAGGGACGAGAAGGTGAAGCTGCTCCGGTCGATAATGGCCCCGCGCTCCGACGAGGTGGAGAGCGCGGTCGTGCGCGCGCAGTACACCGCCGGCACGATCGACGGCCAGCGCGTCCCCGGCTACCGGGAGGAGGACGGCGTCGACCCTAAGTCGACGACCGAGACGTTCGTCGCTATGCGGCTCTCGGTCGACAACTGGCGCTGGGCCGGCGTGCCCGTGTTCATCCGCACCGGCAAACGCTTGGCCAAGCGGTCGACAGAGGTCGTGATGGTCTTCCAGCGGCCCCCCCATCTCCCCTTTGCCGGCAAGCTCGTCCGAGGGCTCCAGCCCAACGCGCTCATTTTGCGGATCCAGCCCGATGAAGGCATCACGCTCCGCTTCGGCGCCAAGGTGCCTGGTCAGGACTACCGCGTGCGGACCGTGGCAATGGAGTTCTCCTACAAGGACGCCTTCGGGACCGATCCGCCCGAAGCCTACGAGCGGCTCCTGCTCGACGCGATGATCGGCGACCC
>PMZN01000098.1:1375-5000 GCA_003170375.1 Acidimicrobiaceae bacterium | reverse complement strand
GCATTCGCAGAGGGGTACCCCCACCTCTCGCTCTACAACGCGGGCACGTGGGGGCCGCTCGAAGCGGCGCGGCTCTTGGAGCCCGACGGGTACGAATGGGTGAATCCCTGAGTTGGCCGACGGTGAGCTGAGTGTCCCCAACGGCGAGCTGCACGTCGTCGACGACGTGCCCGACGCTTTCGCCGATCTGGTGGCCCGACAGGTCGGCATCGAGATGGCCGATCCCGACCGGGCGCGCGACGAGCCGTTCAGCCTCGTGCTGTCGGGTGGCTCGACCGCCCGCGAGTGCTACGAGCACCTGGCCCTGAGACGCGGGCTCGACTGGGGTCGCATCGAGTGCCTCGTCGGGGACGAACGCTGCGTGCCGGCCGACGACCCGGACGCGAACCAGCGGATGATCCGCGAAGTGCTCGTCGAGCGCGTCGAGCCGCACCCGCGATTCCTCCCGATGGACTGCGGTGCCCCGCCCGAGGCGTACCAAGCCGTGATCGCGGCGCGACCCCACCTCGATCTCGTGCATCTCGGCTTGGGCCCGGATGGCCACACCGCCTCGCTGTTCCCGGGCTCGACCGCACTCCAAGCGCCCCCTGAACGCCTCGTCCGGCGCAACGTGGATCCCTCAAGCCTCAATCGGCACGAGCGCCTCACATTGACCTTTGCCGGGATCGCCCGCGCCCGGCTCGTGGTGTTCACGGTCGCGGGACCTGACAAGCACGAGGCCCTGTCGAGGGTCCTGCACAATGAGGACATCCCCGCGACACGAGTGCGCGCCGATCGCGTGGTCTGGCTCTGCGACCGGGGGGCGATCGGTTCCGAAGCCCTTGCCGTAGGGTAAGCCCATGACCGAACACACCCGGACCTCTGGCAGCGCTGCCTTCGGCGTCCAAGGCAGCGTCGTGTCGAACGGTCACCCGCAGATCACTGACGACGAGCTGCTCGCCACGCCGCTCGAAGACCTGGTGTCGCACGCGCGCCGAATCCGCGACCGCCGCTACGGCACCCGGGTGACCTTCTCTCCGAAGGTCTTCATCCCGCTCACTATGCTCTGCCAGGACCGCTGCGGCTACTGCACGTTCGCCAAGCCTCCGGCTCGTCTGACCGCCGCGTACTTGAGCCCCGAGCAGGTCCTCGCCATCGCCCGAGCCGGTTCCGAGGCAGGCTGCCACGAGGCCCTGTTCACCCTCGGGGAGCGCCCGGAGCTCCGTTACCCGATTGCAGCCGCTTGGCTCGCAGACCACGGCTTCACCTCGACCGTCGACTACCTCGCGGAGTGCTGCCGCCTCGTCCGAACCGAGACCGGCCTGCTCGCGCACGCGAACGCCGGGGCGCTGTTCGCCAACGAGCTCGCCCAACTTCGCGAGGTGGCCGTCAGCCAGGGGATGATGCTCGAGTCCCTCGCTCAGGCCCTGGCCTGCCACCGAGTGTCACCGGACAAGACGCCCGAGCGCCGGTTGGCCACCCTGGAGGCGGCCGGCCGCCTCCAGATCGCGTTCACCACCGGCATCCTCGTGGGCATAGGCGAGACCCGGGCTGACCGCCTCGTGGCTCTACGGGCGATCGCCTCCAGCCATGCGCGGCACGGTCATGTCCAGGAGGTGATCGTCCAGAATTTCCTGCCCAAGCCCGCGACGGCAATGCACGCCGCCGCGCCGTGCCCCGCCGAGGAGCACCTGTGGTCGATCGCCGTGGCGCGGATAGTGCTGCCTCCCGACATCCACTTGCAGGCGCCCCCGAACCTGACTGAGGACTTCTCGACACTGCTGGGCGCGGGCATCGACGACTGGGGCGGCGTGTCACCGGTGACAGCCGACCACGTGAACCCCGAGCGCGCCTGGCCGGCTCTCGACCGCCTACGCCAGGTGACCGAGCAGCACGAACACGTGCTCGCCCCCCGTCTCGCGGTCCACCCGGAGTGGGCTGACGCGAGATTCGTGGCAGCAGATCTGCGTCATGCGGTGATGGACCGTTCCGACGCCGAAGGCCTCGCGCGGGACTCGAACTGGTGCTCCGGTGGTGAGGCAGCCCCGCCGCGCTTGCTGGTCGACAGCGGGCCGATCCCGGCCCGTCGCGCTGCCGGCTCGACCGTCTCGGACGCCTCAGCGAACGCGAGCAGGATCGCGCGGTCCGGCGCCGGCGGAGCCGTGGGCGAAGTGCTGACGGGCGCGCTCGCTGATCAGGAGGTCGGCGAGGACGAGATCGTCAAGCTGTTCGCCGCCCGGGGTCGCGAAGTCGTCGCGGTCGCCGAAGTCGCGGACGAGCTGCGGCGAAGGGCGGTCGGCGATGTGGTCACCTTCGTGGTGAACCGGAACATCAACTACACAAACATCTGCACGTTCAAGTGCAAGTTCTGCGCGTTCTCCAAAGGTCCGTTGTCGCTGAACCTTCGTGGCAGCCCCTACCTGCTCGAGCTCGACGAGATCACCCGGCGCGTCGTGGAGGCAGAGCACGCCGGTGCCACCGAGGTCTGCCTTCAAGGTGGCATCCACCCGGACTTCGACGGCAACTACTACCTCGAAGTGCTCAAGGCGGTACGCGCCGGTTCCGAGCACATGCACATCCATGCCTTCACGGCGCTCGAAGTTCACGAGGGGGCGCGGCGGCTCGGCGAGCCGCTGGAGGCATATCTGGTCCGGCTCAGGGACGCCGGCCTTCGCACGTTGCCGGGCACTGCGGCGGAGATCCTCGACGACGAGGTCCGAGCGATCCTGTGCCCGGACAAGATCGACACCGAGCGCTGGCTCGAGGTGCACCGTGTCGCCCACGGCGTCGGCTTGCGCTCGAATGTCACCATCATGTTCGGAGCCGTCGAGCAGCCCCGTCACTGGGCGCGGCATCTCGTCCGCACGCGAGCCCTGCAGAAGGAGACCGGAGGGTTCACCGAGTTCGTGCCGCTCCCGTTCGTCCACATGGCGGCCCCGATCTATCTCCAGAAGAGGGCCCGCCGGGGCCCCACATTCCGGGAAGCGCTCTTGATGCATGCCGTGGCGCGCATCGCCTACAACGGTTGGATCGACAACATCCAGGCGAGCTGGGTGAAGATCGGCATCGACGGCGCCCGGCAGCTGCTCGCAGCCGGCTGCAACGATCTCGGTGGGACCCTCATGGACGAGAACATCTCCCGGGCGGCGGGCGCCACGCACGGCCAGCAGATGTACGAAGCCGACTTCCGCGATCTTGCAGCGTCCGTCGGGCGCCACCTCGAGCAGCGCACGACCCTTTATGGCCGCGTCCTACCCGCGNNCGCATCGCGGAGCTGTTGGAGCTGTCCGGAGCTCGGGCCAACCGCGACCTGCTACGAGACATCCTCGTGACGGGGCTCTCCCTCGCCCGCATCGATGCCAGCCGGCTCGACCTCAAGATCGCGGCCTCAGCGCTCGCCGAGATGGAGCGGGCGTTCGAGCTGTTCGCCCACTATCGGGGCATCCCGAAGCTGACCATGTTCGGCTCCGCGCGCACAGCGGTCTCCGACCCGCTCTATGCCCAGGCCACCGACCTCGCCGCACGCATGGCCCATGAGCAGTGGCTCGTGGTCACCGGCGCCGGGCCGGGCATCATGGCTGCGGGGGCCGACGGGGCCGGCACCGACATGTCCCTCGGCGTCGAGATCCGTCTCCCCTTCGAGACC
>PMZN01000098.1:0-1322 GCA_003170375.1 Acidimicrobiaceae bacterium | reverse complement strand
TGCTTCGAGCTGCTCACCTTGCTTCAGACAGGCAAGGCGGAGCCCGCGCCGATCGTCTTGCTCGACCTTCCGGGCGACCCGTACTGGGAGGCGCTCGAGAGGTTCCTGAAAGGCGAGGTGACGCGCCGGGGCCTCGTTGATCGCGAGGACGGGGCCCTGTACCGCATCACCGACGATGTCGGCGTGGCCGTCGAGGAGATCCTGCGCTTTTACCGCAATTACCACTCACGACGATTTGTCGGCTCGACGATGGTCATACGCTGCCAGTTCGCGCCAACCAACGAGGAGCTGGCGGCGCTCAACGAGGAGTTCGCCGACATCTGCACCTCCAAGGGGATCTGGCGGACCGGCCCCCTGCCGCCAGAGCGCGCCGGCCGAGACCACCTCGAACTGAAGCGTCTCGCGCTCGAGTTCGACCGGCGTTCGCACGGCCGGCTCCGGATGCTCATCGACACCATCAACCGGTGGCCGGTCTCGAGCTGAACGATCAGTCGGACTCTTCCCCTTCGGCTCCTTCGCCGGCGGTGCGTTCGGCCTGGGCCACGAGCAGCGAGGCGCGTTCGATCGCGTTGCGGGCGCGAGACAGCAACTTCTCGCGCACGAGGTCAGGGTCGCTTCTCGAAGGCTTGCCGCCCCGGTGCAACTGGGCCCGCAGAGAGTCGTAGGCTGCATCGCCCAGCCGCTCGGCCAGAGCGTCGAGCTCCGCCCGGATCGCCTCTAAGCTCTCGTCGCCCACGGTGCCTCCGCTAGTCTCGGCAGCTTCTGCCACGGCCCCGCGCGTTCGACCGTGACGATCTCGAGCCCGCCGTGCGACCGCCTTGCGCGCAGCCTCGGCGAAGAACCCGCCCGTGCCGGTGCCTGCTGGGTAATCTTGCCATACACCAGGGGGACCCTCGAGGAGGTTGCCGGTGGGGCACCGGGGAGGTTCGGACTTGCCTGCGTTCGCGGCTGGGCGGGCCGAGAAGCCATTCATCCGCGTTCTCGACTCGATCGCCGCCGCGCGCTCCGGACCGGTGCTGCTGTTTGCTTGCGACCGCGACGGCATCCTCACCTTCCTCGATGGCGGCCTGCTGCCCGAGCTGGTCGAGCTGCCCGCTTCATTGCTCGGGCACAGCCTGTTCAGCATCCTCGAGGCCTACCCGGAGCTCCTCGAGCTCGGGCGGCGCCTGCTCGGCGGGGAACGGCTCGAGTTCGCGTCCATCGCTTTCGCCCAACACCACCTGGAGCTTTGGGCCGTCCCGTTGCGTAGCGAATCGGGCGAGCCGGATGGGGCTACGGGGATCATCATCGACATCTCGGCCCGCGTTGCCGCCGAGCGGTCC
>PMZN01000189.1 GCA_003170375.1 Acidimicrobiaceae bacterium | reverse complement strand
CCGGCGCCGAACCTTTTTCCGCCGGGGGCGGTCCGATCGGCGTCGTGGTCCTTCATGGTTTCACCGGGAGCCCACAGTCGATGCGCCCGCTCGCTCAAGCGCTAGCGGCGGCCGGGTTCTCAGTGGAGCTTCCGCTGCTGCCTGGACATGGCACGAGCGTGGGGGACATGGTCCCGACACGTTGGTCCGACTGGTCCTCGGTTGCCGAAGCGGCTTACGGCGACCTTGCCGGTCGTTCCGATCGGGTCTTTGTCGCCGGTCTGTCGATGGGCGGCTCGCTGGCGATCTGGCTTGCCGAGCGGCACTCCGACATCGCTGGCATCATCGTCGTCAACCCGCTGGTTGACCCGCCGGCTTCGAGCTTCCGGGACATGCTGCATGGAATGATCGAAGAAGGCGCCATATCGGTTCCTGCCATCGGTTCCGACATTGCGATGCGGGGCACCGAATCTGCCTACGACGCCTCGCCGCTCGAACCGATGCTCTCGATGTTCGAGGCCGTCGACGAGATCGCGGCCCGGCTGGGTGAGGTCCGCTGCCCGGTGCTGCTCTTGTCCAGCCGAATCGACCACGTCGTGCCGCCCGAGTCAGGCGACCTGCTTGCTGCGCGGGCCGGCGGTCCGGTCGAGCGCGTCTGGCTCGAGCGCAGCTTCCATGTGGCGACGCTCGATCACGACGCCTCGGAGATCGAAGAGCGCGCCGTCGCGTTCGTGAACAAGATGGCGGTGCTCCAGTGAGCGAATCAGATCGCCTTATCACGCCCGAGGAGGTACGACACGTGGCGCGCCTTGCCCGGCTCGCCCTCGACGAAGACGAGGTCGGGCGCTACGCGCTGCAGCTGTCCGCGATCCTCGAGCACGTGGACGCGGTGCGCCGCCTCGACACCGCTGACGTTCCACCGACGGCCCACCCGTTCCCGGTCGAGAACGTGCTCCGCTCCGACACCGAGCGACCGAGCTTGGACCGGGAGGCTGTGCTCGCCCAGGCCCCGGTGGCCGAGAACGACCGTTTCAGGGTTCCCCGCATCATGGGCGAGGCACCGTGACGGCGAGCCCAGCGCCTGAGCTCGGGTCCCTGGCCGGGATCGCAGCCTCCGTACGCGCTGGTGAGCGCAGCGCCCGGGCAGTCCTTGCAGTGTCACTCGATCGCGTCCGCGAGCTCGAGGGCGACCTGCACTGCTTCAACGAAGTGACTGTCGAGGCGGCCGAGGCGGATGCCGACGCCGTCGATCGGCTGGTCCGATCGGGTCTGGACCCGGGACCGCTCGCGGGCGTCCCCGTCGCGCTGAAGGACAATCTGTGCACCGTGGGGATCCCCACGACTTGCTCGTCGAAGATCCTGGCCGGGTGGCTGCCTCCCTACGACGCGACGGTCGTGAGCCGGCTCCGGGACGCCGGCGCGGTCGCGATCGGCAAGACCAACCTTGACGAGTTCGCCATGGGCTCTTCGACAGAGAACTCTGCCTTCGGGCCCACCCGGAACCCCTGGGACTTGGGGCGCGTCCCGGGCGGCTCGTCGGGCGGGAGCGCCGCTGCCGTCGCGGCGGGGATGGTGCCGCTCGCCTTCGGCAGCGACACGGGCGGATCGATCCGCCAGCCGGCGGCGCTTTGCGGGATCGTCGGGGTGAAGCCGACCTACGGCGTCGTTTCCCGGTACGGGCTGATCGCGTTCGCGAGCTCGCTCGACCAGATAGGACCATTCGCGATCACGGTCGCGGACGCGGCGCTCGGGCTCGAGGTGATTGCCGGGCACGACCCGATGGACTCGACGTCGCTCGACCGGCCGGCGCCGAGCTTGCTCGCCACCCTCGACGAGGGCGTCTCGGGGTTGCGCGTCGGGATCGTGGCGGATTTCCTCTCGGAGGGCTCCGAGTGTGGCGACGCAGTCGTTGCCGCGGCCGAGGCGTTGGCGGTCGCCGGGGCGAAGGTGGACCAGGTGAGGATCCCTGATTTGTTGCTCGGGCTGCCCGCTTACTACGTCATCGCGCCGGCCGAGGCGTCCTCGAACCTGTCGCGTTACGACGGCGTCCGCTACGGCCTTCGGGTCGACGGGCCGGACACGGAGACGATGAACGCCAGGACCCGGGGCGAAGGCTTCGGAGCCGAGGTGAAACGGCGCATCATGATGGGCACCTACGCCTTGTCGGCCGGCTACTACGACGCCTACTACGGCCAGGCTCAAAAAGCCCGCACGTTGGTCATCCGCGCGTTCGAAGCCGCCTACCGGGACTTCGACGTGCTGTTGACGCCGACCACGCCGTCTGTGGCCTTCCCCTTCGGGTCCAAGGTCGACGACCCGATCGAGATGTACATGTGCGACCTGTGCAGCATCCCGTCCAGCCTGGCGGGGCACCCGGCTGCCAGCGTGCCCTTCGCCTTGAGCCCCGAAGGGCTGCCGATCGGCGTGCAGGTCCTCGCCCCGGCCCTCGGAGAGGCGGTCATGATGCGTGTCGCGGCGAGCTTGGAGGCGGCTGCGCCTCGCGAAGCCCGAGGACCGGTGTCGCCGTGACCGAGTACGAGACGGTGGTAGGCCTCGAGGTCCACTGCGAGCTCGCCACGGCCACGAAGCTCTTCTGCGGGTGCCGCAACGCCTTCGGGGACGAGCCGAACACGAATGTCTGCCCGGTCTGCCTCGGCTTGCCAGGCTCGCTGCCTGTTATCAACCGGCGAGCGGTCGAGCTCGCCCTGAGGATCGGCGCGGCCCTCAATTGCACCGCGCAGCGCTCGATCTTCCACCGCAAGAACTACTTCTATCCCGACATGCCGAAGGACTACCAGATCAGCCAGTACGACGAGCCCATCAACGTCGACGGGTGGCTGGAGCTGCCTGACGGGTCGCGCGTAGGCGTCGAACGAGCGCACATGGAGGAGGACACGGGCAAGACGACCCATGTCGGCGGTGGGGGCCGGATCCACGAAGCCAGCTACTCGCTCGTGGACTACAACCGCGCCGGAGTGCCGCTCGTCGAGATCGTCTCCCGTCCGGACATCCGCTCGGCGGCCCAGGCGAGGGCCTATGTCGACGAGTTGCGCTCGATCCTCGTAGCCACGGGAGCCTCCGACGGCCGCATGGAAGAGGGTTCGCTGCGCGTCGACGCGAACGTCTCGGTGCGCCCCGTGGGCTCGACCGAATTCGGGACTCGGTGCGAGGTGAAGAACCTGAACTCGTTGCGGTCGCTGGAACGGGCCATCGATTACGAGGTCGAACGCCAGATCGCGCTGATCGAGTCAGGCGAGCGCGTTGCCCAAGAGACCCGTCACTGGGACGAGGGGGACAGCAGTACGCACTCGATGCGCTCGAAGGAGGAGGCGAACGACTACCGCTACTTCCCCGAGCCCGACCTCACCCCGCTCTTGCCGGACGCGCGCCTGCTCGCAGCGGCCGCCGAGGGCGTCGGCCCCATGCCGGCAGAGCGCCGTCACCGACTCTCGGATCTAGTCAGCGGCAATTCGGAGCTGGCCACGCGGCGAGACGGCTCGACCGACCAGGTCGTCACGGTCGTCGACCTTGGCCTCGACGAGCTCGTTGTTGGCGCTGTGGCCGCAGGAGCCGATCCGAGGCTCGCCCTCGCGCGGGCCGCGAACGAAGCAGCGGCGAACCCAGACGCAGCCAAGCTGCTCGACCCGGCCGCGTTCGCCGCGCTGCTCAAGATGGAGTCGTCCGGTCAGCTCTCGGCGACCCANNCTCGGCTACCAAGCAATGGACGCGGCGGCTCTCGGCTCGATGGTCGACGACGTGATCGCGTCCAACCTGGAGGAGTGGCAGCGCTACTGCGGCGGTGACGAGAAGGTGGCCCAGTTCCTGCTCGGCCAAGTGATGCGTGCCTCGAAAGGGCGGGCGAACGGCAAGCTGGTCGCGGCGGCATTCGCCGCCCGGCGCAAGGCCTAGGACGGCGCCGGACGTCGCATCGAGCGCTCGTAGCGATCGACTCGGCCAACCAGGCGGGACGACAACTAGGTTGAGGCAATGACCGACAAGATCCGCTCGCTCAAGATCCACAGCCAGGACGTGACCGAGGGCTTCCGGCGCGCACCGTCGAGAGCGATGCTCCGTGCGGTCGGGATGACCGATGGTGATTTCGACAAGCCTCAGGTCGGCGTCGCCTCCACATGGAACGAGGTGACGCCGTGCAACCTGCCGCTTGCCCGGCTCGCTCAGCGGGCGAAGGACGGGGTGCGCGCCGCCGGCGGGTTCCCGTTCGAGTTCGTCACGATCGCGGTCTCCGACGGTATCGCGATGGGCCACGAGGGGATGCACGCATCCCTCGTGAGCCGCGAGATCATCGCGGACTCGGTCGAAGCCATGATGCACGCGGAGCGCTTCGATGCTTTCGTCGGCCTCGCAGGATGCGACAAGTCGCTTCCCGGGATGCTCATGGCCGCCGGTCGGCTCGACCTCCCGATGGTCTTCGTCTACGGCGGCACGATCCTGCCGGGACACCTCGGCGATCGTGCTCTGGACGTCGTCTCGGTGTTCGAGGCGGTTGGAGCATGCGCTGCGGGAACGATCGACATCGCGGAGCTGGAGGCGATCGAACGCAATGCGTGCCCGACCGAGGGCTCCTGCGCCGGCATGTTCACGGCCAACACCATGGCATCGGTGGCCGAAGCGCTCGGCATGGCGCTTCCGGCCGGGGCTGCGGTCCCGGCGGTCGACCGCCGGCGGGACGATCTCGCCTACGCGAGTGGCCAAGCAGTGATCGCTTTGCTCGAAAAGGACATCCGGCCCCGTCAGATCATGACCAAGGAGGCCTTCGAGAACGCGATCGCCACTGTGATGGCACTCGGCGGCTCGACCAACGCCGTGCTTCATCTGCTCGCGATCGCGAACGAAGCTCGCGTCGAGTTGCATCTCGACGACTTCTCCCGGATAGGCCGGAGAGTCCCGCACCTCGCGGACATGAAGCCGCACGGGCGGTACCACATGACCGATCTTGACCGGATCGGTGGCCTCCCGGTCGTTCTCCGAGAGCTGTTGGAGGAAGACTTGCTCCGCGGCGAGTGTCTGACCGTCACCGGCAAGACGATGGCCGAGAACCTGGCCGCCCTCGACCCACCCGCTCCCGACGGGTCGGTCGTCCGCCTTTTTCGCGAACCGATACACGCCGATGGTGGGATCGCCATCCTCCGCGGGTCGCTCGCGCCCGAAGGAGCAGTCGTGAAGGTCGCAGGAATCGACGGCGACCTCGCCTTTGCAGGCCCGGCAAGGGTCTTCGACGGTGAGGGCGCCGCCATGGAGGCCATCCTCGCCGGGACCGTCACGCCGGGGACAGTCGTCGTCATCCGCTACGAAGGACCGAAGGGAGGCCCAGGGATGCGTGAGATGCTTGCCGTGACCGGGGCCATGACCGGCGCCGGGCGAGGCGGCGACTGTGCGCTTGTGACCGACGGGCGCTTCTCCGGAGGCACCCAAGGCTTCTGCGTCGGCCACGTGGCTCCCGAGGCGGCGGTCGGTGGTCCGATCGGGTTGGTCGAAGACGGCGACCAGATCGTTCTCGATGCGCACGGAGGCCGTCTGGACGTGGTCGTCGAGCAGGTCGAGCTCGAGCGCCGCCGCCAGCAGTGGAAACCCCCCATCCCGCGCTATGCGACGGGAGTCCTGGCCAAGTACGCGCGACTCGTCGTGGGGGCCGAGCGAGGCGCCGTCACCGAGCCATAGCCTCCGCACGCAGCCCGTTTCTGCCCACCACCTGCCGAGCCGCACCTCGCCGACCCGCCCCGCCTGCCAGATCCGCTCCGTCGGTCCGCCTCGGTGTCACGGCCGAGGGTTGCGCCCGGCGGTCCGCTCTGCAACACTTGTCGGCGATGTCCGCAAACGACTGCCTCGTACTTATTACCTAGAGCGCGGCACCCTTTGCGGTTCTGCGCCTGCGACCTCCCCAAAGGGGAGGTCGTTTCGTTTTCCGGCACCGGCGCACCGGGGCACCCGACAGCAGCGATCAGTCACACACCGCACAACCACCCACAGAGCCCGACAAACGAGAGCGAGAGGTAGCACCGATGGAGCTCACCGGAGCGCAAGCGCTTGTGAAAAGCCTAGAGATGCAAGAGGTCGAAGTCATCTTCGGCCTCCCCGGAGGTGCGATCCTGCCCGTATACGACCCGATCATCGACTCGCCGATCCGCCACATCCTGGTCCGCCACGAGCAGGGCGCCGGCCACATGGCCGAGGGCTACGCCCGCGCCTCCGGCCGGGTGGGAGTCGCTGTGGCCACCTCCGGGCCGGGTGCGACGAACCTCGTCACGCCGATCGCCGACGCGTGGATGGACTCGACCCCGATCGTCTGCATCACCGGACAGGTGCGCTCGAATCTGATCGGCACCGACGCTTTCCA
>PMZN01000043.1:11281-11731 GCA_003170375.1 Acidimicrobiaceae bacterium | reverse complement strand
CGACCGGGCCGATGCCCTCGAGGACGGGCCTGGTCACGTCCGTCGCGACCAGGCTTAGCGGGCCTGTCATGGTCAGCCCCGGATCTTGTCCACGAGCTCCGGGACGAGATCGAAGAGATCGACGGTCGTGCCGCAGTGGGCGACGCCGAAGATGGGCGCTCCCGGGTCGGTGTTGCAGGCGATGATCAACTCGGCGTTCCGCATGCCCTCGAGGTGCTCGGGAGCTCCCGAGATGCCGAAAGCGAGGTACACCTTGGGCTTGACCTTCAGGCCGGACTGGCCGACTTGGCGCGTCTTCGGCAGCCATCCGGCGTCCACAACAGGCCGCGACGCCGAGAGCGGGACGCCGAGCGCGTCGGCGAGCTCCAGCACGATCTCCATGTTGTCCTGCGACTCGATCCCGCGGCCCACCGAGACGAGCATGTCGGCCGCGCTGATGTCGACGTCTCC
>PMZN01000043.1:11102-11251 GCA_003170375.1 Acidimicrobiaceae bacterium | reverse complement strand
GCAGCGCTGAAGGCACCCCCCAGCACGGTGACGATCCCGCGCTCGCCGGGCAGCTCGACCTCGGCGAGCACCTTGCCGCCGAGGATCTTCGCAGTGGCCATCACGGCACCACCGTCGATCTCCAGGGCGCTGACATAGGCAGCCAGCGG
>PMZN01000043.1:3244-10989 GCA_003170375.1 Acidimicrobiaceae bacterium | reverse complement strand
AGGGCTACCTCGGTCTTACAACCCAGCATCGATGCCAGCTCGCGCGCCTTGCCGATCAGTTCGTAGGTCCCCTCGGAGACATGCCTGCCGGTGTGCTCGGCGAGCACCATCACATTGCCGCCCACGTCGTCACTCACCCTTTCACCAAGCCCCGCGCGCGGAGCAGGCCCACGATCTGGTCCGCTACCTCGCCGGCGCCGCCCGTCAGCATCTCGGCGTGCCCGCTCTCCTCCGGACGGTGCATCCTGCGCACGACCAGGCCGCTTCTGGCCGCTGCTGGCGATACCGTGACCTCGCTCAGCCCGCCGGCCTGCTGCGCCTGTCTGATCCGGGTGATCGGGGCGTAGCGCGGTGCTTGCCGCGCGGACTGGACGCCGATCACGGCAGGCAGTTGCACCTGCAGCTCGTGCGACCGGCCGGCGGCGAACTCCTGGCGGACCGTGACCGTGTCGCCGGCCGCCTCGACGCTGACGACAACCGAAACGTGCGGCAGGTCGAGCAGAGCAGCGAGGGTGGGCGCCAGCTGGCCGTCCAGGTCGTCGGCTGCCTGCACGCCGGTCATGACGAGGTCGGCGGGATGTGCGGCGAGATACGCGGCCATCAGCGCGGCACGGTCAGCGGTGCGGATCCCGCCAGGTCCGCACGACCCCGCAGCACCCGCGCCGGCGACCTTCACCGCCGCATCCGCGCCCTTCGCCAGCGCCGTGTAAAGGGCCTGGTCGATCTCGGGGTCGTCGGCCAGACCCACGGCCACGACCTCAGCCCCGCTGGCGTCCTTGAGGAGCAGTGCCTCTTCCAGCGCCTGGGCGTCCCACTCGCTGAGCACGAACGTCAAGTACTCGCGGTCGATTCCAGTCTCGTCCGCGGTCAGCTCGATCTCCTCGACGAGGTCGGGCACAGCCCTCATGGGCACTACGATTCGCACTTCAGGCCACCTCTCTCAACCTTCACCTGACGACATCGTCCAGCAACAGCTGCTGCCGGATCTCCTCGAGGTCGCTCGCCGCCGGCGCGAAGGGGTAGTCGTGGAACGGCTCGGCGGGCCGGTACGAACCGTAGGGCCTGGTGCATCCGGGCTCACCTTTGCCACCCGGGCAGCCGTTGGTCATGAACGCCGCGCCCTTGGCAACGACTGTCTCGACGGCAGAACGGCCCGCTCGGAAGCGGGCAAGCCCGCCGTTGCCGTCGAAGCCGAACTGTTCCAGGCCGAAGCCTTCAGTTTCGATCAGGTGCCGGGCGAGCTGTACCCGCCGCCAACGCCGGAGCGAGGGTTTCGGCTGGGCGGCCATGCGCGAGTCCGGCTCCGGGTTGAAGCAGAACAGGTAGGAGAAGATCTGCCGGTCGCGCAACGCGACGAACATGGAGAGCAGGTCCTGATCGGTCTCACCGAGCCCGACCAAAGTGTGCACGTTGACCTTCCATGGCCCGAAGATCTCGCGGGCATCGGTGACGACCTCCCAGTACTTCTCCCACTTCAGGCCACCAGCGGGAACGTCCGTGCGGATGCTCCGGAACAGCTCCTCGGTCACGGCGTCGAGCCCGATCCCGATCATGTCGGCGCCGATCGACCTGAAGTGCTCCAGCCGCTCGCGCCTGAGCGTCGGCGGCGCGACCAGGATCGAAATCGGCGTCCCGACTCGCTCGGCGATCCTGCGCGTGATGTCGCAGGTATCGCGGTACGCGCGGCCGTGGGTGACCATCGAGATGCAGAGCCTGGTCAAGACCGGCTCGAACCGGGTCATCCGCTCCACGAGATCGTCGGTGCGCACAAGCGGCCATTCGACCCTGATGAACGACTTGTCCTCGTAGCTGCCAGGACGGGTTCGGGCCAGGCCGCAGTAGCCGCAGTCGGACCGGCATCCTTCGTCATAGCTGAGCAACAAGTTCATGCCGCCGAATTCGAAGTCGCGGCTGAACCGGCCCGAACGCACCCGCAATGCGATCGCGCTCGCCATCGAGATCCGCACATATTCAGGGCTGGTCCGGGCCACGGGGCCGGCTGCAGGCGACAGCGGAAGCTGGCGAGCCACCATCTCGCTTCCTCTCAGCTCGGCTCGGGGAGCTGACGCTGGCCCGCCGAGCCGGCCTGCCCGACCGTGGCGCCCTGGCATGCCTCGCGGCCGGCGTCACGCACGGCGGCGACGATCCGTTCGGCCGGAACGCCGAGTGCGTCGGCGACTCCCGAACCTGCGACCACGGCGGCAATCACTTCGCCGTCCAAGCGCCGCCAGCGCAGGCCGGCCTCCATCGCGACAACCGCCGCAGGCAGCTCGTTGAAGTCCCCGGTCACCATCGCGCTCTTGACCAGGTCACCATGGGTGCTGAGGTAGATCCGGGCCAGTCCCGCCGGCGTCTTCAGCACGGCCGATCCGCTGGCGTCCTCAGAGACGCTCCGCTCGCTCAGCCAGGACTGCGACCGGTACCGGCTGGCGGCCAATACATCGGCGAGCCCCAGCTCGGTCTGATCAGGCGCGCCGGGTTCCAGAGTCACCCCGAAACTCGCAGCGAACCCGCTGGCGATCGCGGGCCGAAGCATCGCGGCGTCGTACCGCAGGCCGGTCTCGGCCGAGACCGTCGTCAGCCGCTCGGTCACCGCGGCCACCGCCCGGTCGGCCAGCTTCGCCGCGGGTATCCGCAGCACCTGCAGCATGAACTCGACGTCGAGATCGCCGAGGACGCTCGCGTGGAAGAGCATTGCGTCGGCGGGGTCGACATAGAGCCCTAGGCCTGCGATCTTTCGGCCGCCGACCTCCAGGTCGTTCTTGCCGTGGAAGGTCGCAACAATACCCAGCTGAGCCAACCCGGCCGCGAGCGCGGCGGAAAGCTGCTCGATGATCTCCCGGGGACGCTGGCCGGCCGGTGCCCGGTCCACGTAGGCGATACCCAGCTGACCGGATCCCATGATGATCGCGCCGCCGCCGGTGGACCTCCGGCTGACCTCCGTGCCGGTGCGGCGGCAGGCGGCCAGGTCGACCTCGGCGGCCAGGTTCTGGTACCGCCCGACGAGGGCGCAGTGACTGCGATAGCTGTAAAGCCGCAGCGTCGGTGGGCAGTCGGGTTCGCCCCGTGCGTACCGGCCCATCAGTGCCTCGTCCAGCGCGAGTCCCTCGGAGGCTCCGGCGCCGTCATCGGCCAGCAGCCGCCACGCCCCGCTCACCGCGCCACCTGAACCGTCGCCAAGCCGCTCTCCTGTGCCTTGTTCCAGGTCAGCGAGCAGCAGTACTCGAACAGCCGTGGCGTCAGGCCGCGCGACCTCGCGTACTCGATCGCGCCGTCAGCCGGGTAGGCAATGCCGTTCAGCCCGAGGTCGATCGCGGCCTGGTCAAGCTCGCGCTTCACCGCGCCGAGCGGGCGGGCACAGCCGAGATTGATCGTCGTAGCCGGCGCGGCCAACCGGGCGGTAGCGAAGAAATCGGCTACCTCATCGGGCCGGGGCGGCGGAACGTGCGCCATCGGGGTGCCCGCCAGCGGCACGAGCACCACCAGAACGAGAGTCGAGACCGGGTAGCAGGTGAGCAAATCCAGCGCGCGATGCTCACCAAGGAAACGCCCATAGTGCAGGCCGAGCACGATGTGCGGGATGATTCGCAACCCGTGGCCGGAAAGCAGTCGCAAGGAGCGGTCCACGTCGTCCACGGTCAGGTTCAGGTGGTAGACGTCGCGCAGCGTCTCGTCTGCCCCGACGACGTCGAGCATCACGCCGTCCGCGCCGCACGCTGCCAGCCCGGCCGCGAGCTCGGGTGAGACCAGGCCGCAGTGCACGATGACCTTCATCCCGAGGTCCTCGCGGATCCGCCGGATGTGATGCAGGTGGGCCAAGAGCGGCACCCCACCGGTGCGAGTGGAGCCGCCGGATACCAGCAGCCCCTCGCTGCCCTGCTCCCGGAGCCGCGTCGCCAAGCTGAACAGGTCCTGACCGGCCCGGACCGACACCATGGCGTCGAGCACCTTGGCCTGGCAGTGGTCGCAGGAGAGCGCGCAGGCCGAGCCGGTCACCGACACCGGAAGGAACCGGCGGGGGTTGGCCGGGACCCACTCCGAGGTCTGCCAACGCTTCAGGCCGGGCGCGTAGAAGTCCATGACGTCGGGAAAGTTCGCCCGCCTTACCTCTGCGGGGCGCAGTAGCGGTTCCGCGGTGGTCATTGCGCGATCACGCCCATGCGCCGGTAGTCGGCGATCTTGGCTGCGAACCAGGCGGTGATCTCGGCCGCGTCTGCGAGCAGCCTCGACAGGTCGCCTGCGGCGTCGCTCAAGCTGGCCTCGATCAACCAGCCGGCCCCGTACGGGTCCCGCTCGGTGAGTCCCGCGTCGATGGCCGCGGCGTCGTTCACGGCCAGCACGGTGCCGGACACCGGGCTGACGAGCGGGCCGACGAACTTGGCCGCCTCGAGCTGGCCGAACGGCCGGCCCGCGGTGAGCTGCGTCCCGACCGGGACGAAGGAAAGCTGGGCCAGGGTGCCGCTGGTCTCGATGCCGAGCGGGTCCATGCCGATCCGCGCCCGGCCAGGGTCGGTCGGCAGCACCCACATGTGCGTCTCGGCTTGGTAGCGCCGGTCGAGCGCGAGCGGGAAGCCAGCCACGATGACCTGCTCACCTTGTTCCATCAGAGCCTCCCGGGGTCGGCCGTGGCGAATGCCGCAGCCAACCGGCGCCCCGGGTCACCGAAGCCGGTCAGCACCTGAGCGACCGAGTGCAAGGGGACTCCAGTGAGAGCCCGTTCGGCCTGACGGGTTGATCCGTTCAGCCCGCCGACGCGCAGCCAGACCTGCTCGACCGTTCCCCGCACAACGCTGGCGGCAACCTGTGCCCCGTCGCGTGTCGCTGCAAACGTCCACACGCCGGCCCGCACCTTGACCTGGCGAGCACGCGGTGCGGCACCGGCTGGCTGGGCAGGGCGCTCCGGTCCGGCCAGCCAGCCAACGCTGCTGAACCTCTCGTCGAGCTCGGCGACGGCCGTGCGCTCGGCCCCGGTCAACTCGCCGGGTACCGCGGCGAGCCCGAGCGCCGCGGCGTAGGCACTGATCATGGCGGCCCGGAAGGAGGCAGGATCGACCGGGGTCGCGGTAACGAAGCGGCGCATCAACGCGACCGTCTGGTCCCGCTGGGCGGGATCGGCCATCGCGAGCACCCGGGCCGCCCGGGCGTGGTCGAACCGCTCGATAAGGTTGCCGCAGAGCACGACGGCGTCCTCGATCTGGCCGGCCCCATGCCCACAGATCTTGCGGTCGCCGAGGCAGACCTCGAGGTCGTCATCGAGACTGGCCGGTACCCCGACGACGCGGAACGCGGTCACGGCCGGTTCGAGCAGCATTCGCAGAGCCTTCGCCCGAGCCGCTGGCACAGCCCGGGCCGGCAGGCAGATCTGGAAGAACAGCTGGCCCGCGTCCAGGTAGACCGGACCGCCGCCGACCATCCGCCGGAAGACGGGCAGCCCGTTCTCCCGGCAGTAGTCGTGGTCCACCTCGTCGATCCTGCGGTGGTAGCCGATGCAGACGTACGGGGCAGCCGGCCGGGTGAAAGAGAGCGTGACCGGTGCACCGGCCGATACCCCGTAGCCGATCGCATGCCACAGTGTCTGCGAACGCAGCGGCGAGCTGCGGCCGAAGTCGATCACACGCATCGTTTCAGCCACCGCTCGTCCCGTCCCGCGTCGCCTCGTCGATCAGCTCGATGATGTCGCAGACCCGGAGGTGCCCGTGACCGGTCGACTTGGCCGCATCGGTGAACCTGGACACTTCATAGGGGCAGCAGACCACGAGCACATCAGCGCCGGTCCGGGCAGCCTCGCGAACCCTGCGCTCGGCCAGCCGCTCGGTGGTGTGATCGCTCGTGAAACCGTCCAGCCACATACCACCGCCTCCACCGCCGCAGCAGTAGGCGTTCTCCCGGCAGCGGCCCATCTCGACCAGCTGCACTCCGGGGATCGCTTCGATCAGGGTCCGCGGCGCGTCGTACTCCCCGTTCTGGCGGCCGAGGTAGCACGGATCGTGGAAGGTCACCCGCAGGTTCAGCTCCCTGGCCCAGCCGATCTGACCGACCAGCGGCGCCAGGAGCTGGGTGTAGTGCTGCGCATCGAAGGTGTGCCCGCGCTGCGGATACTCCTTGACCAGGGCATTGAAGGCGTGCGGGTCAGGCGTCACGATCCGCTGGAACTCGTACTTCGCCAGGGTCGCGGTGACGTCCTCGACCAGCGCGTCGAACAGGCCCTTCTCGCCGGCCAGCCGCTGAGAGTCACCGAGCGTCTTCTCCTCCGGGCCGAGGATCGCCCAGTCGATTCCGAGCGCCGTGGCTACCCTGGCGAACGCGCGGGCCGCGTCCTGGCCGCGGGGGTGGAAACTCCAGTAGTCCTCGACGTAGAAGAGCACGTCAACGGGAGCTGGGTCCGTCGCCAGGATTCGCACCGGAACCCCGGCAGTTTCTGCCCACCGTGCCCGGCGCCGCTGGTTCTGGCCGAGGGCATTGCCGTACCGGAAGGTCTTCTCGAAGACTTCCTGAAGCTCGGCCGGCACCGCCGCACCGCTCAGCGCGGCCTCGCGGACGGCCGGCATGATCGCGATCATGTCGACCCGCTTCGGGCAGACCCGCAGACAGTTCCCGCACGCTGTACATAGCCACAGGTCGGGGGCAGCGAACAGGTCGGTGCCGGTCTGGACCTTGCGATGGATCTTGCGCGGGCCATAGTCGCCCACCATGTCGACCGGGCAGACGGGCGTGCACTTCCCGCAGCCGTAACACCACTCGAGGGACTCGCCGCCGGGCAGCTTCGCAATCGCGGCGAAGCCATCCGGGCCGTAATCGGTGAGGACCCGCGGCTCGAACATCCTGTTCCACATGGCCGGCAGGTCGACCTCGCGCCCCGAGATGGTGGAGGCAACCCTCGCCTGCTGCTTCTCCACCGCAACCGGCGGGACCTTCCGGCCACCGATAGGCATGGTCCTAGCCCTCCAAGTGGTAGACGCCGAGCAGGCGGCGGACGAGATGGGGCAACGCCGGGACCACCTGGTTGAACTCACGGGTCAACCGCATCTGCAGGACCGTGTACATGTAGATCCCGTAGACCGCGGCCAGCAAGACATCCGCGCCGAACAAGCCGGGACCCGCCGCGGTGAAGCCGGCTGCCTTGCCCGTCTCGTCGACGAAGGCCATCGCCCGCCCGACGCTGAGGTAGACCGCCCCCCTTGAGTCGCCCGCACTCAGATCGACGTCATTGGTGGTGACCAAAGCCAATGCACCGGTCCGGGCGTCCGGATCCCATATCCACCTCGTCCAGAGCCAGTACCGGTCGGGCGAGGTGAAATGCAACAGTTCGGCGGGGAGGTCGAAGCCGGGTCCGGCCAGCGCGTCCGCCTCGGCACGCCCGGTCAGAGAGTCATCGAAACGGTCGATCCGGTCCGCCACCGGGTCGCCGTCTTCGAGAAGCCCTGCGATGGCCGCTGCCAGCGGCTGTGGGCCGATCGAGTCCAGGATCTGATCGGCGCGCCGCCGGGTTGCGAACACCCATCGCAGCACCTGCCGCAGGGCTGCCCGGTCCCACGAAGACGGGTCGCCGGACAACAGGTGCCGCAGCGCCGAGGACTTACGGTCCAGGTCCGCGGCGATGCTCCGCAGCTCGGCTTCGCTGATCCGGTCCATGATCTCGCGCTGGAACTCCAGCGCGCTCGGTGTGTCGACGACGGGACCGGTCATGATGTTCCTGTTCCTCACTTCGCCGCAGTGAGCGAACGCGACCGCAGGTAGCCAACGGC
>PMZN01000043.1:0-3148 GCA_003170375.1 Acidimicrobiaceae bacterium | reverse complement strand
GCAGCTCCATCGGCCGACCCATCGTGGTGTCCTCGCCGCGGACCAGCAGGCGATCGCCCTTCGGCAGAACCTCGGTGATGAGCCCCTTGACGTACTGGACATGGTGCTGCTCCTGGGCCGGCCAGTAGATCTCGTTCTCCCAGTAGCCGTACATCCGCATGTCGATGTAGAAGATGAACACCTTCGAATCCGGCAACAGCTGGCGGATCTCGATGGCCTCCTTCGACGCCACCGCGCAGCACACCTTCGAGCAGTACTCATTGCCGATCTGACGGTCGCGGCTGCCCACGCACTGGATGAAACAGATCCGCTCCGGCGGCTGACCGCTGGAGGGACGCAGCACCCGGTTCTCAGACAGCATCACCTCGAGGTCAGCCTGGGTGATGACGTCGGGAAACTCGAAGTACCCGTACATCTGGGTCGACCGGCCAGGGTCGAAATGGCCGAACCCGGTGGCGATGATGATGGCGCCGCACTCGACCGTCTGCGCCTCAGCGGTCTGAGAGCCGCTCAGCGTCAGGATGAACGTACCGGGCTCGCCCGCTACCCCGGCGAGCTCGGTGCCGAGCCTGACCTCGACGAGCGGATGGGCGGTGACCACTTCGATCATCCGCCGGATCTGCGGCTGCGCAGGTTCACCGCGCGGAGTCAGGCCGGCATAGTTCTCCGCGACCGGGGTGCCGCCGAGGAAGTCGCGCTGCTCGATCAGCACAACCTCGCCGCCGACCTCCGCGACGCACTGTGCCGCGCGCAGCCCTCCGGGGCCCCCACCGATAACAGCAACCTTGTCCGAAGACATTGATCACCTCAAGTGTCGTGTTCGTGCCTGGAGGGCGCGAACTGCCTGTCACGCATCGACGTCATCCCAGTCGAGATAGCGCTTCTCGCCGCTCTCCAGCCGCCGCAGATCGCTCTGGAACTCCGCCCAGGCCTTCTCCCAGTCGATGCCCAGCTTCTCCAGCAGCGGCCGGTAGTCGGCGGAGTGCCAGTGCAGCTGGCACACCCGGTACGGATGTGCCCCCATCGCCAGTGCCGCGAACTGTGCCTCGCTGAGCACCGCGAGCCCGACGTTGCGCTCGTGCGCCCTGGCCGCGAACTGGCTCTTGTCCAAAGTCGTGACGCAGCCGGTGTCATGAGTCAGCACGACGTCGGGGTTGGCCTCCTCCTTCATGACCTCGATCTTCCGAAGCGTTGCGAAAGACCGGGTGAAGTCCCGCTGCACCAAGATGTGCCGGAAGCCGAAGCCGCAGCAGTCGAACCAGGTCGAGTAGTCGCGAACCTCTGCACCAAGCGCCTGGGCGAGGCCAGTCACCACGGCCGTGCGCTGGCCACCGTAGATGTCCGGGTCGTAGATCGCGTCGCCCTCGACGAGCTTGTAGTAGTGGCACGCCGGGTGGACGGTCACCACGATTCCCGACATGTCACGGACCTGCTTGGCGGCAATCTCGTCCCGCAGCGCGTGGAACCACTCGGAGTAGTGCACGATCTCCTCCGGCAGCACAAGCGGCTTGCCAAGCTTGGCCATGATGTCGCGAACCTGCGCCCGGAGCTCCGGGTGGCGGATGAGCTCCTCCCTCACCTCCTTGTAGTGACCGTAGGAGGTGCCGCAGTGGATTAGCGGGAAGTAACCGCTCTCGTACGCGGCGGCGAAGTTCCGGACGGCGACGGCGGCCTGGGCAGCTGAGTTGGAGGTCGCGCTCGCGTAGTAGTTCCAGGCCGTGCAGGAGGTCTGATCCGACGGGTCGTGGTAGTCGTAGCCGAGCTTGCGCATCACCCAGAAGATCGAAGTGGAATAGCCCGGAATGTGACCGCACTGCCCGCAGGACTTGTGGTGCCACAGATGGGCCTTCTGGATCCGCTTCTCTCGCCCGTACTTCGTTGACACTGTGACGGCTTCCCGGTCGATCTTCTGCACGATCAGCTCGCCCTGGCGCTCCAGTTCGAGCAGCTCGGCGCGGGGATCGTCAGCCGACCGGCGGTCTGCGACCGGCTTGGTGGCCGCCTTTTGGCGTCTGAGCGCCTCAATCGGAATGGTCATGGTTGGATGCCTTCTTCCTCGAGGCGTTCCTCCATCAGCTCCAGCAGGATCGAATGCAGGCCGCGATCGACTTCCGCGATCATGTCCAGGGCGCCGGTCTCGAGCCAGATGAGGTACAGCTCGACCAGCGTCTTGTCGGCGACGGACCATCCGGCCGACGTCGTGTGCATTGTCTCGGCAGGCAGTGCCCGACGCCACAGGTCCAGGTTGTCCGCCACATCGGCGGTCTCCGGACCCCAGTCTGGGAACGCGTCCGACCGCAGCATGTCCGGCGAGACCTGGGTGCCGCTGGACATGATCTTGTAGATGATCCGGGAGTAACCGACCAGGGCTTCTTTAGCCGAGGCCAGCCCGTTGTTGACGGCCACCTCCCGCATGATCGTAATGATCCCGCCCGGGTTGTTGCCGCGCGGGCAGCGCAGGCAGGAAAAGCACTGAGAGCACTCCCAGATGTCCTCCTGCATCTGCTGGTAGATCAGGTCCACGTCCTCGCGCGCGGCCGCCTGAGCGACGCGGCGCGGGCTGAAGTCGTAGAACTTGGCGGACGGGCAGGCGGCGACACAGATGCCGCACTCATAGCAGCCAAAGAGGTAATCGGCGAACCGGAAGTCACCCTTGACCTGCTCGAACAGCCGAACCTTCTCGTCGTGGGGCACCTCGCCATAGCCGGCGACATCCGGGGCCTTGTAGTGGGCGTCCGTCTCGGCATGCCGGGCGGATGTCTGGATCATCGCGTACCTAGAAGCTGATCACGGCGTCGGCAGAGGCCGCGAGATTGTTGAAGGCGGCGCCGCCGATCATCTCGACTCCGTCGATCAGGTCATCGAGGCACAGGTCATTGAGGTCGAGCGACGGCTGGCAGACCAGCAGCCGGACGCCGAGATCGGTGGCCTGCTCGATGAAGTAGCGCAAAGACTGGCCCTGGTCACCTTTCGGCCCGATCTTGTCCACGACGTCCTTGCGCAACAGGGTAGGGCCGTACATCGTGAAGTAGATCATGACCTCGAACTCCATCGCCGCCGCCGAAGCCGCAAGGAAGAACGGCGTCGCGCTCCGGCCCGGGTCGGTTATCCCGTGCGTCTGCACATAGAGGATCTTGGTCTCAGAGTC
>PMZN01000095.1 GCA_003170375.1 Acidimicrobiaceae bacterium | reverse complement strand
CGCCGGGAGGCGGCGATGCTCGACACCACGGACTTCTCGACCAACCCGTCCGCCCCCGAGCTCGGCCGCTTCGGCATGCTGTCGGTGCGCTTCGGCAAGGCGATGCGGGGCAGCCCGCCCCGCCGGCGCAACGTCGCGACGGTGATGCCCTGGGCGGTCGAGGTGCTGCAGGAGTACCTGAGCGAGGTGCGCCCCTGCTATGGATCCTCGAGCCCCGCGCTGTGGCTGACCGAGCGCGGCGGGCGGATCAGCACGCGCCACATCAACGAGCGCTTCAGTGCCTACCGCGAGGCGATGGGCTTTCCGAGCGAGCTGACCCCGCACTGTCTGCGACACTCCTATATCAGCCATCTCGTCGAGGACGGCGTGGACCCGCTCTTCGTCCAGCAGCAGGCCGGTCACTCTTGGGCGTCCACNNGATCTACACCTCGGTGTCCAATGACTACAAGAACAAGATGATGCGCCAGGCACTGGCACGAGCCTTCGAGGAGGAGGACCGATGACCCGCACCGTTTCCTATCGCTGGCACCTGCGCCAGGTCATGGCGCAAAAGAACATGTTCGCGACGACAGAGCTGGGACCGCTGCTAGCGGCCCGGGGCATCGTGTTAAGCCGCGAGCAGGTCTACCGACTCGTGACCGGCACCCCCGAGCGGCTCAATCTCGCCACGTTCGCCGCTTTGTGCGACATCCTGGCTGTCACTCCCGCTGATCTTCTCGAGATCAGCGCCGAGCCTGGGAGAGCCGTTCAGTCAGCGAGAGCCACCGCGCCTTCCCCGGGGGGCGACCTCCGACCGCGCCGCGCCCGCATCGTGCGCAACCAAGCCTGACGGAGAGGTGAGGATGGGCGCGTCCCGGGAAACGGTCTGTTATCGGTGCGGTCGGCCACGAAGGGTCATCTCCTCCGGCGGGAGGTCGCTGTGCGGCTCTTGCTACAACGTCTCTCCAGACCGGCCCCACCGTCGCTGCGGGCTCTGCAACAAGGTGGCAGCGATCTGTGTGCGGGCGACGGGCACGTCACCTGACATCTGTGTCGACTGCTACGAGCTGCCGCTTGCCACGTGCGCGTCCTGCGGGCGTTACCGACCATGCCAGTTCGTCTCCCTCGGCTCCCCGACTTGCAAGAGGTGCCTCCCGAGGGCTCAGGCGATTTGTGCGCACTGCGGCGCGAATCGACCTCCCACCGTGCGTTGGGCCGAGGGCCCGGTGTGCGACACCTGTTACACCGCCACGCTGCGTCGGCGGGGAATCTGCAACAACTGCGGGCAGGAGCGGCGCCTCGTCTCGCCCCCCGGGCCGGGATCGACGATGTGCTGTGACTGTGCCGGCCTTGCTCCGTTGCCGGCGCACATCTGTCGGCTGTGTGGTCGCGAGGACAAGTGCTACGAGCGTTCGCTCTGTGATCGTTGTGTGCTCTCGCGCCGCACCAGGGAGCTCATGAGTGGTGCAGGCGGAAGCGTTCCGCCCGCCCTCGTCGCGCTTCACGACGCGATCATCTCCTCGGCGACGCCACGCAAAGCGCTGAACTGGCTGCGCCAGGGAGCCGGTGCGCCGATCCTCGCGGCGATGGCGGCCGGGACCATGGCGATGACCCATGAGGCCCTCGATGCCCACCCGCAGACGGGCGCGGCGAACTACCTGCGCAGCATGCTCGTCGCGAGCGGCGCCCTTGAGCCTCGAGACGAGCAGCTTGTCGGCCTCGAAGCCCGCAACAACCGGACCGTCGCCGAGATCGAGCGGCCGGAGGACCGCAAGATCGTCGCCGCGTTCGCGAGATGGCACGTGCTGCGTCGCCTGCGGCGCCAAGCTGGGCGCAACGCGACCGCTCGCACCGCGATCCGTCACGCCCGGATCCAGGTCCTCGGTGCCGTCCGACTGCTGGACTGGCTCGCCGCAAACGGTCTCGAGCTCAAAACAGCGACCCAGGGCGATATCGACCGCTTCCTCGCGACCGGACCGCCGTCTTGTTATGACGCTCGGCACTTCGTTTCCTGGACCGCCGCGCGAAAGCTCAGCGCCAAGCTCGAGGTGGTCTCGAGAAGGCCCCACCCCGGTGTTGTCCTTGACGGCGAGCAGCGTTGGGTCATCTTGCGTCGCCTTCTCAACGATCCCGACATCGATCTCGCCGACAAGATCTCGGGGAGCTTCGTTCTTCTTTATGCCCAGCCGCTGAGTCGCATCGCGGTGATGACTCTCGACCAGATCACCGTGACCCCGACCGGCGTGGCTGTCCGTTTCGCCAGCACGGAGCTAGCCGTCCCGGGTCGGCTCGGCGCGCTCCTAGCGGCCCACATGGCCACCGGCCGCTCCAGAAACGTCGGCATCGGCGCGGTCCCGAACAGCTGGCTCTTCCCCGGCCACCTTCCTGGGCGGCCGATCACCGCCTCTTATCTCGGCCAACGTCTCGGCGCGTTCGGGATCGATGCTCGAGCTGCGCGCCGCGCAACCCAACAGCAGCTTGCCGGCGAAGTCCCGGCCGTTGTTCTCGCCGAGATGCTCGGCGTGACAATCACCACGGCTGTCGCCTGGGTGCACGCGGCGGGAGGCGACTGGGCCAACTACGCGGCGCTTGTCACCGAAGACAACGCCCAGTGCTGACCAGTGCTCAATGCTCCCGCCAGATGCAACACCTGTGAGCCAGAACAAGGGCATTCGACATGGTTGGAATATCGGTGTCTACCAGTTTGCATGCGGGCGTCGACACATCGGTCATAGCACTCTGGCTCGGCCACGAGAGCAGCGAAACCACGAGCATGTACGTTCACGCCGACCTGTCGCTGAAAGAGCGGGCACTGGCGCGGACCGTGCCGATCGGCGACACGCCCGGCCGCTTCCGGCCGAGCGACCAGCTGCTCGCGTTCTTGGAGAGCCTCTGATTATGCAGACAAGCGCAGTGCGCGAACTCGAACGGGAAAGGCCTTTCTCGAGATAGTCCACATAATCCGGCACTCTTCATAATGGATGACACATCTTTGGCGAAGCGCTTTAGGAAAGACCTGCTCGATGGCGGCGATGAGCCCCGGTGCGCCGTCGGAGACGACGAGAAGGGGCGAGGCGAGCTTTCGGGTGACGAGGCCTTCGAGGAAGTCGACCCAGGCGTCGGTCGACTCCGAGCTGGCCGCGCCGAGTCCGACGAGGTGGGGCTTTCCGTTGGTGTCGATGCCCCAGGCACACAGCACCGGCTCGGCCGGGGAGTGCTCGTGGAACCTGAAGTTCGTGCCGTCCAAGAACAAGTAATCGATGCGGAGCTTGGAGAGGTCCTTCACACTGAACTCGGCGAACTCGTCTTTTACCTGCTGGCAGATCCTCGACACGGTGGATCGCGAGAGCGCCGCCTCGTCACCGAGCACCTCGCGAAGTGCGGCTTCGACATCGCGGTCCGAAAGTCCCCGCACCCAGGCCGAGATGACAAGGGCCTCGAGGGCATTGGTGCGCGTCACTCCGAGACCGAACAGCTGGGAGCAGAACTTCTCGTCGGTGTCGCGCAGCTTCGGCCGGCTGAGCTCGACCGGTCCCATCGTCGTCTTCACGACGACGGGTGGTTGCCAGCCGTTACGCGATCCGGCCGGGGTCTCCTCGCTTCGCCGTTCATAAGGCCGCCGGCCCAAGAACGTGTCGACCTCGGCCTCGATCGCCTGCTGCATGAGGAGGCGGACAGTGACGCGGCCGACCTCTTCGAGGACGGTGGAAAGGTCGTGGTCAGAACTGAACAGCGCGTCGATCTCTGCACGGACGCGCTCACTGGGCGATACTCGTGGTGCCACGGGTGTAGGTCCTCCTTCTGGGTTTGGAAGCTTCTGAAGGAACCTA
>PMZN01000025.1:3601-8952 GCA_003170375.1 Acidimicrobiaceae bacterium | reverse complement strand
CGGCCTGTCGAGGACACGGGTGCTGTGGCGTCACATCCTGCCCAACACGATCACCCAGGCCATCGTCTACTCGATGTCCGACATCGTGCTCGTGATCCTGGCCGTCGTCACTCTCGGCTACCTCGGGCTCGGGATCCAGCCGCCCGCGCCGGACTGGGGATCGATGATCAGCGATGGTCAGAACTTCATCCAGACCAATCAATGGCTGGCCGCCATACCGGGGATGGCAGTCGTTCTCACAGGTGTCGGCCTGTCGCTTCTCGGCGACGGCCTCGCGGACATATTGCGGCCCGAGTGACTCCCCTGTTGGAGGTCGAAGGGCTGGTCGTCGAGATGCGGCGCCACCGGGTGGCGTTTCATGCAGTGGACGGCGTCTCCTTCGCGCTGGAGCGTGGTGGCGCTCTCGCGATCGTCGGCGAGTCAGGGTGTGGCAAGAGCCTCACGCTGCGGGCGATCATGGGCCTTCTGCCGAACAGGGGGCGCCTCGCCTCCGGCCGGGTGATCGTCGACGGTGTCACCCTACGCAGCGACGCGCGGGGTCGAGGACGTGGCCACGGCCAGCACCGGCGCATGTCGATCGTCTTCCAGGACGCCCTCAGCGCTCTCAATCCGGTCGCGACGGTCGGCAACCAGATCGCAGAGGCGCCCAGACACGTGCTCGGCCTCGGGCGCAGCGCCTCGAGAGCGAGAGCGCTCGAGCTCCTGCGGCTGGTCGGGATTCCCGACCCGGAACGCCGCTACCACGCCTATCCGCACGAGCTGTCAGGCGGCACCCGCCAGCGGGTCATGATCGCGATCGCACTGTCATCGGACCCGGCGATCCTGTTGTGCGACGAACCGACAACCTCCCTCGACGTCACGATCCAGACCCAGATCCTTGCGCTACTGGCGGAGCTTCGCTCAGAACGCGGCCTGTCGCTGGTCTTCGTCACCCACGACCTCGGCGTCGTCAGCCAGGTCGCCGAGCGCGTCGCGGTCATGTACGCCGGGCGCTTCGTCGAGACCGGGCCCACCGGTGCTGTCCTCGCCGCGCCGAGGCACCCCTACACCAGTGGGCTCCTCGCGGCGGCGCTCGACGTGGACAACCCGGATCGCGAGCCGATCGCCATCCCGGGCTCGCTTCCGGACCCGCTNNGACGACCGACGTCCGCCTCGAGCGCGTCGGACCCGGCCAGGAGGCGGCATGCCTGCACTCGGACGTGCTCTCGGCCGCTGAGGCAGCTGGCCGCCATGGCTGACGCTCTCATCGAGGTCGACGACCTATCGGTGACGTTCCGCTCCGAGCACGGCCACGCGCTGCGAGCGGTTGACGATGTCACGCTCCGGATCGCCGAAGGCGAGGTACTCGGTCTCGTCGGCGAGTCCGGGTGTGGCAAGACGACCATCGCGAAGTGCATCGCGGGGCGGATCGCCCCGACCTCGGGGGTCGTGCGCTTTGACGGTCGCGAGCTCGGCGCGAGGCGGGCCACAGAGGACCGGCGGGCGATACAGATGGTGTTCCAGGACCCGTACTCGTCGCTCAACCCGCGCATGACCGTCCGTCACGTGCTCAGCGAATTGCTGAGGGTGCACGGCCTGGTACCGCGGGCGGGCATCGAGGCACGCTGCTTCGAGCTCATGGCACTCGTCGGACTCCCGCGAAGAGCGCTGGACGGCCTGCCGAGCCAATTCTCCGGGGGCCAGCGACAGCGGATCGCGATCGCCCGGGCGCTCGCCGTCGAGCCGCGCGTGATCATCGCGGACGAGCCGGTCTCCGCGCTGGACGTCTCCGTGCAAGCCACGATCCTCCGGCTCTTCGAAGACCTGCGCGGCCGCCTCGGCCTGACCGTCGTGTTCATCTCGCACAACCTGGCCGTCGTGCGGCACTTGAGCGACCGCATCGCGGTCATGTACCTGGGCCGGATCGTGGAGCAGGGCGATCGCGAATCGGTCTTCAGCGACCCGCGTCATCCCTACACCCGGGCGTTGTTGGCGGCCGCGCCGCGGCTTCACCAGGTCGAGCTCGTCCGCCCCATGGTTCAAGGCGAGCCGCCGAGCCCGATCGACATCCCAACCGGCTGCCCGTTTCATCCCCGCTGCCCGCGCGCCGAGGAAATCTGCACCCGCGACAGACCGCGTCTCGAGCGGGTCGGCACGAGCGCGGAGCACTTCGCGGCCTGCCACTTCCGCGACGAGACATCTCCCGAGGCTCCGGAGGAACCGTGACCAACCCGTTGCTGGATCCGCCGCCCATTCCGCCCCCCCGTCTCGAACGGCTCGAGCGCGCCGTCGCTTCTCTGCTCCAGACTCGCCTCGATATCGTCCTGCCCCAAGCCGAGGCGGTCCTTCCGCTAGAGGCGGCAGCGCGCGGGCTTGGCCGGACCGGCGCCGCCGCGCTCAACCTCAACACGCGCCCATACGGCGCCATGATCGGGCACTGGCTTCGCCAAGCCGGAGCAACGGTGATCGGGGTAGATGTCGAGCCTCACAAGGCCGTCGAGCCGGAGGCGATTGAGAACGCGCTGCGGACGAACCCCGAGATCTCGGTGGTCAGCTTCGTCCACGTCGAGGCTGCGAGCGGGGTCCGCAACGACGCCCCGGCCATCACTGCGCTCGCCCGCGAGCATGGTGCCCTCGTTCTGATCGACGTCGTGGCTTCGACCGGGGCGCACGAGGTGCGGCTCGACGACTGGGGCGTCGACGTCGCCGTAATCGGGCCACAAAAAGCCTTGGCCGGGCCGGCCGGCATCTCGATCGCAGCAGTGAGCGGCCGCGCCTGGCGCGCGATGTCCGACAATCCCGGGGCGCCGCGAGGCTCGGTGCTCTCCCTGCTCGACTGGAAGGAGCAATGGGTCGACTCGGACAAGAGCGCGATTCCCGGCACACCGTCGCCACTCGAGATCCTCGCCCTCGAAGCGGCGGTCGAGCGCGTCCTNNGCTCTCGGGCTCAGGCCGTACGCGGGCGACGCCGACGCGGCAGTAGTCGCGACGACGCTCGTCGCGCCACCCGGCATCGATGCGCGCGCCCTTGTGGAACGCGCACGCGCCGATCGCCATGTGGCGCTCTCGTCGGGTTTCGGCAAGCTCGCCGGCACGGTCGTACGGATCGACCACACCGGCCAGCGCGCCCGCCTCATGGTTGTGCTCGACGCGCTCGAAGCGCTGGGAGCTGCCCTGAACAGCTCGTCTGAGCTGAACGGCTCGATCCCGGCTGCCCTCGAAGCTGCAGAGAGAGCCTGGTCGGCCGAGGAGGCCCGCTCCCTTGCTTGAACACGAGCGAGCCGGCGTCACCACCGGCGTTCGGCGTCGACGAGGCGGGCACCGTTCAAATGGCGGGCGTCTTGTTCGAGGGGCCTCCCGTAGCTGGCCGCGCGCTCAGCCATGTCGAAGACCTCGGCTTGCCAGCCATGGGACGCAAGCCACCCGGTCGCCTGCTCGGGACCCGCGGAACGCCAAAGCGCGACGTAGTCGCCCTGCTTGCTCTTACCGTCGGGATGGGCCTCGCGCCATGCTTGCAGGCGCCGGGAGCTGGCCAGCGTGAGGCCCAGCCTGCTTCGCGGCACAGACAGCTCGGCTGCGCGGACGACAAGAGAGTCGCTCGCTTCCGGGGTCAGGTAGGCGAGCAGACCCTCGGCCACCCAGGCGACCGGTCTGCCCGCGTCGAACCCTGCCTCGCCAAGCGGGCCGCTCCAGTCCTCGGACAGATCGACCGGCACGGTGATGCGCTCGCAGGAAGGGCGCCATCCTTCGGCCCGGACCACGTGCTCCTTGAACTCCAGCACTTGCGGCAGATCGATCTCGAAAAGCCGTAGCTTGTCCGGCCAACTCAACCGGAAGGCACGCGCGTCGAGACCTGCACCGAGTATCACCACCTGGCGACATCCCCGTGCGCAGGCGTCGAGCACGAGATCGTCGAGGAAGCGAGTCCTGACGATGACCCAAGCGACCAGGGAAGCATGACGGCCACGACCCTCGGCACCGTCCAGGCGATGCCGTGATCCAGCTGCTCGCACGAAGCCGGCCGCGAGCGGGTCTGTGAAGAGCCGCTCTGCTCGTTCGCTCTCGGCGGCGCGGACGGCCGCGACGCCGACCGCCGTCACCCCGACGGCAGGTAGGACAGGCCCGTCAGCCGACATCAGCTCACCATCTCGTCAAAGGTCGTAGGCAGTCGGGTGCTTCGGCTCGTAGAGCATCATCTCGCCCGCGCCGGGCACCACCAGGGTCGTCGTCATCCCGAACCCGTCGTCCCTGATGTCGCGTGTGAACGTGGCGCCCTTGGCCGTCAGCTCTGCCACCGTCCGCGCGATGTCGTCGCACATAAGGGAGATCTCGTGGTGTTGTGGGGTCGACCACACCTGCCCACCATGATCTCCCGAAGTCGGGTGCACGCCGAGCTCCGAAAGCCCGGCCTTGAAGATGAGCCAACCTCCGTGGGCGCCGACGTACGGCCATTCGAGGACGTCTCGGAAGAATGCCCGAGCCGCCTCGGCGTCGTCGGAGTAGACCATCGTGTGAACCCCTGTGATCATGGTCGCCAGGTTAGGCCCCGCCCTCGGAAGCTGGAAGTGCCTCGTGACCAGGTCCGGTCCGAAATCAGCGCGGATGGGGAACGAAACGGCTGCCCTCGGTGTTGTTGCTTGAGGTTCCCGGAGTGGAGCCAGGAAGGGGGGCTTTAACTTAAGCGTGCGAGACGAAACTCATTGCATCCCCGAGGCTGACCAGAAGCCCGGAGGCGCCTCGTAGGAGAGTTGCCCCTACTGAGGTTGGTACTCAGGAACGTTGACGGTGATGCGCCATCAGGGGCATTACGCAGCGGCCAGAGCGCACAAAGCTCGCCTGAGGCCTCAAGTTCCCGGAGACTCAACGGCTTCCTCGGGGTGCAGACAACTGAACAGACCGGTGCCCGCTCCCCAACCAGGGGCGGGCACTGTCGCGTCAAGCTGCGACGAGAGCTCTCAGGCTCCGTTTTCGCTCGAAGAAGCCGGACGGCTACCCTTTGGCACGTAATCGAAGAACCGATGCGTTTCGCCGTCGGCGGTCCACTCGGCGCGCAGACGAGTCCGGCGCTCGACCCGGCGTAGCGCAGAAAGCAAGAAGCGGTTGAGCTCGCGGGCATCGGCTCCTTCCATCCAGCCGTCGACATGGAAGCCGTCGGGCGTTGCGGTGACGCTGCCCTCGACAAGCTGTTCGAGCAGGGACCCAATCGCGCTCGGGCTATCCGAGCTGACGTCGGCGATGAGGTGGAAGGCGGTATCGGGCACGGTGTCAGTCTGTCAGCTCACGGTAGTGATCCCAAGGCCGAAGCCGTGTACACAAGGCCTCGTGCGGGCCCCCTCGACTTGGTCGGAGGAGACGCGGAGCCGGAGGGTGAC
>PMZN01000025.1:0-3457 GCA_003170375.1 Acidimicrobiaceae bacterium | reverse complement strand
TAGCAGCGATCATCAGCTCCGGAAGGATGTGGATGGCGTGGCGAAGGGGAGCCATCTCGAACTCGACAGCCACCAGGCGCAACTGCTCTATCGCCCGGGCCCCGCCGACGTTGCCGTAGCCGACGAATGTCACTGGTTTGCGATTGAATTCCGGGAACACGTGGTCCATCGCGTTCTTGAGCGAAGCCGGGTAACCGTGGTTGTACTCGCTGGTGACGATGACGAAACCGTCGGCGCGTTCGATGGTTCGGCCAAGACGGGCCACGTCCTCGTCGGGGTAGTCCCGCAGCGAGCGGGCCGGCGGAACCGCACGATCGTAAAAAGGCAGCGGATGGTCCCGAAGGTCCACGATCTCGAGATCGAAGTCGTCACGGCGCCCGAGACGATCCGCCAACCACGCAACTGGTTTGTCCGAGAATCGGCCCGGCCGGGTGCTACCGACAATCACCTGGATGAGTGGCATCAAGCGGAGCCTATCGAGGAAGTGGACGGTGCCTTCTGCTTCTCTGCAGATCGGCCGAGGGATCAGTGCCCGACAAGCCGGCACCGTCTGGATCTGGTGAGATCTAGCCCATGACGGTTATCAAGATCAATGCAATCACAGTGCCGGACGGCGCCGGGGACGAGCTGGCGCGGCGCTTCGCAGCCCGCGCCGGCGCGGTCGACGGTCAGGATGGCTTCGAAGGGTTCGAGTTGCTACGGCCGACCGACGGGCGTAACCAGTGGCTGGTCGTCACCAGATGGCACGACGAGGAGACGTTCCAACGTTGGGTCAACTCGCCCGCCTTTGCGCACGGCCATGCGGGTGCCGATCGGCCGGCGCCTCACGGGGGTCCTGTGTCGGTCGCCTCCGAATTGTGGTCGTATGAAGTGGCAGGTGGTTCGCCCACCGCCACGATTAGCTGAGCGGGCGGCGGACCCACGAGCCGGGGAGCCACTGTCATGTCTCAGAGAGCCTTCGATGCAGCTCAATTGCCTACGCCACCGACGCAGCTGATGCTGCTTCACGCCATGAGGAGACTCCCTCGAACGTTGCAATTGTCCATCGGGTCGGAGGGCTCTTTCCTGTCGATCGGATCCAAGGGTTCCGTCCTGTCGATCGGCTCGATCGGCTCGGCNNTTCTCCGCCTTTTCGGTACTTTCCGTCGGATCGCTCCTCTCGGTCCTGTCCAGCTTGTCGCGGTATTCGACGATGTCGCACCGGTCCCAAAGCCAGCACCTAGGCGGCCAATGCCTAGGGCTCCTGCGCGACAAACAGCGATTTTCCACGGACCAAGCGCGCGGCTAGCCTCGAATGCGCGTGAGCGCATGAAACAATGACCACTCGACAGGCCGTCAATGAAGTCGCGCCCGAATCGAGCGCCCCGATGAGACTTCGCGTCGACGCTCCGCTCCTCGACGGCTATCTGAGCTACCTCGAATCCGACGCGACCCCCTTCATCACGCCCGGCCACAAAGGCCGTGCATCCAAGCTCGACGCGGACCTCGGTGCGGTGGTCGCAGGCGATGTTCCCCTCTACGGCGGCGTCGACACGGTCAAGTCAGCCCGCGGTCTGCTCGCGGAAGCCGAGAGGCGCTCTGCCCGCTGGTACGGCGCCGACTGGTGCCGTTACTCGACGGGAGGCTCCACACACTGCAATCAGGCGCTCTGCCTCGCGATCGGACAGCCGGGCGACAAGGTCGTCGTAACGCGCTCGCTCCACCGGTCCCTCCTACTGGGCATGGTGCTGGCAGACCTGGAGCCCTGTTGGCTCCCGACGGCGATCGACGCCGCCACGGGCATGCCGCTCGGGGTGGCCGTCGAAGACGTCGAAGCCACGCTCGCGGCCAATCCCGACGCCCGTGCCGTGCTCATAACCGAGCCGGACTACCTCGGCACGCTCTCCGACGTCAGACGCATCATAGAGGTCGCCCACCGCCGCGACGTACCGGTGATAGTGGACCAGGCCTGGGGAGCACATTTCGGCCACCACCCAGAATTGCCGCCGCATGCCATGGCCCTCGGCGCGGACGCGATGGTGACGAGCATCCACAAGCTCCTCCCCGGTTACACCCAAGCGAGCCTGGTGTGCGCCCGCACCCGGCGGTTCGACCGCGACCGTCTGGAGCGGGGGTTCGAGGCGAGTCATACGACGAGCTCCGCCGGATCGGTGCTCGCGAGTATCGACGCATGCCGTGCACTCATGGAGGCTCGCGGTCCTGAGCTGGTGGAACCGGTTCTCCGGGCCATCAAGGCGGCCCGGCAACGCCTGCGTGAAGAGGTCCCGGGACTGGACGTGCCTGACGAGCAGTCCTTCATGCCGGGTCGTTTCGACCCTATGCGACTCGTTCTCCTGCTCTCGCGCGTGGGAGCAAACGGCATCGAAATTGAGCACATGCTCATGGACCAGGGACTCCCCTTGGAACTGGTCGACCGTGACACCATCGTGGCGATAGTGACCATCGCCGATGACGAGGGCACGCTGAACGAGCTCGTCAAGGCCCTCGTCCCGGCGATTCACGCGACGTCCGGCCCGTCACGCTCGCCCTCGGTCTCTGTGAGCTGGCACGTCCAGCCGGTCAAGGCGATGAGCCCGCGGGCGGCTTTCTTCTCTGCTCACGAGTCGGTCGCTGCGGACCTTGCCGTCGGACGCATCTCCGCTGAGCTGATCGCTCCCTACCCGCCAGGCATCCCGGTGCTGGCCCCCGGCGAGCTTGTCACCGAAAGGCTTCTCGCCGACTTGCGCGCGGTCGCGGCGCACGGTGTCCGCGTCGCATATGCAGCCGACCCCACTCTGTCAACGATCGAGGTCGTGCGGATCTGAGTCGAGATCCGTGACGCGGCGCCGCAGGTCGTTCAGTCGTCTTGCCCGGTGCTGGGCAAACTGACCCCGCAGATGCCGGCGCAAACCGCGAGCAGCTCGTCTTGAAGCCGGATGTCGTGCATGGAAACGTGCGGCTCGGAAAGACGCTGATGGTAGAAGAAGGCGCCTGACACGAGGGCCTCGGCGTCTTCGGCGACCGCCAGCCATGCCTGGGTGGCCGAACCCAGGGACAGGTCATCGGGCGCGCTCGGACCACCCATCTTCGTGGCCACCCAGCCGGGGTCGACGGCGTTCGACAGGACATCGCCTCGGTGGCGAGCGACTGCCGCGGCGAGCACGGCGACGAAGAGCTTGCTGTCGGAATACGCCTGCGAGCCGTTCCAGCGGCGATGCTCCCATTGCAGGTCGTCGAGGCGCGGGCTCCCACCGCGGTGCATGCCTGAGCTGAGATAGATGAGCCGGCTCGGCATCTCGATCCCGGCGGTGAGAAGGTAGGGGGCAAGGACGTTGACGGCAAAGACGTGGCTCAATCCGTCTGAGGTCACGGTCCGGCGAGATTCGCTGGAGCCGACGGCCGCGTTGTGGATGACGGCGTCGAATCGGCCCATCGCGTTGGCCGCGTCCGCGACCTGCCGCATGCCGGCGATGGAAGT
>PMZN01000007.1:18430-25501 GCA_003170375.1 Acidimicrobiaceae bacterium | reverse complement strand
GTCGAAGGCGCCTCGGCGTGATCGGGGGTTGAGATCACCCAATAGAGGGGGTTCACCATCCCGACGCTGCGGCCACGGCTGGCGACCATGCCCTCTACCACGACCCGGGCTCCCGGCTCGATGCCGGCCACGCGCCGGCGGCCTTGGAACACGGCCATGACCTGGCCGGTCCCGTCAGAGATCGTGCACTCGAGCGACGAAACGCCAGCTCGCGGCTGGACACGCACCGTCCGGATCCTCCCCGCGACCCGGGCACGCTGACGCGGCCGCAGGTCACCGATCGGAATGGCGCCGGCGGCAAGACCTGACGTGGAGGCGCTCTGGAAGCCGGCGACGCGCTCGGCCGCTGTCTTGGCACCCGCCTCGCGGGCCGCCCGGCTCGGCTCGTTCGTGCCGAACTCGGCGTCGTGCAGTGCCCCCGACCCTTGCTCTCCTCCTGCCTTCCAGGGAACCAATTGCCTCCGGCGCTTCCCGAGCTGGAAGGGCACGATGGTCGCGTTCACGTTCGGCAGCTCGCCGACGAATGCGGCGATGCGGTCCGACGTGCGGTCGTGCAGCAGCCGTTGCCAGTACCCCGCGACGACACGGTGAGGCAGGAGCACGCTGACCTCGGTCTGGCCGTCAGCCGCCACATCCGCGATCAGCTCCATCGAGGCCCTGATCAGACGGCGGTCGGGACATTCGACGAGGTCAAGAGGAAAGCGCGAGAGCCCGAGCTGGGCCCATTGATCCTCGAGCTCAGCAGCGCGCGCACTGTCCAGCACGAAGTGCACAGCGCGAAGCTCATCTGGGTCGAGCATCCGGGCGTACTGCAGGGCGCGGGCATCCGCGAGATCCAGCCGGTCGACGAACACGAGGACGACGTGGCGACGGAGGATCGGGGCCACGACGGCGTTGTTGACGTTCTCCTCCAGCTCCTTGCTCTCCTCGTCGTACTGCTTGTGAAGCCGGATCAGGGTGGGGACGAGAATGATGAACAGCACGACGACGATCCAGACGCCTTCGCGGAACTTCACGATGACGAAGATCAGCACGACGCTGAGCGACAGCACCGCGGCGAAGCCGTTGATGACGAGCTTGTACTTCCATCCCTTCTCGCGCATGCGGAGGTGGTGCTTGGCCATGCCGGCGCCCGCCATGGTGAAGCCGGTGAAGACGCCGACCGCGTAAACGCCGACCAGGACGCTCACCTGGGCCTTGGTCCCGATGAGGAGCGCCTCGGCGGCGATGGTGAGGATGATGATCCCGTTCGAGAACACGAGCCGGTGACCACGTCGGGTGAGCTGGCGCGGAAGGAAGGAGTCCTCGGCTACGAAGCTGGCAAGGTTCGGGAACCCGTTGAAGCTCGTGTTGGCCCCCGTGTAGAGGATCAGCATCGTCGCGCCATCGAGGAAGTAGAACCCGAACTTCCCGAACCAGGCCGAGCCGAAGACGTACTGCGCCTCCTGGGAGAGAACCGTCGGGCTGCCATGCAAGTAGGGAACGGCGTGGGTGACGTGGGCGAGCAGCGAGACCCCGAGCACGAGGAAGCCGAGGATCGTCGACATGATGACGAGCACCCGACGGGCATTGCGACCCTCTGGTGGGCGGAAGGTCGCGACTCCGTTCGAGATCGCCTCGAGGCCCGTCAGCGNNGACCCGCCGTTGGCAAAGGCCCGCAGCACGATGATGATCGAGGCGCCGTACAGAAGGCCGCTGCCGGGTGTGCCGATGTGCACAACCCCGCTCTTCTCAATCGAGTGGGTGTGCAGCTGACCGAGCGCGGTTCGGATGACTCCGATGATGATCAACGATCCGGTTGCAGTGGCGAAAAGGTACGTAGGAAGCGCGAACGTCCGGCCCGCCTCGCGGATCCCGCGCAGGTTGCCGTAGGCGAGGAGGGCGACGACGGCCACGGTGATCTCGAGGCCCCAGCGAGTCAGCGACGGAAAGGCGGAGGTCAACGCATCGGTCCCCGCTGCTGTCTGAACGGCGACGGTCACGATGTAGTCGATGATCAACGCGACGGCGGCCACCTGAGCCACCTTCACGCCGAAGTTGTCCCTGGCCACAACGTACGAACCGCCGGCTCGCGTGTAGACCATGACGACCTCTCGGTAAGAGAGGGTCACGAAGAGCAGCACGACGATGACCGCGACAGTGATCGGCAGCAGAAGGCTGAAGGCGGCGACGCCAACGGCCTTCACCAGCTCGAAAAGGATCTCCTCAGTTCCGTATGCAGTAGATGAGATGCAGTCCGGGGCAAGGACGCCGAGCGCAGTCGGCTTGCCGAGCCGCTCCACGGAAAGCCGCTCGGTGACCAGCGGCGGACCGAGAAGCGCCTTCTTCAGACGGTAGGAGAGCGACTCGGGCAGGATGACGACATCGCCCAGTTCCTGTCGGCTGAACCTTCCCTCGCCCGCATCCTCGCTCCGAGAAGATGCCGATGGCGATTGCACTTGCTCGACGGCGGGCTCACCCACGTCGTCGGTGGTTCCGCCCAGCACAACCACGGAGCCTACTTTGTCGCTCACAAAGCAAGAAGCGAGCCCGGTGAGGCGCCGGATCGGCGCGTCGCTTGCACGGCCGCCCTGGTTGTCACTGTTGTCAGGGAAGAGGCGAGTTGTGCAGGCGCGCTCCCGGGTGTTCGATAGGTGTCATGCACGTCATCGTCGTCGGGTGCGGGAGGACCGGCGCGGGACTGGCCGCCGAGTTGACCAACGCCGGCCACTCGGTCGCCATCATCGACAAGCTTCCCCGCTCGTTCAGGCGGTTGCCGCCCGACTGGCCCGGACAGCGGATCGTCGGCTTCGGGTTCGACCGGGATCACCTCGAGGAAGCCGGGGCGAAGCGCGCGGCCGCTCTCGCCGCTGTCACCAGCGGTGACAACTCCAACATCCTCTGCGCGCGCATCGCCCGCGAGACTTACGAGATTCCGAACGTGGTAGCCCGCATCTACGATTCGCGCCGCGCCGAGATCTTCCAGCGACTTGGAATCCCCACAGTGCCGACGGTCCCCTGGACGATCGACCACGTGCTCCGGCGGATTCTGCCCGAGCGGGCCGTCACCGAATGGTCTGACGCGACCGGCCATCTGCACCTGATCGAGCAGCCACTGCCCACCGACTGGGAGGGACACCCGTTGCCGCCTGCCGCCCTTCACGGCGACGGGATCCGCGTCGTAGCTGTGACCCGGGCGGGCGCTCCGACGGTCGACGTCGATGGTCTCGTCGGACAGGAGGGGGACGTCCTCCACCTCGTCGTCACCTACGACGTGGAAGGCAAGCTTGAAGCCTTGTTCCCCGGTGCGTCGAGTGCCTCGGGATCCAGGGGCGGGGGGAACCACGAGTGAAGGTGGCAATCGCGGGTGCGGGCAACGTAGGCCGGTTTCTCACCGAGGACCTGGCGCAAAATGGGCATGAAGTGGTGCTGATAGATCGAGACGTCGATCGCCTGGCCGCATTGCCGCCACTTGAGGGAGTTCGTTACGTGACCGCCGACGCTTGCGAGGTGTCTTCCCTGCAGGCGGCCCATTTCGACGAAATGGACGTCGTCGTGGCCACCACTGGCGACGACGAGGACAATCTCGTCATCTCACAGCTCGCCAAACAGGAGTTCGCGGTTCCCCGCGTCATCGCGAGGGTGAACCACCCGAAGAATCACTGGCTCTTCAATGAGATGTGGGGCGTGGACGTGGCGGTGTCAACGCCTCAACTTCTCGCCGGCCTCGTCGAGGAGGCCGTGTCCGTCGGGACGCTCGTCCGCCTGCTGCAGTTCGAAGGCGGCCACACCCGCCTCATGGAGGTGACTTTGGACGCGGACTCGCCGGTCCTGGGCAGCGAGTTCGGTGCGCTCGTCCTGCCTCGTGGTTCGGCTGTGGTCGCTCTCGTGCGAGACGGCCACGTGGTCGTGCCACGACCGGAGGCGCCCTTGGTTGTCGGGGACGAAGTCGTGTTGCTCGTCAGCGCGCAATGTGAAGACGACGAGATCCGGACGCTTCTCCTCCAAGGCTCGTGACCGACGCTCCGGACGAGGGGCAAGCTGGGGAGGAGCCTGNNGCCTGAGCCGCAGCAGCCTGAGCCGCCCGCGCCAAAACGGCGCCGAAGTCGCAACCGCGGCCGCCATCCCCGGAGCTCTGAGGCTGTGCTGGCAAGCGAAGGCGCCGGCTCGCACGGTGCCGCCGAGCAGGATGTCGCCGAGCAGGAATCGGCCGGCGACAGCGACGGCAGCAGCAGCAGCGAAGTCGTGCGGGGCGTCAGGCGCCCCGTCCCGGTCAGCTATGGACCACTGGAGGCCGCGTTCTTCGACCTCGACAAGACGGTCATCGCGAAGGCCTCGATGGTTGCCTTCGGTCGACCCTTCTACCACGGTGGCTTGATCAACCGCCGAACCGTGCTGCGGGCGCTCTACGGCGAGCTGGTCTACCTCCACCTCGGGGCGAGCGAGCAGAAGCTCAACCGCATCCGGGAAAGCGTCCTGCGACTGATCAAGGGCTGGCATCGCGACCGGGTGTGCGAGATCGTCGCCGAGGCGATCGAGGCAATCGTCGAGCCGATCATCTTCGCGGAAGCTGCCGACCTGATCGACTGGCACCATGAGCAGGGACGCCTCGTCGTGATCGTCTCCGCGTCGCCTGAGGAGATCGTCACTCCGCTGAGCAGGTTCCTCGGTGCGGACGACTGCATTGCAAGCAAGGCGCGAGTTGACGACGAGGGTCGCTACACCGGAACGATGCAGTTCTACGCGTTCGGGCCATTCAAGGCCGAGGCGATGGACGTCCTCGCGGCCGAGCGGGGCATCGACCTCGCCGCTTCGTATGCCTACACCGATTCCTACACCGACCTACCGATGCTGGAGGCCGTCGGCCATCCTGTCGCCGTGAACCCGGACCGTGTGCTGAACCGCTACGCGCGAGAGCACGAGTTCGAAGTCCTCCACTTCAGCCAGACCGTCAGCCTATGGAGCCGGGTTCGGGACCGAATCGGGGCCGTGCCGCCCCGTCCCGCGATCGCAGTATCGGCAGGTGCCGTCGCGCTCGGCGTCGGGGCCGCGGCTGCAGGCTGGTGGTTGGGCTCACGCAGGCACGAGAACTGACCCGAGCCTGCGCGTTCTCCGGGTCAGTCGCCGCGGAGGCGCTTCGCCGCGATGACGCCCAGCGCGACGAGGAGAGCCAGTATGACGAGCTTCTTGATCATGCCGAGATCGTAGTCAGCTTGACCAGGCGGCGAGCGGTCAGCACCGGAGGGTCCCCGCACGAGCGCCGGGCGGGCAGGTCCGGCTCAGACGGTCAGAAGGTCCCGAGCCCCGGTATCGCTCGAGGGGTGCCTCAGCTTTGACATCGCACGCGCCTCGATCTGGCGTATCCGCTCCCGGGTGAGGTTGAAGTGCTCTCCGACCTCTTCCAGCGTGCGCGGCTCGCCCCGGTCCAGACCGAAGCGCAGCTTCAAGATCTCACGCTCCCGCTCATCGAGCGGGGCCAGCAAACGGTTGATCTCGAGCGGTAGCAACGCCGTCGCGGCAACCTCGAACGGCGACTCGGCCGAGCGATCCTCGACGACGTCGCCAAGCTCGGCATCGCCGTCTTCGCGTAGCGGCTCGGACAGCGACAATGGCTCAGCACGGAACCTGAGCGCCTCGATCAGCTTGTCCTCAGGCAGCTCCACCTCGATCCCGAGCTCCACCAGCGTCGCCGGACGCCCGAGCTTGAGCTCGAGACGGGCTTGTGCCTTCTGCACCCTGGCCAGGGTGTCTCCTGCATGCACGGGTAGCCGGATCGTCCGTCCCGTGTTGGCAATGCCACGAGTGATCGCCTGGCGGATCCACCAGGTTGCATACGTCGAGAACTTGAAGCCCTTGCGCCAATCGAACTTCTCGACAGCGTGCATCAGGCCGAGGTTGCCCTCTTGTATCAGGTCCAGCAACGGCAGCCCGGACGCCTGATATTTCTTCGCGATCGAGACCACCAAACGAAGGTTCGACTGGACGAAGGTCCTCTGGGCCGTCTCGCCTTCACGGACGTGCCGGTTGAGCTCTCGGCGCCTGGTGGGGGTCATTCCCTTGGACTTCGTCCTTAGTTCTTCCTCGGCGCCCCAACGAGCCTCTATCGCCTGCGCGAGGCGTACCTCGTCGTCCTTTGTGAGCAGCGGATACTGGCCAATATCGGTCAGATACAGCCTGACGAGATCTTCTTCGTCGCGCTCAACTCGCTCTTTCGCCAAGGTACAAAAGCCTCCGTGGGTTCGGCCGGTACAGCCTCGCGCTGTTCCGTAGTTATCGACGCGTAGGCAGAGCCATCCGCGTCCGACCGTCGCTGCCCCACACCGCGCCGGTCAGCGAACCTTGCGCTGCTTCATTACTCGAACGTAAGTGTAACGGTGGAGTCAAGCTTGCCCGTCCGCGGTCCTTGCCCTGGCAGCGCCGCCGTGCTACGCGCGGGCCACGCCGCGGATCTGGCTTCAGCGAGCGTTCGGGTCCCGGTCGGACCCCGTGGAGGCAGGGCGGGCCGCGCCAGTCGGCACTGGGGTCGCGGCAGACGCCCGGAACTGGTTTGTGATCGGCATCCTCCGGTCCTTTCCGAAACCACGACTCGTGACCCGGGGCCCGGGCGGAGCTTGGCGACGCTTGTACTCGGCGTGGTCAACGAGATCGATGACCCTTCTCACCGTCGCCGCCTCGAAACCTGCGGCAACCAGGCCGGACACCGTGAGGTCCCGCTCGACATAGCCCTCGAGGATAGGGTCCAAGACGGGATAGGGAGGCAAGCTGTCGTCGTCCCGCTGGTCCGGTCGCAGCTCAGCCGACGGCGGCTTGGAGATCACCGCGCGGGGGACGAGGTCGTGACCCGCGACGGAGTTCCGGTGCTCGCACAGCTGGTAGACGAGCGTCTTCGGCACGTCCTTCAACACGGCGTAGCCGCCTGCCATATCCCCGTACAAGGTGGCGTAGCCAACGGCCATCTCGCTCTTGTTGCCGGTGGTCAGCACCAGCCATCCCCGCTCGTTGGAGATCGCCATCAAGAGGATCCCGCGTATGCGTGCCTGGAGGTTCTCGCCTGCAAGCCCGCCTGAAGGGTCTCCAGCGCTGAACACTGGC
>PMZN01000007.1:0-18421 GCA_003170375.1 Acidimicrobiaceae bacterium | reverse complement strand
CGATCGAGCCTGCCGATGAGAAACGGGACGGCATCAACACGCCGTGCACCCGCTCAGGTCCGAGAGCGTCGGCTGCGATCGTGGCCACGAGCGAGGAGTCGATGCCGCCCGACAGGGCCACGAGCACTTCGGTGAACCCGTTCTTGCGGACGTAGTCGGAGGTCCCGAGCACGAGCGCCTCGTAGACCTCAGCCACCCGGTCCAAGCGGGGCGCAATGGGCGTGAGGGGCGAGAACTGCTGCTCGCCGCGTGCGGCCTGGTCGGCGGCCGAAGCGCCGGCGGCCTCCGAGATCGTCACCAGCGGCAGCGCCGACATGCCCTCGTGGCCTCGCGGGTCCAAGAGCCGCTTGCGGAACATCGGATGGATCGCCAGGTCGCAGATGACGAGGGCCTCGCGGAACTGCGGAGCCGACGCGACGAGGTCGCCATCGTGGTCGAAGACCATGGAGGCGCCGTCGAAGACGAGCTCGTCCTGGCCGCCGACAAGGTTGACATAGGCGAGCGCGCAGGATGCGTCGGCCGCGCGCGTGGCGAGCATCCGCTCCCGCTGGGCAAGGATGCCGGCACGGTACGGCGACGCATTGATCGTCACGACGAGCTCCGCGCCCCCCTCGCCCAGCCGACCGACAGGCCCCAAGGGGCTCCAGGCGTCCTCGCAGACGGTCACTCCCACGCGGACCCCGCCGATCAGGAACAGACGGTCCCGGTTGGCTCCCGGGGCGAAATAGCGCCGTTCGTCGAAGACCCCGTAGTTGGGGAGCAACTGCTTGCGGACGACCGCGCGCACCTCGCCCTCGGCACACACGGCGGCCGCATTGTAGAGATCGCCGTCCTCCTCCACGAAGCCGACGACAGCCGCGCAATGCTGGGTCGCGGCCGCGACCTTCTCGAGCGCGAGAAGGTTGCCCTCGACAAAGCCCGGCTCGAGCAGGAGATCTTCCGGCGGGTATCCGGTGAGCACGAGCTCGGGGAACACCGCCAGGCACGCACCCGCGGCCTCGGCCCGGGCGAGCTGCGCAATGACTTTGTCGGCGTTTCCCTCGAGATCGCCGACGGTGACGTCCAGCTGGCAAAGCGCGATCCGCATGTTGCCCACGGCAGGAATCCTACCGGTGGCCCTCACAGCAAACGGCGATCAGGCGGAAGTCAAGCCCGTGCCTCTGGCAGTAGCCTGCGTGCAGAGGACTCCCCTACCTATGCCACCGCCACACCTGCTCGACGAGCTCGTCCGCGCGTCTGCGGCTCCCGACTCGGTGAGGTTGGTGGCCGACCAGCTCTTCACCGCGTTCCCGCAGGCCCGCGAACGGCTGGAGTCCGAGCCTGCCCTCGCCGCCAGATTCGTCGCGGTCACAGCTGCCAGTCACTCGCTGTCGCGCGTGATCGTCACCGACCCTGCAGCGCTGGACGTGCTCGCTCGGCTGGAGGTTCCCGCGCCGGGCCCGGCTGGCGGCCCCGGCCAGATGCACTGGGACCCTGCTCAAGCCGATGACGTCGAGGACCTCGTCCGCCGGAAGCATCTTTCTCTTCTCGAGGTCGCTTCACATGACCTCAACGGCCTGACCGACCTCGAGCAGGTGACAGGCTCGCTCTCGCTCGTCGCGGATCGGGTGCTGACCGGCGCCCTCCGCCTTGCCGGGGCCGACAACGGCCTCGCCGTGATCGCCATGGGCAAGCACGGAGCCGACGAGCTCAACTACTCGAGCGACATCGACATCCTCCTCGTCGCCTCGGATGCCGCCGACGTCGATCCTTCGCTCGCTCGCTCGGTCGTCGCGATCGGTTCGCGCGCGTTTCGCATCGACACCAATCTCCGCCCCGAGGGTCGCTCCGGCGTGCTCGTCCGGTCAGTCGATTCCTACGTCGCGTACTGGAACCGGTGGGCCCGCCCTTGGGAGTTCCAGGCACTTCTGAAAGCGCGCTACTCCGCCGGCGACGCGACCACGGGCCGGCTGTTCGAAGAGGCGGCCTCGGAACACCTCTGGTCTCGCCGATTCGGCGCGGACGACCTCGCCGAGCTGCGGACGATGAAGGCCCGGGCGGAGGCGATCGTTGCGAAGCGAGGCCTCGACCACCGTGAGCTCAAACGGGGCCGCGGCGGGATCCGGGACGTCGAGTTCTCCGTGCAGCTCCTGCAACTGGTCCACGGCGGCCGGGATCCGGCCCTCCGGTTGAGGGCCACACTTCCATGTCTCGCCGAGCTGGCAGAGGCCGGGTACGTCGCGGCCGAGGACGCGGCCGCCCTGGCGATTGCGTACCGTTTCCTGCGCACCGTCGAGCACCGTCTCCAGCTCGTCGAAGAGGCACAGGTTCACACCGTGCCCGCTGACAGGCCTTCGAGGGACCGGCTGGCGCGAGCGCTCGGCTTCAGGGGCCGGCCGCAAGAGACGCCGGGCGAGCGCTTCGACGCCGTCCTCGCCCGTCATCAGGGCACCGGAAGGGCGATCCACGAGCGACTTTTCTTCAGGCCCCTCCTCGAGGCGTTCGCCGNNCTCCTCGCCACGACGATCAAGCAGCGGGCGAGCACCTCTTCGCGTCGGATGCCGCCGAGGAGCGGCTTGCCGCCTTCGGCTTCGCCGACGCCGACCGGACCCGCCAAGCCCTGAGCGAGCTCACACGAGGCCTGACCCGTTCCTCGAGGCTCATGCAGCAGCTGCTGCCGCTCCTGCTCGACTGGCTCTCAGAGTCGCCCGATCCCGACCAGGGTCTTGTCGGGCTTCGAACCCTTGCCGGCGCCCCGCATCGGCGCGACCTGCTCGTGACGGCGTTCCGGGAGTCGCCTGAGGTCGCCCGGCGCCTCTGCCTGCTCCTGGGAACGAGCCGACGGCTCGGCGAGATAATCGCCCGGCACCCCGATTTCGTGGAGCTTCTCGACGACAGGGCCGCCCTTACCGCCCTCGAGCCCGACGAGCTCGTCCAAAATGCCATGATCGCTGCGGATCAGGGGCCGTACAGGCGGCCGGGCGCGCTCCGGCATTTCTTCGAGACCGAAACTGTGCGGATCGCGGCCCGGGATCTCCTCGACCTCTCGAGTCTCCACGAGACCGGGCGCGCCCTCGCCAATCTCGGGGCAGCGGTCGTCGCGGCCGGCCTCCACGCCGTTGCACCCGGCGTGCCGATGGCTGTGATCGGGATGGGGAGTTTCGGCGGAGCGGAGATCGCTTACGGCAGCGACCTCGACGTGCTGCTCGTATACGAGGGGACGACTGCTTCCGACATGCAGGCCGCAGAACATGCGGCATCGGCGCTCTTCCGGCTCTGCAACGGGTCGACACCCGCTGAGGGGATCGTCCGGATCGATGCTTCGCTCCGCCCGGAGGGCAGGCAGGGCCCGCTCGCTCGAAGCCTCGACGCTTTCGAGCGGTACCACCGGCGTTGGGGCGAGACGTGGGAGCGTCAGGCTCTCCTGCGCGCCCGGCCGGTTGCAGGCAATGAAGCTGTCGTCGAACGCTTCGTGGCACTGGCGGACCAAGCAGTGTGGTCCTCGCCGCTCGACGAGACCGCCGAGCGGGAGATACGGAGAATGAAGGCACGGATCGAACGGGAGCGGATCCCGCCGAGCGACGATCCCCAATTCCACCTGAAGCTCGGCCGTGGCTCGCTCGCGGACGTTGAGTGGACCGCACAGCTCCTCCAGCTCCGGACCGGCACGAGGGCCACCGGGACCCGCGACGCGTTGGACCTCCTCGAGCGTGCCGGAGCGCTCGACGCGACGGACGCGGGCGCACTTAGGGAGGCCTACGGTTTCTGCGCAAGGACGAGGAACCGTTGGCACCTCGTGGGGAGCTACGTCGCCGGCGCGGGAGGGGTGGTCGGAAGCGGGGCGGACGCGATGCCGCGCCAGCCCCAGCTCCAATCGCGTCTCGCGAGAAGTCTCGGCACCACTCCGACCGAGCTGCGCGAGTCCTACCGCCGGGTGACCAGGCGCAGCCGCAAGGTGGTCGAGCGCGTCTTCTACGGCCTATGAGGACCGACCGCTGACCGATCGGCGGATCCGCGCCTGAAAACGGACGTCCGAGCACCAGTGGCGGGCCGGCGACCGGGCACCGGCCGGCGGACTCACAGCCGGTTCCCAGCTTCCTTTCATTCCCGGCTCAGGCAGTCAGTCGACGCTTGGCCGATGCTCGTCATGTCGAACACGTCGGACGCCCGTGTCCCTGAGGTGGGGCATGCCCGTTCACCGGAAGCCGGCCCGGCACTGACCGCGCCACCGAGGAGCTCACGACGCGGACGGCATGCCTGGGCCGCCAACGTGATCACGGCAGTGGCCGCCCTCGGATTCGGCATAACGCTCGGGCTCGGGTTGACCGCCGTGACACGAGGGGCTCTCGCCGCGCCGGGTGGGCTCGCGACCGCGGCCGGCCAGATCGCCGGCCTGACGGGCAGCTACCTGCTTCTCGTCATGCTCCTGCTGATATCGAGGCTTCCCTGGCTGGAAGGTGTTCTCGGCCAGGACCGCCTCGTGCGGTGGCATCGCCGTCTCGGCCCATGGCCCATCATCCTGTTGGGCTCGCACGCCGTGCTCATCACGATCGGCTACGCCGAGCAGGCGTCGATCGGCCCTTGGCACGAGCTCGCCATCCTGCTCACCTCCTACCCGGACGTGCTCATGGCGACCGTGGCGTTCGGCCTTTTGGTGATGGCCGGCGTGGCCTCGTTCCGGGCCGCCCGCTCGAGGTTGCGCTACGAGACCTGGTGGGCGGTGCACCTTTACACCTACCTGGCGATCGCCCTCGCCTTCTCCCACCAGCTGGCTGACGGCGTCTCGTTCGTCGGGCATCCGCTGGCCAGGCTTTTCTGGATCGTGATCTGGGCTTCGACCGCGGGCGTCGTGCTCGTGTACCGCTTGGGTCTTCCTCTTTGGCGCACTGTCTACCATCGGCTCCGGGTGGCCGAGGTGCGCGAGGAAGGCCCGGGGGTCGTGTCAGTGATCTGCGCGGGACGTCACCTCGAACGACTGCCTATCGTCGGCGGGCAGTTCCTGCAGTGGCGCTTTCTCCACAGCGACCTGTGGTGGCAGGCCCATCCCTACTCGATATCGGCACTGCCGCGGCCTCCGTTCCTCCGCGTGACTGTCAAGGCGCTCGGCGACTTCTCCAAGTCCGTGGCGAACATCCCGGTCGGCACACGGGTGGCCATCGAAGGTCCCTACGGCGCGGTCACGGCACATTCGCGCAGCGGCGACAAGGTCCTGCTCGTCGCGGCCGGCGTCGGGGTCACTCCGATGCGCGCCATCCTCGAGGACTTGCCCGCCGCGGTCGACGTCGTGGTCATGCTGCGCGCGCCCACACGAGAGGACGTGATATTCCACCATGAGATCGCCCCGCTCGTGCAGGCACGAGGTGGTCGTCTGCACGTCTTGGTAGGAAGCCGGCATCAGGTGCGCCTCGACTCCCGCCTGCTCGGCAAGCTGGTCCCCGACGTCGGCACGCGCGACGTCTACGTCTGCGGGCCTGACGGCTTCACCAACCGGATCGTCGTTGCTGCGCGGCGGCTCGGAGTCAGCTCCGACCGTATCCACAGTGAGTCGTTCGCGTTCTGACCGTGACCACAACCAGCCCCCTCAACGACTTGGAGATCATGCAATGAAGCGCATGCCGATCGTCCTGGCCGCGACCGCCGCCGGACTGGCCACGGTTCTCGGGTTTCACACACAGAAGATGAACAGCAACGTCCTCTCCGGCCTGTCGGGCGCGTCCGGCGCCGGGACGACGCCGACGAGCTCGCCATCAGGTGCCGGCAGCGGGACCTCGACGACGACCGCGGCCGGGTCTTCGTCGACGCCGGGCCCGACCTCTACCTCGACCTCGACGACGACCGCGGCCGGGACCCGCACCGCGCTCGGCGCCGATGTGCAGTACCGCTACGGGGAGCTGGAGCTCCAGGTGACCGCTACCGGAGGCCGGATCACCAATGTCCAGCCTGCGATCGACACCGCATTCGACCCGCGGTCGAGCCAGGTCAACTCGTATGCAGAGCCCCTGCTCCAGAGCCAGACGCTCCAAGCCCAAAGCGCCAACATCAACGGTGTCTCGGGCGCTACCTTCACGAGCCAGGCCTATGTCCAGTCGCTACAGGCCGCTCTGGACAAGCTCGGGATCAAGTAGTGGCCAAGATGGGAACACTCACCCGGGACTCGCCCTGGGCAGCAGACGCGGCCACCCCGAGCGAGGCCGATCCTGTGACGGGCCCTGTTCTCCGTCATGTCCACGCTGTCATGGGGACGATGGTGTCGTTCGACGTGCGTCTCGGCGACGCCAACCCGGCCGCGGCCCACCTGGCTCTGGCCAGGGCGTGTGCTCGGCTCGACCGCGCAGACGCCGTCTTCAGCACGTGGAAGCCCAACAGCCCGATGAGCCTTCTCCGCAGGAACGCGATTGCTTCCGACGAGGCCCCGGCCGAAGTGGCCAAGGTGCTGGAGCTGTGCGATCTTGCCCGTGAGCTCTCGGGAGGTTGGTTCGACCCGTGGAGAATGCCCGGGGGGATCGACCCTACGGGCCTGGTGAAGGGCTGGGCAGCCGACCGGGCGCTCGACGAGTTGCGCGCGTCAGGTGTCCGGGCCGCGATCGTGAGCGCGGGAGGCGACTTGGCCACCTTCGGCGGCCCCGAGCCGGGATCGCCGTGGCGGATCGGCGTGCGCGACCCGCGGGCGATCGACAAGATCGCCTGCATTCTCGAATCGCCGGGTGCGGTCGCCACCTCCGGCTGCTATGAGCGCGGCCGCCATGTCATCGACCCGCGGACCGGGCGGACGGAGACCCGCTGCGAGTCCGCGACCGTCACCGGCCCCGAGCTCTGGCTGGCCGATGCGCTCGCGACCGGTCTTCTCGTGGCCGGTGAGGCGGGCTTGGCACTGATCGAAGCCGTCCAGGGTTACGAAGCCTGCGTCATCTCGGAGACCGGCTCGATCACGATGACCGGCTCTCTCCCGATCACCCGGTAGCCGGCGAGGTCACGCGAACAGCAGGATCTCCCGAGGCCAAATGTGACCGTCGCTTATGTGGGAGGTCTCGACGTACACTCGCGGAGTGCGCGTGACCGGCCTGATCATTCCCAGGACAGGCTGGTACCTCACCTTGGGCTTGGTATTCGGGATGCTTGCCTTCATGCGCACGAATGCGTACAGGCGCCGCACGGGCAGCAGCCCGTGGCACATCCATCCTCTCGTCTGGGGCCTCGTCAGCGTCTTCGTGGCGTTCCTCGTCACATTGCTGTCCATCGTCTTCGTGGCGATCTTCGGCACCGTGCTGTCGATCTTCGCCTGGGCGCCGCGCTCGCAGCCGAGCCGCGAACCGGGCGCCACTGCCTCACTGGTCTCAGGCATCGGCCCAATGGCCGGCGCGCAGCCGGCGCCACCGTTGACTGCGCTCAGGGCCTGGCTGGCCGACCCGACGGGTCGTCATGAGCTGCGCTACTTCGACGGGTCAGGATGGACCGAGCACGTGGCGGACGCCGGGGTCATCTCGGTCGACCGCTCCTGAGGAGCCGGCAGGCGGCGCCGCAGGCCGACGCGAACTGTCAGTCGGGCACGGCGGGGTCTCCCCCGACCTCGGCATCAGGGGGTGAGTCGGCGGGATCCATAGTCTCCTTGGCGAAGATCAGCAATGACTGGTCGAGACCACCCAGCACCGTGTGAAGGCGGTAGCCGAAGAGCTCAGGCTCGTTGAGCATGGCTTGCAAACCCGACGCCCCGGTTTCGCCGGAGTGAACCGCCCCCGTGTGCCACTCCTTCACCCTGTACTCGATGTTCATCGCTTCCCTCGAGTCGCTTCGTGATGTTCTTGATGACGTCGAAAAGCCTTGCGAAGTTGGACGATCCGCACCGACCCCAAGCAGAAGACGACCAGCGCGCCAAGCGCCGCAGCCACCAGGAGCGCGAGCGCGAGCGGGAACCTACCCGAGAACGTCAGGAAACTGACCTTCGCCTTCTGAAGATTCTGTACGACGAAGACGACCATCACCGCTGCGAAGACCAGCGCCGGGATGAGGCTCTTCCAGGCCCCCCCGGCACGGCTTTTCGGGACGGCCAATTCCGGGATGTTCTCGCCGTGGCCGTCGGGTGCGGGCCCCGGCTCGCCTCGCTCTCCGGGCTCTTCGGGCTCGTCAGCAGCCACGTTCAGAGAACCACCGATCTAGTGCCTATAGGGCAGGTCTGCCGTCGCTCGAGATGAGCTGTCTGCAGGATATACCTGAGACACTCCCGGTTCTCCCTGGTGGTCCTGCCGGTCAGCCGGGCTCCGCGCGGCCACCTCGCGGTCCTCGACGGCGACGGGGGGTGCGGGGGGCCTCGCTCGGGACGGCCAGTGCCGGAGCGTCGCCTCCGAGCTGGGCGACCATCCGGTCGACTTCGGTGAGGATCGCACCGGAGACGACCCATGCACCGGTCTCGTCCACCCGCCGAAGGCTGCGAAGCGATTCGCCGCGGGCCTGGCGGACGGCGTCCAGCGCGGCGTCCACGCTCGGGGCGTCTCCCTGCAGAGCTTCGGCCTGCGCGCGGTAGGCGACAGCGGTGCGGGAGAGCACTTCGGCGAGACTGGCGGGCAGCCGCGGCGCCCCGTCGATCTGGTGGTCGAACAACGTCCGCGCTATCGCACGCAGCTGGGCCACCGAGTGCGTCAGAGCAGCCAGCGCCCGTGACAGCTCGGTGGAGGCCGTCTTGCGACCGAATGGGTCCACACGAAGGAACGCCACCGCCTCGTCGACCAAGGGGCGCGTGTGCTCCAGCTCCTCCTCCAACCCACGCGAGCGGGCCAGCCAGACATCGGTCTCGGTGGCTGTCGGCGCCCTCGCCACCCCGGCGCTCATTTCGGAGAGCAGGTCCGCGATCGCACCGGCAAGGCGGGCAAGGGCACGACGCGCTCGGGAACGAGGGTCTCCTGGATACGCCACATAGGAGGCGGCTGCGCCGATGACAGCGCCGACCAGTGTCGCCCAGACTCTGTCGAGGAGTGCGGAGGTGCTCACCGATGTCCCGAGAGCGAGGATGAAGATGGCCGTTCCGGGGATCTGGAGCGATCCGCTCGCGCCGAGCCGCAGCAGCTGGCCGGCGGCGAGCGACACGAAGACCAGCGCCATGACCGCGACTGCCGACAGGCCGACGGTTCGCAGGATCACCACGGCGAGGAACACGCTGAGACCCATGAGCACGGTCCGCTTGGCGCCGTCGAGCACCGACGTCCGCACGGTCAACTGGACGGCGTAAACAGCGGACGCCGCACCGAAGGCCGGAGCGAATCCCCCGAACGGAAGGCAGACGGCCCACGTCGCACCCGCGGCAGCAGCAGTGACCGAGATGACCCGAAGCGTCCAGCGTGCCTCGTAGGCACGCAACAAGAGGGTCTTCAGTCCGACGGCAAGAACGGCCGACGACCGCCGTGCGACGTAGGTCTCACTTCGCCTCCTGGTCGTGGGCGCACCAACCGAGACGGGTGGCTCGCCCACCGAGGATGGAGCCGGGACGCCGCCCGGCGCGAGATCGGGTGCAGGCCGGTCCCGCGCCGGGACGCCGCCCTCGTCTCGGTCCCCCAGCTCAGGTCCGTCGAATGGAGAGCTCTCCACCGCACGAGCATGGAACATCGGCCGCGGGTCTGCCAACAGAATCGTTGCGCCGGAGGACCTCAGCGCCGGATGACGTCGTTCCCGGACGGCTCTCAGGATCAGGTGGCGTCGCTGCGGGCGGACTGGAAGCGTGCGACCGTGAAGCTGATTATCAGAGGAACATTGACGGCGAAGAGGACCAGCATCGCCGTCAGCACCACGAGGGGCCCTCCCCGGGTGTGGTCCCGGACGAAGGCGAACTCGATCAGCCCTGCGGCGATCACATACGAGAGCAACGTCCACCGGCCGACGAGGAAGAACTTGTCCCACGCGAGCTCTCTCGTCCGCATGAGCATGACGACGTTCACGGCGAGCAGTACGCCGCTCGCAGCGGCAAGGCAGATCGGGACGGTGAGCGGAGGCCGCCGCGGCGCGTACGACGCCATGTATATGCCCCCTGCCACGACGAGCACCAAGGCGGCGGCACCGAGCTCTGCGACGGGCGCGAACCGCGGCTGTGAGGTGACACCGGCCGGCGCTTCGGGATTCGAGACGCTCATCGGGAGGCCACCCGGGTCATGATGACGAGCGTTGCGATCTGCATCAGGCCGGTGATGCCGGCGGTGTAGATGAAACGCTTCATCAGCCTCCCGATCACCTCGCCGTCCGGCCTGGGCTTGCGCATCTCGAACAGGACCGCGATGTTCGCCGGCTCGAGGATGCCGAGCGCGATGACGGCCATGACACCCACCACGATGAACGACACCATCAGCCAGGCATGGTTCGGGTTCGACGCCTTCAAGTTGCCGAGGTTGAGCGCCAACTGGAATCCGGAGGCGAGCGTCATGGCAACGAGCGTCGGCATGACGAGCACCATCTTCGGCATGAATTTCGCCGAGAACTCGGCGCGGGCCGGAATCGAGAGCCGTCCCAGGATCGGGCCGACGACGAGCCCGACGAAGAGGTCGATACCCGTCCACAGGCCACCGCCGGCAACGTGATTGAAGTCGAGCCCCCACTCCCAGTTGAAGCCGATCGACGCCACCAGAAAGCCGATGACGACCGCGACGACCGGCAGGCCCTTGAGCGGCACGATCTGGATGACCGGCCGAGGCGGGCCGGCTGTGCCAAGGCCGGCGCCCGCTTCGAATCCGGCCGACAAAGAATCAACCCTCGTATCGGTCATAGTCCCCTCCCAGTGCCGAACCCCCTCGCCACGCCGCGAACATCGTGGTCGAAGAGGTGACTCTAGCAACCAACGCCTCCTCCGCAAAAAGACCCGGGCTCGATCGCCACGGACGGCTTAGCCTCTCCATCGACCCGACCACCGAGAGCGGCGGCTCACTGGTGCGGAGCAGAACAAGGGTCCGCACGAGCAGTACTCTTTGCTGTCAAAGGCGTGCCGGGAAGACTGGTCGGCAAACATAGGACTCACCCAATGACCGATTCTCTTCCCACATCCGTTCGGCACTCGGCTAGGGGCGCTGGCGCGCCGGGGGCACCGGTGGACCGCCCGCGGGCGTGGGAGACGCGGCGGAAGTTTGCCAGCTGGCGGTGGGAGGCGCTCCGCACGACCTTCTGGTTGGTGCCCACCGTCCTCGTCGTGGTCGCCGGTGTGCTGTTCGCGGTCAGTTTCGAAATCGACTGGGCGGCCTATTACCGGCACCTCACGCTGCCGTTCTGGATGCGAACAGAAAGCGCAGACGCTGGTCGCCAAGTGCTCATCGCCATCGCCGCCGCGGTGATCACCGTGATCGGCGTCGTGTTCTCGATCACGATCCTGGCCCTCACCTTGGCGTCCCAGCAGTTCGGTCCCCGCATGATGCGCAACTTCGTCCGGGACATCGGGAACCAGGTCACACTCGGCGTCTTCGTCGGCACCTTCGTCTACTCCACGCTCGCCCTCGGTTCGATAGCCATCGGCGGCCATCGCGGCGTCTTCGTGCCGCATCTCTCGATCGCCGTCGCCGAAGCCCTGCTGCTCGTGGACCTCTCGGTCCTCATCTACTTCATCCACCACATCGCCAAGTCCATCCAGCTGCCGGAGGTGATCGCCGGGATCGCCCGTGACCTGATCGGCGAGATCGATGCCGAATTCGCCGAACAGAAACCTGACGAGAACGGACCTGCGTCGGCCGACCGCGGGAAGTCAGTAGAGGAGCTCCTGCAACTCCTCGAGTCGGAGGGCGGCATCGTTCCCGCAAGTGAAAGCGGCTACCTGCAATTCGTCGGATATGCCCAACTGGTCAGGATCGCAACACACACCGACGCAGTCATCCGGCTCACGCACCGGCCTGGCCATTTCATCGCCGCCGGACGGCCGCTAGCCACCGTCTGGCCCCGCGAGGCTGCACCGCAGGTCGCTCAGGCGCTCGCCAAGGCACATGCGACAGGACCGCACCGGACCCTTATGCAGGAGCCGGTGTTCGCCGTCGATCAGCTCGTGGAAATTGCCATCCGCGCGCTCTCGCCGGCGGTGAACGACCCCTTTACCGCGCTGACGTGCATCGACTGGCTTTCGGCGGGACTGAGGCGAATCTCCCACGTGACGCTCGGGAAGGGCGTCTACAGGGATCGGTCCGGTCACGTACGGCTCATCGAGCCCGATCCGTCCTACGCCCGCACGGCCAACCGGGCATTCGACAAGATCCGGCAATCAGCTCGGGGCATGCCGGTCGTGATCATCCACATGGTGGACGCGCTCACCCGCGTCATGGAAGAGACCACGACCGCCGAACAGCGGCTGGTTCTCGCGCGCCAGGCAGAGATGATCGTCCGAAGCGCCGAGGAGTCCGTGGCCGAGCCGAACGACCTGGAAGACATCCGCAGCCGGTACCGGAACTTCCTTGCCAAGGCCGCCCTCTACGATCCCATCGGCAGATCGCCTGCGCCGTAGCAGGCGGGACGCCCGCCCCGCGCCGTCCTCTACACCTGGAGCGTTTCGAGCCCCAGCAGGTCCAGGAACTGCGAATCGCACAGATTGGGCACAACCGTGTCGGCGACTGCCTGGAGACCGGGCGCCGGTCCTACGCCGACGACCATGAGCCCGGCGGCGCGTGCCGCCCGCGCCCCCGGCACGGAGTCCTCGACCGCGATGGCGCGCGCCGGCACCACGCGCAGCCGCTCGCAGGCACGGAGGTAGAGATCGGGTGCCGGCTTGGGCCGAAGCGGAGCCTCGAGGGTGACGACCGCGTCGAACACCTGCGGGATCGAGGCCGCACTCAGCGATACCTCGACGGTCTCGCGAGAGCCGTTGGATGCGACCGCCAGCGGCCGGGATCCCCGGATCGCCTCGAGGAGCTCGATCGCTCCGTCCATCGCACGAACACCGCCGGCGATGGCCGCGCGGATCTCTGCGTCGAGCTCCTGAGCGACCTCGCCGACCTCGACAGGCCATCCGAGCCGGCGTTCCAGCTCCGAGATGACCTCGAACACCGACGCGCCGTACAGGCTCGACGCCGGGCCCGTGACGAGGCAATCGACGCCCCAACGGGCGAAGACGGCCACAATGCCCGCAAACACCGCCTTTTCGCTGTCGACCAGCACGCCGTCACAATCGAACACGACCGCTTTGAGCAACAGGCTCAGCCAACCTCGAGCGGCAGGTGCGGGTCTGCGCTCCACTCGGTGAGCGATCCGTCGTACAGGAGAACGTCGTCGCGGCCGAGCATCGAGAGTACGAAGATGTCGACCGTGGCCGAGATGCCCCCACCGCAGTATGCGATCACGGGAAGCCCCGGGTCGGTGTCGAGCAGGTCACCGAGCTCACTGGCCAGCTCGTCCCGAGGTCGAAAGCACCAGGTGCCCGGATCGACGAGGGCCTGTGCCGGTGCGCTCACCGATCCGGGGATCCGGCCCGGCCTGCTGTAGGCGCCCGGCCCTTCCCCACGGAAGGCCCGTGGCGTGAGCGCATTGACCAGACATGCCGGTTCTCCGCCCACGACCCTCAAGACGTCATCTTTCGTTGCCAGTAGCTCACGACGAGGCCGCGCCACGAAGCTCGAGTGTTCGACGGTGGGCCTCGCCGAGCTCACCGGGTATCCCGCCCGGCGCCACGATGGCAGACCGCCGTCGAGCACGCGCACATCGTCGAACCCGAAATAGCGCAACAGCCACCACAGCCGGGACGCCCACATCGGCGACTCCTGCGCGTAGGCGACGACCCGGGTGCCCGGCCCCACCCCAAGCGCGCCCATGGCCTGGGCGAAGTGCTCCGGCCCAGGCAAGGTGAAGCGAAAGGGGGAGTCGGGCTCTGACAGGTCGCCGGGAATGTCGGCGAAGACCGCCCCGGGGATATGGGCCTCGTCATAGCGTCCCCGCCCGCTCTCGACGGTGTAGGGGCCGTCGGCAACTTCACGAACAAGGAACGCCGTCGCGTCGACGACCCGAAGCTGCGGATCGCCGAGCTCTCCGTAAAGGCGCGTCGCGTCGATCAGCATCTGGTCCCGGGACACGGCGCGAGCTTAGCGGCACCCAAGAAAACATGACCTTTCGTACCCCGTACGCTCGGCCGTGCCACACCCCTCACGCACCCCGAGAGCTCAGCATCCGCTTGAGCCTGAAGGTTGCCAGGCCGAAGAAGCCGAGCGCGAAAAGAACCAGAATGCCGAGCTCGTGCGAGATCGTGACTAGGTCCCCATGGTTCGACAACAGGTTGGTCCACGCGTCGACCGCCCAGGCCTGCGGTGTGGCGTGGCCGATTTCGCGCATGGTGGTCGAGACTATCGAGAGCGGCCACATGCACCCCCCGAGCATCGCGAACACGATCCCGACGATCGGGCCCATCGCGCTCGCTTGCTCAGGCGTGCGGAAGAACGTCCCCGCGACCATCCCGGCGCCGGCGCCGACCAGGCACCACAAGATGAGGAGCGCCGCGGCTGCCAAGGGGTTCCCCCACGACACGCCGAACACGACACTTCCTATCGCGACGATGACGAGAGACTGCACGGCGGCAATGACGACGTAGGTGATCGACTCGCCGGCGATGATGGTCCGGGGACGCACAGGTGCCGCGGACATGCGCTCGAACATGCCCAAGCGCCGGGTCTCGACGATGGTCGCACCGCCGGCGATCGCCATCAGGAAGACGAACAGCACGAGCTCGGTCGGTGCGCTGTACTCATAGCCCGGTGGGAGACTTCCTTGACTCGTATGGACCACCTGCGAGGAGAGCCCGACACGCGGCGTGCTTGACTCGAGGGAGCTCGCGCGGCTGAGGTTCTGAACGAAGCTGCCCCCGTAGCGAGTGGCGAACTGAGCGGCCTCAACCCTGGCCCCGAACTCCTCCACGACCGAGGTGACCCGCGTCCCCGCCGCCTGCTGGGTGCTGTTCGCCTGCTCGGCGATGACGCCGACCGTCACGGCTCTTGCGCTGAGCTCGTCCGTGCTCAGCCCCCGAGGGATCACGACGCCGGTGTTTATCTCCGAACGTGCCACCGCCTTTTCGAGCGAGCCGACGCTGGGATAAGCGATCACCGCCAGCCCCGAGGCGTGGCTGAGCTCGGCCACGAGCTGACGGCTCGCCTGGGTCCCGTCGAGGTCGACCACTCCCACGCGGAACGTGTTGAACCCTTGGGCGACCGCGCCGACGACGACGATGACCACGATGGGCAGGATTATCAAGAAGAACAACGCCACCCGGTCGCGTAGCACGCGGCGGCCTGAGGCCCTCGCTATGGCGAGCGCCCTCATGAGGTCACTGCCCGGCGAGCGAGGCCGAGCGCGATGGCGCCGACAACCGCGCTCAACACGAGAATGGCCACTACCGGCTCGACGATCGTGCCGAGCCCTCCCCCGATGGTCGCAAGATCGGTGAAGCCACGGATCGCCCACCCGTTGGGAGTCAGCAGCGCCAAGTGCTTTATGGTCGAAGGTGCGCTCGAGATGAAGAAGAAGTCGCCGCCGAGCAGAGCCAGGCCGAAGATGATGATCGAGGCGATGCCCTCGGCTTGGCGCTGGGTCCGAGCGAGGCCCATCACCAAGGCAGTGAGGCAGATCACAGAGAAGACGAGCGCCAGCCCGAGCAGCGCTGCGGGCAGGGGAGCGCCCCAGTCAGCGCCGAAGGCCGCCGTGGTGACGACGCCGATGGTCGCGAGGCTGACGACTCCGTAGACGAACACGGATATGGCCTTGCCGAGCAGTATCTCGACGGGACGGACCGGGGCCGCACGCATGCGCTCGATCATGCCTTGGGAACGGTCGACGAAGAAGCTGCGTGCTGTGTAGTTGATCGTGAACAGCAGGAAGAAGATCGCCATCCCCGGGCTGTAGTAGCTGATCACCTTCAGCTCGTGGGCGCCGATGGGGCGTTCGACGGCCTGAATGGGGATGCGGAGCGTCGAGACCACGCCTATCAGCTTTGAAGTCTCGGCCTTTGGCGCGCCCGCGGCGAGGGCGACGGCAAAAGCGAGGCGGTCGGCGTTCACCTGCGCCTCGAACGACGACACGATGGAAGTCGTGACGTCGCCGGCGATCGTGGCGTTGTTCGACGTGACCGTGGTGAGAGGTTCGGGGTGTGGACTGGTCGCGGCCGACGAGAAGCCCGCCGGGATCACCAGAGCTGCAGCCAGCTCACCGCTCATTATCTCCGTGCCGGCGAGCTTGGTCGAGGTCAGCTTCTCGACCGTGATGACCTTTCTCAACTGGGGCGCGTCGAGAGCCTTCACCAGCTGGGCTGCCACCGGGCCGTGGTCGAGCTCGACCAGCCCCAGTGTGAAGTGAAAGCTGTTCACACCGTTGAAAGCAAGGCTCATCAGCCCGGCGATCACGACAGGGGCGATAACCCCTACGACGATCGCCGAGCGATCGCGGACGCGCTGGCGCAGGTCCTTACGGGCGATGGCGAGGGCCGTACGGATGGCAGCCTCACTCCCGCAGGGCCGTGCCCGTGAGATTCAAGAACACCGCCTCGAGGTCGGGCTCGACGACATCGACGCTCGTGATCGAGATGTCCGCCGCGTCGGCCGCCTCCAAGATGGCCGGCAAAAGGTGTCGGCCTTCGGTGGCGACGAGATGCACGGAGTTCTCCGCTGTCGCGGCGCTGCTCACCCCGTCGACGGCTCGGCACGCCTCGGCGAGGCGTTCGAGGTCTCCCGACGCGTTGAGCTCGATGCGGTCCTGCTCACCGAGCTGGGCCACCAGCTCGCGCCGCGTCCCCTCTGCGATCAGGCGACCATGGTCGATGATGCCGACACGGTCGCAGACGCGCTCGGCCTCCTCCATGTAGTGCGTCGTGTACACGACGGCGAGTCCTTCTCGCCCGAAAGCCTGCACCCGTTCCAAGATGGCGTGGCGGCTCTGGGGATCGACCCCGACAGTCGGCTCGTCGAGCACGAGCAGCTTCGGGTGATTGAGAAGTCCCGCTGCGATGTTCATACGCCGTTTCATGCCGCCCGAGAACGAGTCGAGCCGATCGTTGCGCCTGTCGCTCAGCTCGGTCAGCTCGAGTGCCTCCTCTACTCGAGCGGCCACGGTTCGCCGCCCGAGCTTGTACAACCTGGCGAGGAACGCCAGGTTCTCGTAAGCGGTGAGATCGGGGTACAAGGCGACCTCTTGGGGCACGTAGCCGATGAGGCCCTTCACCTCGAGGTTGCCGATCGCCTGCTGGCCGGCGATCGAGATGCTCCCCTTGTCAGGCTCCAGGAGGCCGCACACCATCTTCATAGTCGTCGTCTTGCCGGCGCCGTTCGGCCCGAGCAGGCCGTACACCTCGCCTTCGGCGATCCGAAAACCGACACCGTCGACGGCGAGGCGGGTGCCGAAGCTCTTGGTGAGGCCGGCGCACTCGAGGACGGGCGGCCGGCTCACGATGCGAGAGCCCGCCGCCGTTGCGCCGCCGGGGCCAGAGGCAGAAGTCACGCGATCAGGCCCCGATCACGCGCGGCACGACGAGCCACGACAGCACTCCGGTCCCCGGGCCGACCTCGCCCCACTCGTCGACCAGGAGGTCGATCCGGGCGAGTGCTGCGGTCGGCATCCGGACAAGACCGCCGCCGATCAGGAGTCTTACGGTTTCCGAACAGGTGGGCTCATGACCGACGACCATGAGCAACCGCGTGGCCTCTGGCTCTCGGCGGACCTCGCCGAACAGGCCTTCGACGCCCTCGTCATAGAGGGCATCGGACTCGCGCACGGAGAACACCCAATCTCTGGCCTCGCTTGCCAGGGCGAGCGTCGCGGTCGCACGCAGCGCGGGAGAGCAGATGACCGAATCCGGCACCTCCGTGGCGGCCAGGAAGCGGCCGGCCGCCCTCGCCGCCTTCCGGCCCCGTTTCGCCAAGGGCCGCTCGAGGTCCGGACCGCCGTAGTCCGCCGACCAGTCGGACTTCGAATGCCTGAAGACGATCAGTGAGTGGGACATCTCGAAGGCGCCGACAGGTCCGAGCTCAGAGCTTGTAGCCGATGGAGCGCAAGAGGGACTTCCGGTCGGCCATGTCCTGGTCGGTCTCCACACCGCGCGGGGGCGAACCATCGATCACTCCGAGGACACCGCGGCCGAGGTCCGACTCGGCCAGCACGACCTCCACTTGATTGGCGGTCGCGCAGTGGACGGTGCAGACCTCGGGAACCTGTTTCAGCTGGTTGAGCACGTTCACCGGGTAGCCCTCGCGGACGAAGACGACGAAGCAGTGGCCCACTGCCAACGCCAGAGCGTTGCGAACGGCCAGGTCCTCGAGCTCCGGGTCGTTGCCCGAATGCCGGACCAGGCACTTGCCCGACGCCTCGCAGAAAGCCAACCCGAAGCGCAGGTGCGGGCTCGAGCCGACGAGCACCTCGTGGAGGTCCTCGACGGTCTTGATGAAGTGCGCCTGGCCCAGGATCACATTGAGGTCTTCCGGCTTCTCGATGGGCACCACGACTAGCTTCACGCTGCTTCTCCTGTCCGTCG
>PMZN01000159.1:3740-12284 GCA_003170375.1 Acidimicrobiaceae bacterium | reverse complement strand
CTTGGCCCCGAACGCGCGCCTGGCGCATTGGGCGTGCAGAGCGGGTCCGACGCGTCAGGCGGCTCGGGAGTGGACGGAGCGACGACGAGGTAGCACGTGAGCTCAGCTCCGGGAGTGAGCCGTTCGGTGCGATTGGTGATGAGCGCGACCACGACTTGTCCCGCCAGCCCATGCGGCCTCGCGATACGGCCCACCTCGAGGAGTGGCCGCTCGCTCCCGTCGCCACCCGACTCCGGCACCATCTCGTGCTCAGTCGACGATGTCGACCGACGCCTCCTGGCCGTCGCGGGCCGCTGCCGCACGCACGAGGGTGCGCAGCGCCTGAGCGGTGCGTCCGCGTCGGCCGATGATCCGCCCCATGTCGCCTTGGGCGACACGAAGGGAAAGGCGGATACCAGTCCGGGTCTCACCAACGTCGACCGCCACGCCTTCTGGGTCGTCCACGATGGAACGCGCGACGTGCTCGAGCACCGAGCGCGCTGTCCCACCTTCGACGCGGTTGCCCGCGTCGTCCGCGTCGTCCGCACGCTCGCTCACGGCCGCGGCTTTCACGGGAACCTCGTCGAAATCGTCGAACTCCTCGCCTTCATCGAGCTCGTCTTCGTCTTCGTCTTCAAGCTCGTCCTCTACGTCCTCATCGCTGTAGCCCTCGTCTGTTGCATCTTCGGCGCCCGAAGAGTGAAGGGCACTGAAGTCCGGTTCGGCGAAGGGGTTGCTTCCGGTGTCGGTCATTGCCTCACTCAGCTTTCGGCTTCAGCTTGTGAATCACCGGCGGGCACCTGCTTGGCGGCAGCCTTGCCGGCAGCCACCTTCTTGGCAGGTGCCTTCTTGGCAGGTGTCGTGGAGCGGCCCGGGCGGGCGTGGCGCTCAGAGACCTGTTTGGGGGGGCGACTCGACTCGAATTGCTCCCAGGCTCCCGAGATCACGAGCAACTTGCGCACAGTCTCGGTGGGTTGAGCGCCCTTGGCCAGCCAGCCCAGGGCTCGGGCATTGTCGATCTCGATGGTGGATGGTTCCATGCGGGGCGCATAAGTGCCGACGGCCTCTATGAACCGCCCATCTCGGGGCGAACGGCTGTCGGCCACGACGACGCGGTAGGTGGGCTGCTTCTTCTTGCCCATGCGCATGAGGCGGAGCTTGACGGTCACGGGGTTTCTTCCTTCTTTCGTGGTGGAGACTATTATCGGGTCGGGCCGAGACCCCTCGAGGATGGGGTGATGCGACCGCCCTTGACTTTCTTGCGGGTGCCCTTGCTCGACTTGGACGGGTTACCGGGCCGACCGCCGCCCATGAGCTTGGCCATCGGCCCGATGCCCCGCATCATCTTCTGCATCTCTTTGAACTGCCGCAGGAGATTATTGACCTCGGTGGTGGAAGTGCCACTTCCATGCGCGATCCTGAGCCGGCGCGAACCGTCCAGCACCGTCGGGTCGGTGCGCTCGAGGGGTGTCATCGAGCAGATGATCGCCTCGATCTTGCCGACATCGCGATCATCGACCTTAGCGTCACGCATCTCCTTCGGAACACCCGGCATCAGCGACAACAGTCCCGTGAGCGGGCCCATCTTCTTGAGCTGGCGGAGCTGATCAAGGAAATCATCGAGCGTGAAGGTCCCCGCCTGGAGCCGCTCTAGCGCCTGGCCGGTGACTTCCTCGTCGTACTCGCGCTCGGCCTTCTCGATGAGGCTGAGCACGTCGCCCATTCCGAGGATCCGGCTGGCGAGACGGTCAGGGTGGAAAGTCTCGAAGTCGGCCACCCGTTCTCCAGTGGACAAGAACGCGATCGGCCGTCCTACGACCTGCTTGACCGAGAGGGCGGCGCCGCCGCGCGCGTCACCGTCAACCTTTGTCAAGATGATGCCGTCGAGCTGCAATGCCTGGTGGAAGGCCTCAGCAGTCTGGACGGCATCTTGACCCGTCATCGCATCGACGACGAAGAACGTGTAGTTCGGGCGCACCGCGTCGGACACCCGCCGCACCTCGTCCATCAGTTCCCGGTCGATGGCGAGACGGCCGGCGGTGTCGACGATGACGACATCGCGCCCCAGGCGCTGGGCCTCGGCCAGGCCGCCGCGGGCGACCGAGACCGGATCGGTCGGCTCGGAGTAGACGCCGACGCCGATCTCGGCACCGAGCACCCGTAGCTGTTCGACAGCTGCCGGGCGTTGCAGGTCGGCGCCGATCAGATAGGGATGGCGCCCTTGCTGGCGGAACCAGCGGGCCAGCTTGGCGGAGGCGGTCGTCTTGCCGGAGCCTTGGAGGCCGGCGAGCAGCACGACTGTCGGGGGCTTCGACGCGTAGCTGATCTTCAGCGCCTCACCGCCCAGGGTGGCCGTGAGCTCCTCGTTGACCACCTTGATGACCTGTTGGGCAGGGGTGAGATGCTTAGCCAGCTCGGCCCCTGTGCAGCGGACGCGGATGGCTTCGATGAGAGCCCGGACGACGGCGAGGTTGACGTCAGCTTCGAGAAGCGCGACTCGGATTTCGCGGAGAACCTCGGCAACCTCGGCGTCGCCTAGCCGGCCGCGGCCGCGAAGGCGCGTGAAGATTGCATCGAAACGATCGGTCAAGGTGTCAAACATGAGTCAGCTCAGGTTAGTCGGGCCGCGGCCCGGGCACCGTTGGCGACGACGAACGCGTACGCGTCAGCCGAACAGCGCCGACACGAACTCCACCGGATCGAACGGCACGAGGTCCGCTGGAGCCTCACCGACCCCGACGAGCTTGATCGGCAGTCCGAGCTCAGATCGGATCGCGAGCACCACGCCACCTTTGGCCGTGCCATCGAGCTTGGTGAGAACGATGCCCGTCACGCCGACCGCCTCGGTGAACTGACGTGCCTGGACTACGCCGTTCTGGCCGGTCGTGGCATCGAGCACGAGGAGCACCTCGGTCAGCTGGCCCGGAGGTCGCTCGGCCACGCGGCGTACCTTGCGCAGCTCGTCCATCAGGTTCACCTTGGTGTGCAGGCGCCCCGCGGTATCAGCCAGCACGAGTCCCGCACCCCGGGAGGCTGCGTGCTGAACAGCGTCGAATATGACCGAAGAAGGGTCCGCACCGTCGGAGCCCCTGACGATCCGGGCACCGGCGCGCTCGGCCCAGGACTCGAGCTGCTCACCCGCAGCGGCCCGAAACGTGTCCCCGGCTGCCAAGACCACCCCACGCCCTGACTGCATCTCTCGCAGGGCAAGTTTGCCGATGGTCGTGGTCTTGCCAACCCCGTTCACGCCGACGAAGAGCCACACGGTCGGCCCGTCGCCATCGGCGTAGGCAAGCGACTCGACATCGCCCTCGAACATCGAGATGAGATCGTCCTGGAGCGCCTGGAGGAGAGCCGGCGGGTCGGTCGCAGAAAGGACACCGCTGCGCAATTTGTCCCGAATGTCCCCGAGGACTCGCGTCGTCGTCGTGACACCCACGTCGGCGAGGATGAGCGCCTCTTCGAGCTCCTCGAACGTCGCCTCGTCGATGGCCTTACGGCCCCGGACCTGATCGAAGTAGCCCGCCAGCAGGCCTCGGGCGCGTCCGAGCCGGTCTCTCAGCACCGGGCGACCGGCCTCGACCTCGAGCGTCGGAGAGGTCTCCGTTTCCGCTGCGGTCGTGACCGGCACCGTAGGCTGCGGGGCGCCTGGGTGCGGGGCGCCGTCCTCCGGGAGCGCTGCGCCGCGGCGGCGCGAGCGCGTGCCGACAACGAGCCCCCCGGAGACGGCCAGCACGACGGCGACGACGAGGACGATCACGAGGGTCATGACGTGCGCAGACTACCTGGCGACGACGAAGGTACCGGGACGCGTCCTGATCAGCACCGGCCGACCACGGCGGGCCGCCTGCTACTCGAGGGAGGCACTGTGGGCCGACGGGCGCCCCATCCGCTCGCTCACGACCTTCGACGCCCCGCCCGGCTGCATGGTCACGCCGTAGAGGACGTCTGCTGCCTCCATGGTCCGTTTCTGGTGGCTGACGACTATCAGCTGAGCGTCGGCACGGAACTCCTCGACGAGATCGAGGAAACGATGAAGGTTCACGTCGTCCAGGGCCGCCTCGACCTCGTCCATCACATAGAACGGCGACGGGCGGCTGCGGAAAACGGCGAAGAGGAACGCTAGGGCCACGAGCGAGCGCTCGCCTCCTGACAGCAGTGAGAGCCGCCTGACGTTGCGTCCGGCCGGGCGGGCCTCGATCTCGACCCCGGTCGAGAGCAGGTCCTCGGGCTCGACCAGGCTGAGGCGGCCGGTGCCTCCGGGGAACAACATCGTGAACAGGCTCTCGAAGTGCCGGGCGACATCCGCGAACGCCTGGGTGAAGACGCCCACGATCTCCTCGTCGACTGCGCGGATGACCCGTCCGAGCTCCCGGCGAGCGCCCCGGACGTCCTCGAGCTGCTCGGCGAGAAACCGGTCCCGCTCCTCTAGAGCAGCGAGCTCCTCGAGTGCAAGAGGGTTCACCGGGCCCATCAACCGGAGCTCGCGATCGAGCTCGCGCACCCTGGCCTGCGCGGGGATGCCGGCGGGCAGCTCGGGGCACGGCGCCGCGATGGCCTCGTCGGGCTCGCACTCGAGCTCCCGTCGCAGCGCCTCCACAGCCGTCTCCAGCCGGAGCCTCGCCTCGGCGCGTTCCAGCTCGACCCGCTGCGCGAGCTCACGCCCGCCTGTGAGATCGCGCTCAGCGACGCCACGTTCGTCTCGCACCCGGCGCAAACGGTCGACGGCGCTGGTGACCGCCAGCTCCTGCTCCGCGCGCTCGGCTCGGAGGCGCTCCCGTGCCGCCGTCAGCTCGACCTCCAGGCGGACAAGCTCGCCCGCGATGCGCGCCAGCGCGAGCTCGGCGGCCTCGAGCGATTCCCTCCTGGCGGCAGCGTCCGAACGAGCCGCGTCAAGGCCGAAGAGTCGCCGCTCGACCTCGTCGCGGCGAGCGGCGAGCAGTGTCTTCCGTTCTTCCAGCCCCGCAGCACGCATGCCGAGCTCAGCCCTCAAACCAGCAAGGGAGCGAGCACGGTCGTCTAGTGCCTTGCGGGCTCGGGCCGTTTCCTCTGCCGCGGCGAGGGCCTCGAGCTCGGCCCCTTCGGCTCTGGCAATCTCGGCCTCGCGCAGGGCGACCTCCGCCTGGGTTGCCGCGAGCAGCCCCAGAGCAGCCTCGTGGGCCGACGACGCGTCGTTCCGCTCGGCCTCTAGCTGGACGAGGCGCTGGGTCAACTGTGCTTGGCCAACCTGCGTATGCGTGCGCGCAGCGACTGCATTGTCGAAGCGCCTGGTGGCCTCGATGGTCTCCGCGCGGGCGCCGGCGAGCACCTCGCGATCGACTTGCGCCTCGGCCATCGCCGTGCGTGCGAACCCGAAGGCGGACTCGGCGTCGCGCCGGACGGTTTCGAGGGCGGCGCGGGTCGCTCCCGAGCGGGCCGCTCCGATCCGCCATCCCCGCGCCGAGAGACGGTCGCCCTCGATCGTCACGATCGTGTAGCCAGGCAGCTCCTCGGCGAGGCGAAGCGCCTCGATGAGCCCGCCCCGACAGAGCAGGACGCCGGCGAGAAGCTGATCAAGCACGGTGCTGACACCTCGAGCCTGTGACTTGACCCGATCACGCAGCAGCTCCGCTCTCCCCACGAGCTGTGTGGGCAGTGGCCCCGGCACCGGCAGGGTCACCTGAGACCCGCCGGTCGGCAACACGCCGCCGTGGAGGCCGGCGTCGTGCAGGTGGCGCAACGCGTCACGCGCCTGGCTGGTCCCGTCGACCACGACCGTGCCGAGAGCGTCCTCGACGGCCGCCTCGAAACCGCGCTCACAGCCATCGTCGACGTCGACAACATCCGCGAGCGTTCCCAGAACTCCCGGCAGACCTGCGAGGCGCTCGACGCCTGCGCGCGCCCGGGTCTCGTCGAGCGCTGCTTGCAGTGCCTCGACCCGGGCCTCGAGCGTGTGCGAGCGATCCGCCGCCGTGCGCGCGCGCAACTCGCTCTCGCGTCCATGTGCCTCGGCGGCCTGTTCCGCCGCCACAAGTCTTTCGTGCTCGGTCCGGAGCCGCTCGTCGGCGACCTTGGACGCCTCCAGCTCCGCCGCCAGCTCCGCCAAGCGCAGCTCATGCTCGGCGCGCACGCGATCGAAACTGGCTAGACGCTCGGCCAGTCGCGCGACCGCCTCCCGCGCGTTCGACGACCGGGTGAGCGCCGCATCGTGCTGTTGACGAGCACTGCGAGCGTCCAGCGGCCCAGCAGAGCCGGGCGACTCCGCTGATCGCTCCCCGACGGAGCCATCCGCGACATCGCCGGGGCCTGCGACAGTCACGAACCTCGCCTCGTCGCGCCGCAGCCCTTCCTCGAGCCTCTCGAGCGTCTCGCGTTCGGGCACGAGTGAGCTGGCAGCCGCCTCGGCGGCGGACAGGTCCGCTACGAGGCGAGACGACTCGGCTTCGAGTGACGCGACAACGTCCGCCTCCGTCACAGCCGCGAGCGACCCGGCGACGGTGCGGCGCCGCTCGGCAACCACGTTCGCCACGCCACGCTGGCGCTCGAGCAGGCGCTCGGCACGCCCGAGCCGGTCCGCCCCGTCCCAGGCCTGCAACTCGGTGAGCGCTGCTTCGGTCGAGGCACACAGATCGTCGAGACGCGCCAGCTCGTTGCGCTGGGTGGCCTCCTGCTCGGTGAGCTCGGCATGCGAACGCTCGGCGCTCTCGAGCCGCCGTCCGAGCGAGCCGATCTCACGACCGGCTAGATGCAACCGGAGCGCCCGCAACTCGGCGACGAGCCCATCGTGCCGGCGGGCCGCCTCGGCCTGACGCTCGAGCGGCCGGAGCTGTCGCCGCACCTCTCGCTGCAGGTCCTGCAGCCGAAGGAGGTTCTGTTCGCTGGATTCGAGGCGGCGCTCAGCCCTCTCGCGGCGGCGGCGGAACTTGAGGACCCCTGCGGCCTCCTCGATCACCATGCGCCGATCCTCCGGGCGCGCCTGGAGCACCGAGTCGAGTTGTCCCTGGCTGACGATCACGTGCTGCTGGCGGCCAACTCCGGCGTCAGAAAGAAGCTCCTGTATGTCGAGCAGCCGGCACGGTGCCCCGTTGAGCGCATACTCGCTCTCGCCTGTCCGAAACAACGTCCTTGTGATGGTGACCTCCGCCACCTCCACCGGCAGGCGTCTCGAAGCGTTGTCGATCGTCAGGGAGACTTCGGCACGCCCGAGCGCGGGCCGTCTCGAGGTACCGGCGAAGATGACGTCGTCCATCTTCGTTGAACGGACGACCTTGGGCCCTTGGGCNNAGCTCGATCGTCGTCGGGTCGGCGAACGACTTGAAACCCTTGAGAGTCAGCGTTTTCAGGAACACGTTGGGATCACGTTATCCGTGCCGGAGCGGGACCCCGGGGATTGGCCGAGCGTTTCGGCTCGTCACCGGCGCCCGGCCCTCAGAGCTGGCAGCCTTCGCACAAGTAGGCGGCCCGCGCCCCGATCTTGAGCCGCACGACCTGGCTCCCACAACGCCGGCACTGCTCCCCCGCTCTGTCGTAGACAGCGTGTCGTTCTTGAAAGGACCCCACCTCGCCGGTGAGGTCACGGTAACGCAGGTCCCGCAAGGACGAGCCTCGCGACGCCACGGCCTCGCGGAGCACGGCCCGGGCGGCCTTGGCGAGAGAGGCGACCTCAGTGTCACTCAGCGAAGCTCCGGAGCGGTCTGGCCTGAGCTTTGCCCGAAAACAGATCTCGTCGGCGTAGATGCTCCCGATGCCGGCGACGATCCGCTGATCGGTGAGCAGGCCCTTGAGCCGGACGCGGCGGCCGGCGAAGTGGGCCGCGAGGTAGGCGGTCGGCAGTCCCTCCAGCAGCGGGTCCCGCCCGAGATGCGCAAGCTCGAGGGGGACGCCGCGCCCGTCGACGTCGGACGAGACGAACCATTCCCCGAAGGTCCTCGGATCGACGAAGCGCAGCTCCGTACCGTCTCCGAGCGCCACCACCACATGGGTGTGCGGGGCGATTGGCCACGGTTGCGTGCCGCTCAGGTGAAGCAGCTGGCCACTCATGCGCAGATGGACGACCAGCACAGCGTCATCGTCGAGCGACAGCAGCAGGAACTTGCCACGGCGGCCCGCTGCGGTGAACGTCCGCCCCGTGAGACGGGTCGCGAGCTCGGCTGGCGACTGGCGCCGAACGGTCCGGCGCCCGAGCACTTGGACCCCGACGATCCGGCGCCCGACGACCGCGCCCTCCAGGCCCCGGCGAACCGTCTCGACTTCGGGAAGCTCGGGCACTCAACTGGCAGGGTCGTCGCCCTGTCGGGCCTCTATGACCTCGAGCGCGGCAGCGGCCGCGACGCGCTCGGCGATCTTCTTCGAGGTACCCGTGCCGCGACCCAGTACCTCTCCGGCCACGGTTACCTCCGCGAAGAAGACCTTGGCGTGGTCCGGCCCCTTGTCGGTCACGTTGTACGACGGGAAGTCGAGGTTGAGCTGCGCCGCCAGCTCTTGCAACCAGTTCTTCGGGTCGCCGAGCCGGCCCTCGGCGATGACCTCGATCGGGTCCTCCAGCAGGCCGACGACGAAATGGGTGGCCCCCGCGAGCCCGAGGGA
>PMZN01000159.1:0-3715 GCA_003170375.1 Acidimicrobiaceae bacterium | reverse complement strand
ACCGGCGCTAGCGCCTCGGTGCTCACGACCGACGCGCGCAGCCGCGCGAGATCTCCTTCGGTGAGGTCCGGGAAGGCCCGGTACAGGTGGTCAGCGACGACAAGGCCCAGGACGGCGTCACCGAGCAGCTCGAGGCGCTCGTTGGAAGGCCGGCCGCCCCACTCGGCGCAGTAGGAACGGTGAGACAGCGCCTGATGCAACAGGTCACCGTCGACGGGGTAATCGCGAAGCGCTCGGCGAAGCTTCGCGCTCTCTGGCTGAGGCTCGCCTGTCGGATTGCTCAGGCCGCCTCGACCTTCGCGCTCACATAATCCACGGCGTCACGCACGGTACGAAGGTCCTCGAGATCCTCGTCGTCGATGCGGAAGCCCGGCAGTCGGTCGCTGAGCTCCTCCTCGAGCGCCTCGACCAGCTCGATCAGTGCGAGCGAGTCCGCGTTGAGGTCGTCGGCGAACGAAGAGGACTCACTGATCTCTGAGATGTCGATCTCGAGGATCTCCGCGAGCTGGGATCGGACGAGCTCGAGTACCTCGCCACGGCTCATGATCGCACCGGTCGTCTCGGCCACNNGCCACCTGGGCTCCTTCGTATTGCCTTCGCACCATGTTAAAGCCTGCCGAACGACATCGCTCGTTGTCCCCGCCATTCGCTCGGGGACGGCGCCGTCTCTCTGACAGATGCGGCGAGCCTTGTGAGGCGCTGCTCAGGTCCTGGCGACTGCCTCGCGCAATGATCCGACCAAGTCGCCCGTCGCCGCCTCGTGGGCGACGCGCACGGCATTGAGGATCGCCCTCGCCGACGAGCTCCCGTGGCTGATGACACATACGCCGTCCACGCCGAGCAACATCGCTCCGCCGGTCTCCTCCGGGTCGAGCCGTTGTGCGTAAACGAGGAGCTCAGGACCGAGCACGCTTCCCGCGGCACGCGTCTCGGGGGACGCGTCGATCACGCGGCCGAGAACATCGAACAGGGCCCGCAGCGCCCCCTCGAGCGACTTCAGCGCCACATTTCCGGTGAAGCCGTCGGTCACGATCACATCGACGTTGCCCTCGAGCAGGTCCCGGCCCTCCACGTTTCCCACGAAGTCAACTCCCACGCCGGCGGCCAACAGCGCGTGAGCCTCCTTGGCGAGCTGGTTGCCTTTCGTGGGCTCCTCCCCGATAGACAACAGCGCGACCTTCGGGGCGGGGATGCCGAACCGCCNNTCGGCGTTCGCACCCGCGTCGACTAGAACCGCCGGGCGCCCACTGACCGCCGGGATGAGCGCTGCGATCGCCGGGCGGGCGACGCCCGGCAACCGGCCCATGCGCAACAAGGCACTGGCCATGGTGGCTCCGGTGTTGCCGGCGCTCACCATTGCGGACGCGCGGCCGTCGCGCACCGCCTCCGCAGCGCGCACGAGTGTCGAGTCCCTCTTGGTCCGCACGCTCTGGGCGGGGTCGTCGTTCATCGCTATGACCTCAAAGGCCGGCAGCACTTCCAGCCCACCAGTGTCACCGAGGGAGCCGTCGGTCGGACCGACCAGCACGACGGGGATCCCTAGCTCCTCGGCAGCGCGCCGGGCTCCGGCAATGATCTCAGCAGGGGCACGGTCCCCACCCATGGCGTCAACGGCGACGGGCAGCGAGGCGACAGGCGGCGGCGCGGCACCCGCTTTGGTGGTCGGCGCCACGACGGTCAGTTGACCTCGACCGCCTGGCGACCCTTGTACCACCCGCAATGCGGGCAGACGACGTGCGGCAGCTTCGCCCGGTTGCACTGAGGACAGAGGCTGCGCGAGGGAGCCTCCAGCGTCCAGGCCGACGCGCGCCGGCTTCGGCTCTTCGACTTCGAGGTCTTCTTCTTGGGGACTGCCATCGTCACTTTCTCCACTCGGGTATCGCTTCGAGTGCGCCAAGCCCGGCAAGGCCGGCCCACCGCGGGTCGGTCTTCTCAGTGCAGGTGCAGGTCTCGTGGTTACGGTTCACGCCGCACTCGGGGCAGAGCCCGAGGCAATCGGGCCCACAGAGCGGCGCGAGCGGCAGCTCGAGGATACAGGCATCGTGAGCAAGGGGCTCAAGATCGAGCCAGTCGTCGGTCATCGCGTACTCGATCTCGGGATCCGCGTGGTCGGTGTAGACCTCACGGACCCGGGCTAGGAGGCGACCCGTCGCCGTCTCGAGGCACCGGCGGCACTCGCCCTCCCAACAAGCCGAGACGGTGCCCGTCACTACCACGCCACCGAGCACCGACTCGAGCACCACGTCCAACTCGACGGCGGAACCCGGCTCCACACGGGAGTTGCTCACGTCGAGATCGGCGATCGGGCCGGTGACCTTCAGCCGACGCCGCGTGCCTGGATTCTTGCGCAACACGGCCACCGCGACGACAAAGGGTCCGCCTCGGCCGGTCCTGGTCACTCCAGATCCTGGTCGAAGAACCCCTCACCCGAGAGCCAGGCGTCGTCGCCGAGCTCGCCCAGCGCCTCTTCGCCGGGCTGGGGCTGGGGCGGCGGCACCGAGGCAAGCCGTTCGCGGCCGGCCCGCACCGTCTTCAGCGTCCGGTCGAGCACGATCTCGAAGCCGGCGAGCTTCTGGTCGACGTAGTCCTCGGCCTCGTGGCGCATTTGGCGCGCTTCGGCTTCGGCATCCTCGACGATCCGCACTGCCCGGTGCTCGGCCTGGCGGACGATCTCTGTCCGCTGGACCATGCGCTCGGACTGGACCCTGCCGTCGCTGACGATGTCGGCCGCCTCCCGCCTCGCGGCAGCCAGCAGCTCCTCATGGTCCTTGAGCAGCCGGCGGGCCCGGCGGAGCTCCTCGGGCAGCTCGTCACGGATCGCTTCGAGCAGGTCGAGCACCTCGTCCCGGGTGACGATCGCGGACGACGAGAGCGGCATCGACTTCGCGGAGGTGATGATCTCGATGAGCTCCTCGAGCAGGTCCTCGGCTCCGCCTGGATCGGCAACTGGTTGGCCGGCTCCGGGCTCGGTACCTTCGGTGTCGTGGATGTCGGTCACGGTCGCAGCTCCTTCAACCGGCTGGCAACGGGGGGCGGTACGAACTCGCTCACGTCACCTCCATAGCGAACGACTTCGCGGATGAGCCTCGAAGCGACGAACGAGTGGGACGAGCTCGTCGGCAGGAACAGCGTCTCGATACCCGAGAGGTGCTGGTTCATCTGTGCCATCTGCAGCTCGTTCTCAAAATCGGACACCGCACGCAGGCCTTTGACGATGACGTTGGCCCCGACCTCGAGGGCGACCTCGACGACCAGGACCGACATCGACACGATCCGGACCGAGTCCAGGTGCGCCAGGGACTCGGCGATCATCTCCTCGCGCTCTGCAACGTCGAAAAGGCGCTCGCCCTTTTGTGGGTTCGTGACCACAGCCACCACGAGCGCGTCGAACAGCCTCGAGGCGCGCTCTGCGACCTCGAGGTGCCCGTTGTGGAACGGGTCGAACGAGCCGGGGAACAAAGCGACAGTCACACGGTGTCCTTCTCGGGGGTTCTCGGATCATGACGGCCGAGCACGCGGGCTTCGACCAGCGTGACGAGCGTACCGCCGTAGCGGTACTCGCGGCGGACCAGAAATCTCTCTCCGGGCGCGACAGGAGCGGACGTCTCCAAGACCGCGAGGTCCGCTCCCAGCAAGTCGAGCAGCGCAGGCCAGTCGTCGAAGGAGTACGGCGGATCGATCAGCGCGAGCTCATAGCGCGTGCCGGGCTCGCTGG
>PMZN01000103.1 GCA_003170375.1 Acidimicrobiaceae bacterium | reverse complement strand
TCGCCGGACGCTCGGTCGGATCTGCCCCCACCCGCTCGTCTGTGAAGAGGCCCTCGTCCTGGAGTTGGATCCACCGGTGCCACCGGTAGCGCGAAGCAGCGTTGAGAACGCTCTTTGCGGCCGTGGCGAGCTTCAGCTCTTTGAACGTCGCAACGGGATGATTCGCCCGTTCCGGGAGGTCAGGCCAGGAAGCGACCAGGTCGTGTCCGTCTCCGTCGCTTGTCACCTGGTATGTCGTCATCTTCGGTCCACCTGACAGTAATGCGGCAGCACTGTCAGGTGGCGACAGCCGAGCGACACGTCGGTGTCCTCGAGGCGCCAAGTCGGTCGGAGAGGACGGCCCCGCCACCAAGAAGGTGTCCTTCGCCTCTGGAGAGGTCGGCCCGGATGGTCGTTCAATGATCGCGGGTGCTCGAGAAGGGGGTTCTGTGCAAGTTCTCATCGCTTACGGGTCCAAGCGTGGAGGCACGGCCGGGCTCGCCGAGATGATCGGCGACGAGCTCGCAGCGGTCGGGCTGAAGACCGCCGTCAAGCCTGCTCGCGACGTTCGGAGCCTTGACGGCGTCGACTCTGTCGTGATCGCCGGGGCTCTGTACGCCACACGCTGGCACCGTGATGCCCGGCACTTCGCCCGTCGCCACGCCGCGGCGTTGCGCGAGCGGCCGGTCTGGCTGGTGAGCAGCGGCCCGCTCGACGACTCCGCCGTTGCCGGCGCCATCCCGCCCGTCAGGCACGTCGCAACGGTGATGTCGCAGATCGGCGCCCGCGGCGAGGTCACCTTCGGAGGCCGTCTCGAATCGACCGCGAAGGGCTTCCCGGCCAGCGCCATGGCCAAGACGAAGGCGGGTGATTGGCGCGACCGTGCGCACGTGCACACCTGGGCGCTGGCGGTAGCCGAGGAGCTCGGCCAGCTCTGAAGTCTGTACGTGGCGACGACAAGACGGCCGGACGGACACGACCTCGCCTTGCAGATAGCGTCTGTCGGGTGCCGGGCGGACCGCTAGACCACGTCCGGGCCAACGCCGAGGCCTGGGAAGCCCGCGGTGACGGCCAGTCGAAGCTTGCCCGGCGCCAGTGGGCGGCAGCGGAGCCGACCTGGGGCGTCTTCGACATTCCGGAGAGCGTCGCCGGGATCCTGCCGTCGCACCTCGACGGGGCGAGGACATTGGAGCTCGGTTGCGGCACAGGGTATGTCTCAGCCTGGCTCGCACGCCGAGGCGCGGTGCCCGTAGGTGTCGATCCCGCGCCAGGGCAATTGCGTATCGCGCGACAGTGTCAGGACGAGTTCGGGCTGTGGTTTCCTCTCGTGCGCGCTGCCGGCGAGCAGGTCCCCCTGCGGGACGCGTCCTTCGATCTCGTGATCAGTGAGTACGGCGCTGCCATCTGGGCGGACCCATATCTCTGGATTCCCGAGGCGGCACGCCTGCTACATCCCGGCGGTGAGCTCGTCTTCCTCGGCAACAGCACCTTGTTGATGCTCTGCGCGCCCGACGAGGATGACGTCGCGGCCACCGATCGCCTGCTTCGCCCTCAGTTCGGCATGCACCGCTTCGAGTGGCCCGACGACCCGACTGTCGAGTTCCACCTTGGTCACGGCGACTGGATCCGACTGCTGCGCGCCAGCGCGTTTGAGGTCGAGGACCTCATCGAGCTCCGCCCACCCGCTGGCGCCACCAGTGACCTGCCCTTCGTCGACTTCGAATGGGCGAGTCGATGGCCGTGCGAGGAGGTCTGGCGCGCTCGACGCAAATGAGCCCGAACACCGTCGTCGCAGCGATCGGCGTTGGTGCTACCACGTCTGGGTCCTAGACCTGGACCGGAGGACTCGTCGCCTGAGCACGAAAGCGACTATCGAACGAAGGTTGTCGAGCGACGACGAGCCAGGGGAGGTGCGCGAGCGCGTCGATGAAGAAGACGGCCCCGCTCCCCACCCAGACGCCGCCGAGCACGTCGGTCGGGTAGTGCCACCTGAGAACCAGCACCGCCACGCCGACGCCTGCGACCACTAGTGCTCCAGCCAGCGCGCTCAGTGGACGAAGAAGGCGTGGAGAGACGATGAGGACTGCGGCAGCGAGCGCCGCGACCGCAGCAACCGTCCCCGATGGATAGGTGAAACTGCCTGCGCCGATCTCTCGTCCGACCATGGGTTTCGCGATGTGCTCCACCACCTCGACGGCAACGATCGGAGCCGCAGCACATGCGAATGCGCGCACCCAATCGCGGAAGATCGTGACGGCGAAGATCACGCCGATGCCTACCAGCAGCACCGGCAGTGAGCCGATCTTCACCAGCTCGTTTGCGAGATGGGAGCTCGGATCGGACGGCACGTAGAAGTAGCCTGCCGCATCCACGCGATTTGGCCCCGGTCTCTTGGCGAGCAGCAAGCCGGCCAGTGCCGCGGCACCGAGGAGGGCGACGCCGAACATGAGCTCGATCGCGGTCCAAGCGTGGGAGACCGCGGCCGGCCCTCTACGCGGCCGGCTGAAACTGGCCATCTCGTCCAACCTAATTCCTGTCGTTTCGTTCTGTGCGTCGCGGCCGCAACGTTCCGGTCGTCACGGCCGGTCGTCACGGCAGGTGGCAGCTTGCTGCAAACATGCAGCTCAAGTGGGTTGCCTTGAAGGTCGATAGAAGTACTGTGCAGCAGCGCTCCTTCCGAGAGCGTCCCCGTTCGGACGACGACAGGCTGATCATTGGCGTCCTTTCCCCCCAGCTGGCGTCGTCGTTCTTCGGCGGGGTACTCGTAGGCATCAGCAAGGTCGCCGCGCAAAGAGGTGCTGCGGTTATCGGAATCCAGACCTTCGATCCGGGCGATGCCGACGTCGACCGGGCGGTATCGCGCTTTCGGCGCAGGGCAGGCTGGGATCATTTCGCTGGGGTGATCGCTCTGGTGGACGCCGTCGACTCCACGTACCTCTTCGAACTCCAAGCCACTGGAATTCCCGTGATCCTGGTGAGCAACAAGGTTGAGGGGCTCACATGCCCGGTCGTATCCTCGGACAACCGGTCCGGTGTTGTCTCAGCCGTCGATCACCTCGTCGATCACGGACATCGTCGTATCGCCTTTGTCGGCAACCTGAGACAGAGCGACATACGCGAACGCTACGAGGCTTACTGCCAGACACTTGCACGCCACGGTGTGGACCCCGACGACCGCCTGCTGTTCGAGGCGACCGACAACGTCGAGCGCGGTGGTGCCGAGGCCGGCGAAGCCATGCTGGCGGCGGGGCTTCCCTCGACCGCGGTCGTCGCCGGGACCGACTACAACGCCATCGGAGTTATGAGGGTCCTGAAAGCGACGGGACTGGTACTTCCCCGCGACCAGGCGATCGTCGGTTTCGACGACACCGAGGCGGGAGCGCTGACCACCCCGGCGCTATCGAGCGTTCGCCAGGACTTCAGCGCAATCGGGGCCAAGGCGGCACAACTGGTCATCGAGCTCGCGGGCCACCAGGAGGTGCCGGCTCTCCACTACCGGGTCCCCACGCGGTACATCGTCCGGTCGTCCTGTGGGTGCTCACCGGACAACCTGGCGGCGGCAGTCTCGAACGAGCCCATTCGCGGGGGCCTGCGCCATGTGTTCCTGGATCTCTTGAGAGAACAGGGGGCAAGCGAAGACGAGGCCGGAGAGGTAGCTGCACACGCGGCGGAGGTCGTTGCCGATGTCCTCGAGGCGCCGGGGGGAAACTTGACCGAGGAGCTGACTGCGCGGCTCGCCGTTGTGGCTGAGGAGCTCTGCTCCTCGACAGGACGTTTTGAGGTCGTCCCCGCGTCGGTCGCGTGCGCTCGAGCTTTCGGCTTGCAATCCGCGCCGCGGAGGGCTGAGGGCGGCGACCTCGAGCGCCGAATCGGCGAGATCTCGCTCGCCTTGTCACGGGCGTACGCATGTGAGCAGGAGCACCAGCAGCGCCGGCTCTACCACTCACTCGGCGACGAATACCACATCAGCCTGGACCTCTTGCGAAACCCGGCGAACGCCCAAGGTGGGCTGCCCTTCCTGAGCCAGACGCGGGTGCGAGCCGCCTACCTCGGGCTCTGGCGACAGGTGCCTTCGGAGAGCACCGACCGCCCTGACGAGGAAGTGACAATCGAGCTTGCCGGCTCCTTCGTGTCCAACGCCAGCGATGTCCTCCCAGTCGGAAGCCACGTTGGGGTCGAATCCTTCCCGCCTTCCACGCTCCTCTCCCTCGCCAGGCCGGCCGCCGCGGAGATCACCACCGTGCTCCCGGTCAGAACCGCTACCAAGGACTGGGGCCTGTTGGCCCTTGTCGGCCCGCTCGAGACGACGGTGAACACAGGGCACGACTTCTACTTCCAGTGCGCAGCACTGCTCAGCATGGCGCTCGAGCAGGAGGGCACCGTCCGTTCGCTGCGCTCCAGCGAGGAGCGCTATGCCCTCGCCGCACGCGCCGCCAACGACGGGCTCTGGGATTGGGATCTCCGAAACGGTCGCGTCGTTCTCTCCGAGCGATGGAAGGCCGTGGTCGGTTGCAAACCCGACGAGATCGGCACGAGCCCCGATGAGTGGCTCGGGCGCGTACATCCCGAAGATCGAGCAGCGCTCGACACAGGGCTCTATGCGTGCAGAAATGGTCAAACCACTGCCCTCGAGTCCGAGCACCGCCTGCGGAGCAGCGACGGCACGTACCGCTGGGTGCACTGCCGTGCGCTGGCGATCCCCGGCGCACCGATCCCGGCGACGCGCCTGGTCGGATCGATCACGGATGTCACCGACCGCCGCGACCTCGAAGAACAGCTGCGTCACCAGGCACTTCACGACTCTCTCACGGGGCTTCCGAACCGCGCCCTGGTCCTCGACAGAGCAGAGCGGATGCTGGCCACTGCGCGCAGGACTCACGGCTCGGCTTCGCTGCTCTTCATCGACTTGGACAACTTCAAGGAGGTGAACGATGGCTTTGGGCATGCGACTGGCGACGAGCTGCTGGCCGCGGTAGCAGCTCGACTGCGCCGGGTGACCCGCGACACCGACACCGTGGCCCGCCTCGGCGGAGACGAGTTCGTCGTGCTGGTCGAAAACGGGGCGTTGGCGGACGCCTCCGGGCTGTTAGCCGAACGGGTTCAGGATGTGTTGCGCTCGCCGTTCAACCTCGGTGGCCGTGAGTACCTGGTCAGTGCGAGCATCGGGATCGCCACCACGTCTGAGGGCACCGCCGAGAACCTCCTCCAGGAGGCAGATGTTGCCATGTACAAGGCGAAGAGCTCAGGCAAGAACTGCTGCGTCAGTTTCCGGCCTCGCATGCGCCATGCGGCCCACGCGCGCCTCCAGCTCGAGATGGATCTCGCATCAGCTATCCACGGAGGCCAGCTGCGCGTTCACTATCAACCGATCTTCAACTTGGAGCGCAACGACGTTTGTGGCATGGAGGCGCTCGTCCGTTGGCAGCACCCTGAACGGGGTCTGCTCCCACCGAGTGAGTTCATCCCTTTGGCCGAGGAATCCGGACGCCTCATCGCGGACCTGGGTCGATACGTCCTCTCTGAAGCCTGCCACGCCGCTGCCGGCTGGCAGCGACTAGATGCCTGCCTCGACGTTGCGGTCAACATCTCAGCCCGCCAGCTCGAGTCCAGCGGGATCGTAAGCGACGTGGCGAGTGCGCTCGCCGAGAGCGGCCTCGACCCCGTACGGCTCGTACTCGAGGTCACCGAGACGGCGATGATGCACGACCCAGACGCCGTGGTAGCCCGCATGACCAAGCTGAAGAGCCTCGGTGTGCGCCTATCGGTCGACGACTTCGGCACCGGCTACTCCTCGCTCGCCTCCCTCCGGCGCTTCCCGGTCGACGTGCTGAAGATCGACCGCTCTTTCGTCGAGTCCATCTCAAAATCACCCGAGGACGCGTCGGTGGTGCAAACCCTCGTCTCGCTGGGGCGGACCCTCGGTCTTGAAGTCGTCGCCGAAGGCGTGGAGGTGGTGAGCCAGCTCGACGCAGTTCGAGAAGTCGGCTGCAACCTTGCCCAGGGGTTCCTGCTCGGCCGGCCTCTGGATCGGGAACAGCTCGACGCGCTGGTGGCCACCCTCGTTCGGGCCACCTCGCCCGTTGCTGGCTAGCTGGGTCGAATACGCCCAAACGGATTCTCAAGACGAGGTTCTGACCACGAAGGGGCCAAGGCGGAATG
>PMZN01000151.1:1383-11213 GCA_003170375.1 Acidimicrobiaceae bacterium | reverse complement strand
ATCGAGGCGAGCGGCGTGCGCAGGTCGTGCGCAACGGAGCTGACCAGTGCCGCACGCCACTCGTCGACTTCCTGGAGGAGGTTTGCCCGCAACGCCTGGTCGCGGAGCTGGGCACGTTCGATCGCAAGAGCAGCGTGGTTGGCATAGGTCGCGAGCAGCCCCCGGTCGTGGACGTCGAGCGCCCGGCCACGCAAGACGAGGAGCCCGACCGGGCGGCCCGCGGCCGTCAGCGGTATTTGTCGTAGCAGCGCGCCGGCGACGATGCTGCCGGTGAGCGACGCAGGGGTACCCGGGACAGGCAGGAGGCGGTCCAGTGACTCGCCCCCGAGCTCGGCGCCGTCGGACGCGACGATCTCGAGGTAGCCGGTCCCGGCTGAAGGCAGCAGGAGGGCAACGGTCTCGAGACTGAAGGCACCCCGGACGCTCGAGGCGACGACGGCGAGCATCTCACGGACCGGTTTGTCTGCGACGAGCAGCTCCGACAGCTCCAGGAGCCGCCGCGAGTCGGCTGCGCGCCGCGCCGAGTCGGTTCTGAGTTGCTGCAGCCGCGATACGACGATTGCGACCAGCAGGACGACCGCGACGTAAGCGATGAGCGCCAGCCAGTTCTGCCCGCTGCCCACCGCCAAGGTCCCATACGGCTGGATGAACGCGACGTCGAGCACGACGAAACCGAGCACGACGCCGATCAATCCGACCCGCGCGCCGCCGAGCAGCATGGCACCGACGACCGGCAGGACGAAGACGAGAGCCGCTGCCGCCAAGCTCAGACTGCTGCGAAACGGGAACATCGCGCCTGTCGCAGCTCCCATGCTCACGACGAGGGCGATGATGCCTGGCCTGAAACCACGCCAAACAGGAGCTTGTTGCACGCTCGACGGAGTTTAGGCTCTGGTCGCGGCCATGGTTTGCGGAGCTCTCCGCTGGGGCGGGGGAGAGGGACTGGGTAGGTAGTATTCGTGATGCGCTTGGGTGACGACGCGCTCATGCGCCAAGGGCCAGGAGGGCCAAGTGATCCGTCTCGGCACGGCCAACTAGGCGTGTCCACGTCGGGCCAGGGGGCCGGCGCCGGCGGCAGCACTGGGGCGGCCGTGCAGGCGCGACGGCTAACGAAGCGGTTCGGCGATTTCACCGCTGTTGACGCGGTCGACTTCGACATCCAGGTCGGGGAGGCGTTCGGGTTTCTCGGCGCCAACGGCGCGGGCAAGACCTCGACGATGCGAATGATCGCCTGCCTGTCGCCGATCTCGGGAGGGACGTTGCAGGTGCTCGGTCTCGACCCCATGCGGGACGGTCCACAGATAAGGAGCCGGATCGGCCTTGTCCCCCAGGAAGACACCCTCGATCTCGAGCTCACCGTGAGGGACAACCTCTACCTCTACGGGCGCTATTTCGGTCTTCCCAAGAAGCAGTTGCGTGAGCGTGTCGAGGAGTTGCTCGAGTTCGCACGCTTGACGGAAAGGGCCGATGAGCGCGTGGACCCGCTGTCGGGCGGCATGCGTCGCCGGCTCACGATCGCGAGGGCACTCGTGTCGTCACCGAGCCTCGTGATCCTGGACGAGCCGACTACCGGTCTCGATCCCCAGGCGCGCCACTTGCTGTGGGACCGCCTCTACCGGCTGAAGCGGGAAGGCGTGACGCTTGTCATCACCACTCACTACATGGACGAGGCCGAGCAGCTGTGTGACCGGCTCGTGGTCATGGACGCCGGCCGCATCGCGGCCGCCGGCTCGCCTCGCGAGCTGATCGAGCAGTGGTCGACTCGTGAGGTCGTGGAGTTGCGTTTCGAGCCCGAGGGTCACCAAGTTCACGGCGACAGGCTCGCCGACCTTGCCCAGCGCGTCGAGGTGCTGCCCGACCGACTGCTGCTCTACACAGACGAGGGAGATGCGACGCTCGACGCCGTGAGGTCTCGCGGGGCGTCACCGATCGCGGCGCTGGTCAGGCGCGCAACTCTCGAGGACGTCTTCTTGCACCTGACCGGCCGGAGTCTCGTCGATTGACCCTCACGCCGCAGTTACCGCCGGCCGCCGCGACCCCGCGGCGCCGGGCGCGCACGTCGCCGCCCGCACTGCGGGCTTATCAGTACAACCTGCTCGCGTACAAGCGAACCTGGAGGGGATCGCTTACGACGACTTTCCTGTACCCGGTGCTCTACCTCGCCGCGATCGGCGTCGGTCTCGGCCACCTGATCGATCACGGATCCAACCAGGCGGTGGGCGGAGTGCCCTACCTCTGGTTCCTCGCGCCCGGGCTACTGGCGGGCACGGCGATGCAGATCGCCGCGAACGAGTCGACGTTCCCGGTGATGGCAGGCATCAAGTGGCTGAAGACCTACTTGGCGATGCTCGCCACGCCGCTCGAAGTGACCGACGTCCTCTATGGCCACCTTCTGTGGATCTTGACTCGTGTCGCCCTGGCGTCAGGCGTCTTCCTAGCCGTGATGACGGCGTTTCACACGGTGCATTCTGCTTGGGCCGTAGCGGCGTTCCCGGCCGCAGTCCTGACGGGCGCGGCCTTCGCCGCTCCGGTGATGGCCTTCAGCGCTACCCGGGAGACCGACAAGTCCTTCGTCGTGCTCTACCGCTTCGGGATCGTCCCGCTCTTCCTGTTCTCCGGGACGTTCTTCCCGGTCGCGCAGCTGCCCGGATGGCTGCAGGTCGTCGCCCGATGCACTCCTCTTTATCAAGGCGTGAGTCTTTGCCGAGGTCTCGTGCTCGGACATCTGGGAGGTTGGGATGCTCTGGGGCATGCCGGGTACCTCCTCGTGATGCTCGGCGGCGGTGTCCTCGCGGCGAGGGTCACCTATCGCCGGAGGCTGGTGCAATGAGGCGGCGCTCGTGAGCACCTCCGGCGTCCCGGTCCTCGCGCTGCCGCTGCGGGTCCTCCCGCGTCTCGGAGCGGGTCGCGGCCGAGCGCGCCTGCTGGTCGAGCGCAATGTCATCGCATACCGGCGCGGGTGGATATTCCTCGTGTCCGGGTTCTTCGAGCCGCTGTTCTACCTGTTGTCGATCGGTCTCGGGTTGAACCATCTCGTAGGCCACCTCGCCATCGGTAGTCGTTCGATCCCCTACACCGACTATGTCGCGCCCGGTCTGCTCGCTTCCTCCGCGATGAACGGCGCCATCTTCGACGCCACCTTCGGGATCTTCTTCAAGCTCAAGATCGCGAAGACCTACGACGCCGTCTTGGCGACGCCGCTCGGGGTTCGCGACGTCGCGATCGGGGAGCTGTCCTGGTCGCTCATCCGGGGCACCGTCTACTCGATCGCATTCCTCACGGTGATGGCCGCGCTCGGGCTGATCACCTCTTGGTGGGCAGTGCTCTGCCTGCCTGCGGCCATGCTGGTGAGCTTCGCATTCGGAGGTGTGGGGATGCTCGGCACCTGTTACATGCGCAGCTGGCAGGACTTCGATCTGGTCTCGCTTGCGATCGTCCCGTTGTTCTTGTTCTCGGGCGTTTTCTACCCGCTCTCGTTGTACCCGGGCTGGCTTCGCATCGTGGTCACGGTCACGCCGCTGTACCAGGGCGTGGCTCTGCTACGCGGCCTCGATACTGGGATGCTCGGCCCGGTGCTCCTTGTGCACGCGTGCTACCTCGGGCTTCTTGGCGCGATCGGACTGGTAGGCGCGTCCCGCCGGCTCGGGCGCTTGCTGCTTCCGTAAAGTGGCGCCCGCGCGAATGTGTCGTGCCAGGCCGGTGCCCTGTGGCCAGAGCCGGCACGGGCCGGCGCACCGACGCGGGTCGAAAGGCTCTCGCTCCTGGTGCTCCCAGAGCACGCCGGTCGCCTGGTTGTGGTCAGGATGGATGAGGCGACCAATCGGAACGATCGCGACTACTTCGGCACCGCCACTCGCCAGCGCAGCCGCCGCACTTTGGGAGCGGGCGCCGGAGGTGTAGGTGTCGTCGACCACCAGAACTCGCCGGCCGGCCACGGGAGCGACCAGGCGGAAGCCTCGCCTGCTGGCGCGAAGGTGCCCGAGCGGCTCGGTGCCTCTCGCCATGACCGGTGCCAGCAACAGCCCGGGCTCAGTCGCCAATGATGTGCCGATGAGGCCGATGAGCGGATGCTCACCGCCCCAGGAGGGGCGCGGCGCGGAGCTGGACGGGACAGGGACGGCGAGCGTGGCGGCGTGGTCCCCGAGGACCGGTCCGAGGAGGCAGCGTAGGTGGAGGCTGAAGAACTCGCCGAGGAGCCGGGACAGCGAAGCTTGCCGCTCAGCGCGCACTCGACGCGACGGCGCCGCCTTATAGCCGACGAGGAGCTCGTGCAGCAGCGTGCCCGGAGCGAACAGCGAGATCGGGACGGTCCTTGTGAGCTCTATCCCGAGTTGCCGGCGAACCACGTGACAGCTCCAGCAAATCTGGTGCCCGCGGGCTGTCGCCCCGCGACACACGGCGCACACCCCGAATCCTGCCCCGGGGCCTGCACCGGGAACCGGGACCGGGACGGCGGCACAGGTGAGCGCGACGCTCGGCACGCCGCTCAAGCTAGGGCGCAGGTGCGCGCCGCCGGCCGGAGATGGCGGCAAGCTGGGCGATGTCGCCCCGGACGACACGGCGGAGACGACCCGGGGCACGATCGATTCCACGAGTGGCTCGGCGGTGGGTGGGCGAAATCGCCGATGCCACCGGCCAGGCGCTCAACTTCCCGCTCATCGCCGACCCGGATCGCAAGGTGTCGAACCTTTGAGGGATGATCCACCCGGACGCGAGCGGCACCTCGACCGTGTGCTCGGTCTTCGCGATCGGCCCGGACAGGAAGGTGAAGCCCACTATCGCTTACCCTGCCAGCACGGGCCGCAATTTCGAGGAGTCCTTCGGGTGCTCGACTCGTTGCAGTTCACGGCGGGCCATTCGGTTGCCACACGGCTCAACTGGCACGAGGGCCGAGGACGTCATCATGTGACGGCCACGAGCGAGAAGGACGCAAAGGAGNNTGACTTCGTGCGGGCTCGCCGCGGGACGCCAGCCCGGTACGCTCTAAAAGATGGCCGCGGTCACGAGCAGGTTGCTCAGCTGGCGTGATCGTCTCGTTGCTCTCTCGGTGCTCGAGCAGGATGCCCTCCTATATCTGCTCGCGGCGGTCTTCGCGTTGGGAACGATCTCCTTGGCCGTCAGCGACGACTACCGCCAGTGGGCAGAGATGGCGCTCGGCCCCTATGTCGTCGCGACGGTAGTTTGCTGGTACGTGAGCCGCCGGCGCGCCCGGCGCGTAACCGTGGAGGCGGGCAGGGCCGGCGACAGATTGCGACGCTATCTCGTGCTCGGGCTTCTCCTCGCGGTCGTCCTGGTGCCACTCAGCGTCGAGGTGATCCTGCGCGCGGAGTCGACGCCGGGTGCGCATGTCCAAAACGAGGTGACGGTCATCGAGGCCTGCGCGGATCGAGTCGCGCACGACAAGAACTGTTACCTGTCCAACCCGAAGTCCATCGGCACTTCGGTGACGAGCCAGTCGGAGAACTCCTTCTTCCCCTACCTGCCGGGCATGATCCCCTTCGGCCTCGTCAATGCCACATCCGGGCCGCCCGAGTTCAAGGACGCCCGGCTGCCGCTCACCGGCTTCTCCCTGATCGTGATCGCAGGGGCGCTTCTCGTCGCGGACACGACCTCGCGGCGGCGCTGGCGCATCTTCCAAGTAGTCGTCATCCTGCCGAGCGGGGCCCTGCCGATGGTGACTGGCGGCGACGACCTTCCCGTGATCGCGCTGATGCTGCTTGGCCTCGCCTTGGCGACTCGCCGAAGTGCCGTCTGGTCCGGGGTGGCGATGGGGGTCGCCGCCACTCTCAAGTTCACCGCGTGGCCATTGCTGATCCTGCTCGTTCTCGGCGAGTGGGACAGGCGCGGACGGCGCGCCATCTGGCGGTACTCGTTGGCGGCCGCGGCGGTTGTGGTCCCGGTCCTCGGCGTCGGCGTCGGCCTCGCCCCTCACGCTTTCATCCTGAACGCGATCAGGTTCCCGCTCGGGCTCACCAAGGTGAAATCGCCGGCGGCCAGCCCGCTCTTAGGTCAGGAGCTGGTGTCGCTCTTCCCGGCGGCCAAGCCGGAGTTGATCACGATCCTCACGCTTGTAGGACTTGTTGCTGTGGGCTACGGGCTCTTGAAGTGGCCACCCTCGAGCCCGCAGAGCGCCGCAGGCTTCAGCGGTCTTGCCATGCTGCTGGCCACACTTCTCGCCCCGGCAACGCGGTTCGGGTACCTCATCTACCCACTCGACCTGCTGACCTGGGCCGTCCTGCTCAGCCCATTTGCTCCACGGGCCGCGCACTGGCCCCAGTACGCCGGTCAGGGTCAAGAACCGCTGTCGGGGACCACGAACAGCCGAAGTCTGAGTCCCATGACAGCCGAGGTCTGCCCGTCACCGGCGAGCGAAGGTGAAATCGCGGGATTGACCGGTGTGACCACGACGCCAACCTCCCATTCGTAGCCGTCGGATCCGGTCCGCTGTGCGAGGAGCTCGGTTCCTGCGCTCGCCAGCGGGTAGGTGCCGAGGAGGGACCAATGGGCTCGCCTCAGCTCTGTTCGGTAGAACTTGACGAGCTCGGTGGACTTGGTGTCGAGCTGGAAGTAAATGCTCCGGTCGTACTGGTCAACGCCGGCGTCCTGCGCGGTCGTGCTCACGATCCGTGCGCCATTCGGCACGACGAGTGCCTCGAGGACGTCGCGCGGAGGTGTGCCACCGTTCGAGATGCGTTGGAGCACCTGTGACGCGCCCACTGCCGAGAGGTTCACGCCCGGCACTGGTGTTCCGAGGCCGGTGACAATCGACGGAGCCGCCTGCCCGCCACCGATGAGCGCAACCGCGAACCCACCCAACGACAGGACGACTGCGCATGCGAGGACCACGAGCGCGGGCCGCAGCGATGGCGGCTCGGCGCGGCGGGCTCGAGGTGTCCCGAGCCCTTCATCCAGGTCGCGCCCGAGATCCGGAGTGGTGGTCACGGGACAGCTCTTTCTGCTGGCGTCGATTCAGTCTTTGGGTTCGTCACGGCCGTAAGCTGGGAGTTTAGTTGGAGTGCCAGCCCGAGCGACCGCCGGCTTGGCGCGAACACGCTGGTCCAGTCGCTCTCAGCAGGTAGATTTAGATCATGTCCGTGGTCGATCCCGTGTTGGCCGGGTCGACTGCCGAGCTCGGTGAGGCGTCCCCCGAGAACCCCGCCCGGGCCCTCATCCCGCCGCCAACCTCTGAGGTCGAAGGCATCCTCTCGACTCTGAGCGCTCGCCGCGGCGGCGAGGATCTCGATCTGGTGAGGCGGGCGCACGCCTTGGCGATCAAAGCTCACGAAGGTCAGCACAGGCTGTCGGGCGAGCCGTACATCACCCATCCGGTCGCGGTTGCCACGATCATCGCCGATCTCGGCCTGGACACCGTCAGCGCGGCCGCGGCGTTGCTGCACGACGCGGTGGAGGACACCGGGGTGACCCTCACCCAGATCGGGGAGGAATTCGGTCCGGCGGTGGCGGCGATCGTGGACGGGGTCACGAAGTTGGACCGGCTTCGTTTCGACTCGAAAGAGGCGCAGCAGGCCGCCACGATGCGCAAGATGCTCGTCGCGATGGCCAGCGACTGGAGGGTGCTGGTCATCAAGCTGGCGGACCGGCTCCACAACATGCGGACGTTGTCGGTGATGCCCGAGTGGAAGCAGCGCCGCACTGCCGAGGAGACCCGGGACATCTACGCCCCCCTTGCGCATCGCCTGGGTATTCAGGAAGTGAAATGGCAGCTGGAGGACCTCGCGTTCGAGACTCTTCACCCCAAGCGGTTCGCCGAGATCGCGCAGATGGTCGCCACGCGCGCTCCACGGCGTGAGGTCGAGCTCGCCGAGGTGCTCGCGGTCGTGCGTTCCCGACTCGGTGAGGCCGGGATCGATGCGGAGGTCACCGGGCGCCCGAAGAACCTCTGGAGCATCTACGAGAAGATGGTTGTGCGGGGCAAGGAATTCGACGAGATCCACGACCTGGTGGCGATCCGCGTGGTCGTGACCGCCGAGAAGGACTGCTGGGCGGCGCTCGGCACAGTGCACGCTCTGTGGCCACCGGTTCAGGGCCGGTTCAAGGATTACGTCAACTCGCCGAAGTTCAACCTCTACCAGTCCTTGCACACCACCGTGGTCGGGCCCCGCGTGAAGCCCCTCGAGATCCAGATCCGGACCCAAGAGATGCACCGGCGCGCCGAGTACGGGATCGCCGCTCACTGGGGCTACAAGGAGGCCTCCNNGCCGCCGGCAAGCCGGGAGCCCAGCGTGGCGCCCGGTCGACAGATGAGATCGCTTGGCTGCAGCGGATCGTCGACTGGGAGCGGGAGACCCCAGATCCCGTGGAGTTCCTGGAGACGCTCAAGATCGACCTCGAGCAGGACGAGGTGTACGTGTTCACGCCGAAGGGCCTGATAGTCACCTTGCCCGCAGGAGCGACTCCGGTCGACTTCGCATATGCGATCCACACCGAGGTGGGGCACCGCTGCGTCGGAGCACGGGTCAACGGGCGCCTTCTTCCACTCGACTCGAAGCTGCACTCGGGCGACACGGTCGAGATCGTGACCTCAAAGACCCCCTCGGCCGGACCGTCGCGCGACTGGCTGCAGATCGTCACCTCGCCGCGGGCCCGCAACAAGATCCGGCAGTGGTTCTCCCGAGAGCGTCGCGAGGACGCGATCGAGACCGGGCGCGAGGAATTGGCACGAGCGCTCAGGCGGGGCGGGCTACCGGTCCAGAAGCTGCAGAGCTCGCCAGCACTCGTCGCTGTAGCGGCATCCATGGGTTATACCGATCTCGACTCGCTCCATGCCGCGATCGGCGAAGGCCACGTTTCGGGACAGGCGCTCGTCCAGCGCATCGAGCGAGAGCTCCGCGGGGGCGAGGGCGAGGAGCAGCTGCCCTCGACCGCGTTGCAGCCCAGGAGGCCAAGTCACCGTCGCGTCTCGACGGGCATCTACGTCGAGGGCCTCGACGATGTGATGGTCCGCTTGTCCCGATGCTGCACGCCGGTGCCCGGAGACCGGGTGATCGGCTTTGTTACGCGTGGTCGCGGTGTGTCGGTGCACCGGGAGGACTGCGCGAACGCGATCGCTCTTGCCGCCGACGAGAAGGAGCGTCTCATCGAAGTGGAATGGGATGAGGACCGCACGGGAGTCTTCGTCGCCGCGATCGAGGTCAAGGCACTGGACCGGAACCGCTTGCTGGCCGATGTCGCCAAGGTGCTCTCTGAGCACCACGTGAGCATCATCTCCTCGTCGACCCATACGACGCCAGATAGGGTGAGCCGCATGCGCTTCGAATTCGAGCTCGCCGACCCCGAGCACCTCGACTCGCTTCTGGAGAATCTCAGACTGCTCGACAGTGTCTACGACGCCTACCGGCTCGTTCCCGGGAGGAGCGGTGCTCTCGCACCGGCCGGCGGGTGACCCGCTTCCAGTCCCCGAAGGGAACCCAGGACATCCTCGCTCCGGAAAGCGCGCGCTGGTCTGAGCTCGTGGGGCGTTTTGCCGGACTGGCGCAACGGTTCGGTTTCGGCCTTGTCGTGAGCCCGGGCTTCGAGGACGCGGAGGTATTCCGCCGAAGCTCGGGAGACTCGTCCGACGTGGTCACAAAGGAGATGTACGAGTTCACCGATCGCGGCGGCCGCGACATAGCGCTGCGTCCGGAAGGCACGGCGTCGGTAGTTCGTGCCTATGTGCAGCATTCCCCCGTGCCTCCCTTCAAGGCCTGGTACGCGGCGCCCATGTTTCGTTACGAACGTCCTCAGGCGGGACGATTCCGGCAGCACCACCAGCTAGGCGTCGAGATTCTCGGCACTGACGATCCGATGGCCGACGTGGAAGTGATCTCTCT
>PMZN01000151.1:0-1375 GCA_003170375.1 Acidimicrobiaceae bacterium | reverse complement strand
AAGTGGGCCGTGAACCCGCTCCGCATCCTCGACTGCAAGCGCGTGGAATGCCGGAACGTGAGCGCGGAGGCGCCAAAGCTGCGTGACGCGCTCTGCGAGGACTGCCGCTTGCATTTTGCCGATGTCCTCGGTGGCCTGGACCGGCTGGCAATCGCCTATGAGCAGGACGATCACCTCGTCCGGGGTCTCGACTACTACACCCGTACCACCTTCGAGTACGGCTCGGACATCCTCGAAGGCGTGGGCGGGGGCGGCCGCTACGACGGGCTGGTCGCCGCGCTCGGTGGCCCGGAGCTGTCCGGTGTGGGTTTCGGCGCCGGCATCGAGAGGATCCTGCTCGCGTGCGACGCCGACGGCGTTCTGTCTGCCCGCGACCTGCGCCTCAGCGGGTCTCTCGATGCGTTCGTCGTGGACTCGAGTGGCGTGGGGCTCGCGCTCGAGCTCGCCCACGAGCTGAGGGGTGCGGGCCTGGCCGTCGACCGGGCGTTCGACGGGCGCTCGATGAAGGCGCAACTGAAGGCCGCGGACCGTTCGGGCGCGAGAGTGGCCTGCATCCTGGGCCCAGACGATCTCGCGGCCGGCGTTGTCACCATCCGGGTGCTGCGCGGTTCAGACGCGCATTTGCAAGAGAAAGTGTCCCGTGACGGGCTTGCAGCCCGTCTAGGCCAGATCACGAGGTTGCCATGAGCTTCACAACCGACGAGTCGTTGGTTCCCGCAGGGCTCCGCAGTGCGTATTGCGGCGCCCTGCGGGCCGCAGATACAGGGAGGACAGTGAGCGTCTGCGGTTGGCTGGCGCGCCGGCGCGAGCATGGCGAGCACCTTGCGTTCGTAGATCTCCGCGACCACACCGGGATCATCCAGTGTGTTGTCGACGGGGCACGCGACCTGCGATCAGAGCACGTGCTTCGCATCACGGGCACCGTGCGGCTTCGTCCGCAAGGCACCGTCAACCCGGGGCTGTCGACCGGTGAGGTCGAGCTCGGCGAATGCGAAGTCGAGGTTCTCTCTACCGCGGAGCCCCCGCCGTTCTCGCTCGACGCGCGATCGGAGACCGACGAAGCGGTACGGCTGCGCTACCGGTACCTGGACCTCCGGACAGATCGCATGCAGTACAACCTGAGGCTGCGCGCGCAGGTGAACAGTGCCCTTCGCAGGGCCATGGAGCGGCAGGGATTCGTCGAGGTCGAGACGCCGATGCTCTGGACGCCGACGCCGGAAGGCGCACGTGAGTTCGCGATTCCGTCGCGACTACAGCGCGGCTCGTTTTACGTGTTGCCGCAAAGCCCTCAGATCGCCAAGCAGTTGCTGATGGTCGGCGGAATCGATCGCTACTATCAGATCGCCCGCTGCATGAGGGACGAGGATCTGCGCGC
>PMZN01000185.1 GCA_003170375.1 Acidimicrobiaceae bacterium | reverse complement strand
GCTGAGCTTGCTGGCCTGGAGCTGGGTCCGAGTGGTGGCATCGCCGTCAACGAAGCGAACCAAACGAACGACCCGGATATCTACGCGGTCGGCGATGCTGTCGAGAAGCCCGACGCCATATCGCATGCGACCTCTCTCATTGCGCTCGCGAACGTGGCCAATCGCCAGGGCCGCCGAGTCGCCGACCACATCGCCGGACGACCGTCGCACTCGGTCGCATCGCTCGGGACGGCCATCGTGAAGGTCTTCGACGTCGTCGCTGCGACGGTCGGCTGGAACGAACGGCGCCTGCGAACAGCGGGCCGACCGTTCCGAGCAATCCACTCGCACCCCTTCGACCATGCGACCTACTACCCCGGGGCGACCCGTATGGCGGCAAAGCTCATCTTCGACCCGGACGACGGAACGATCCTCGGTGCCCAGATTGTCGGCCGGAACGGCGTCGACAAGAGGATCGACGTGATCGCGACCGCGATGTCGGCCGGCATGACCGCCGATCGCCTCGCAGATCTNNTACATGGCCGGGAACGTTCTGAGCGGCGACTGCGACGTCGTGGACCCACACGAGATCGACTCGCTCGTCGAGCAGGGGTGGATGCTTCTCGACGTGCGTACCCAAGAAGAACATGCTGCCGGCGCGATCACAGGATCGGTCAACGTGCCGATCGACTCGCTCCGGGATCACCTCGATGCGATCGGGAAGGGACCCGTCGTCGTCTACTGCGAGGTGGGTCAACGGGGCCACACGGCCACAGCCCTCCTGCACGAGCTCGGGACCGAGGCACGCAATCTCGACGGCGGCTACCAGACGTGGTCAGCCTTCGTCCGGGCCCAGCGAGGGCCGACGGCTCAGCCAAGTCGGTGAGGGCCTGGTGGATCATCGCGGCGCTAGGTGTCCTGCCGGTCGTGACAGGCAGACGACAGGACGATCACAGCTGCAGATGTCGCGGCTGAACTGGACCAGTCCCGGAGCCCCGGCTGCTCACCGTCAGCTGAGAATGTGACCTCCCCCTCTTCTTGCCAAGGTCAAGAAGCCCGCACTGCCCGGACGAGCGCGTCGACGGCGGTCGCCTCACCGGCCTCGGTGACCACGGTGCGAGTGACCCGCTCAGCCCGCTCGATCTGAAGGCCGGGGAGGTCCTCGACGATCTGCTCCGGCCCGAACAGGACTGCCGGGTCTTGTGGCCCACCGGTTCCCTTCAGGAGGTTGGAGACGTCATGGCCGACCACGAGCAGGATTCCGCCAGGTGCCAAGGCGGCCGCGGCACGCGCAAGTGCCTGGCGGCGTTGCTCGGCCGGAAGGTGCAGGTACAGCACGACAACGACATCGAACGAGGCCGAAGGAGGCTGCCACTCGACGACATCGGCCTCGACCCAGGCCACTTCCACGCCTCGGTCCGTCGCCAGTCGCTGCGCCTTGGCCAGCCCGGCCCGAGAGAAGTCGACGCCGGTCACGTGCCAACCCTTCGAGGCGAGCCAAACCGCGTTACGCCCTTCGCCACAGGCAACGTCGAGCGCCCGGCCAGGAGCGAGTGCCTGCAGCTCCTCGACGAGAAAACGGTTCGGGTCCGCCTTCCAAATCAGTTCCTCGGTTCCGTACCGCTCGTCCCAATGCTCACGACTCATGAGAACCTCCCGGCCCGGCTCCGCCGGAGCACGCCTACTGTGATGGAATACCCCCGAGGGTACCAGCGAGCGTGCACTGCTCGTCGCCACAATGCACCCGCGGTCGGCTCCAGGGTCAGCTCATTCTCGGGCGCGCGCCAACCTGACCGGTGGCTCTTGCCGCAGCCCTGACCGCGTAGAGGGCACATTCCTGCAGATCTCCGCCACGCACCCACGGCGTGAGGAAGCCGGCGCAGAACGCGTCTCCAGCACCGGTGGAGTCCACGACCTCCGCCGGCTGAGCAGCCATCGGGACCCGGCGCCCGTCGGCTGCGGCGACGAGCGCGCCTGCCGCACCAAGCTTGAGTGCGACCAGCGGATAGGTCTCGAGCAAGACAGTGACGATCGCCTCCGGCTCGTCGCGTCCGGTCAACAGCCGACCCTCGTCCAGGTTCGGGAACACGAGTTGGGCTCCCGAGGTCCACTCCAGGAACGACTGGCACCCCACCGCTCGGAGACCGGCGAGGGAGGCGGGGTCGACAGAAGTCGGGATGCCCGCCTCGAGCGCGGTTGCCCACAGATGGCGAACGGCGGATCTTGCCCCCGGCTCGAAGAGCTGGTAGCCCGAGACGTGCAACAGCCTGGCATCGTCGAGCAGCCGTGCGGGCAGATCGGCGGCCCGGAGGCCGAGATTGGCTCCGCGGTCGGTGAACATCGAGCGTTCGCCGTCAGGCGCCACGAGCACGACGATCGTGCCCGTGGCGACGTCGTCATCACATGTGATCCAGGTGTCGACGCCAAATTGTTCGAGAGCTTCCCGATGGTAAGCGGCGTCCGGCGCGCCTACCCGACCCGCAAAGCGCACCGGCGTGCGCAGTGCTGCGAGCCATGCGGCCTGGTTGGCACCCGAACCACCAGGTGACCGTTCGATCTTCGATGTCGTGTCCGTGCCGACATCGATCAGCTCCTGCGGCCGCACGATGATGTCGTTGATGACGTCGCCGACAACCACGACCACGAGCGGTCGCGTCACTCGTTTGTCTCGACCCAGGCCCGCGCGATCCGTGCCGCCAACGCCACGTTGTTGCGCACGGCCCAGATGTTCGCTTCGAGACTGGCCCCGCCGGACGCCACGTATACGTGGTCCAAGAGAAAGGGTGTGACTGCCTTGCCGTGGACGCCCTCTCGATCCGCAGCGGCGAGCGCGTCAGCCAGCAACGCGTCGTGAGTCACCGGGTCCAGCTGGTGCTCGACCGGCACCGGGTTGGCGATCACGATCGCGTTGGCGAGACCGAGGCGGTCGGCGGCCCGCATGACCTCGGCGATCTCGTCCGGGTCGGAAACAGCCCAGTCGAGGTCGTGGCCGGAGTCGGCGACGTAAAAACCCGGGAATCGCAGCGTCCGATAGCCGACGACGGTGACGCCGAGCGTCTCGAGGCGTTCCAGGGTCGCCGGCACATCGAGGATCGACTTCACACCGGCGCAGACAACTGTGATGGCAGTCCGGGCCAGAGTCGGGAGATCTGCAGACTCGTCGAAAGTTTCGCTGGCGCGACGGTGGACACCACCGATCCCGCCGGTTGCCAAGACGCGGATTCCGGCAAGGCGCGCAAGTGCCGCCGACGAAGCGACAGTGGTCGCCGCGTGCCGTGAAGCCGCAACCGCGAGCGGCAGCTCTCGAACTCCGACCTTGGCCACGTCTGCGGCCGTCGCGAGCGTCTCGAGCTGCTCCTGGTCCAGCCCGACGGTGGGCTGGCCAGCAAGCACGCCGACGGTTGCCGGCACGACCCCCGCTGCCCGAAGCATCGCCTCGAGCTCCGAGGCGACCTCGAGGTTTCGCGGCCGCGGAAGGCCGTGGCTGATGATCGTCGACTCGAGAGCCACTACGGGACGCCCCGCGTCGAGCGCCGCCTGGACCTCCGGTGCAACTATCAAGGGCAATCGAGCACTCATGTCAACCATGATCTCGCGTTCACCGTAGCGTCTTGCAAATGAACGGGGAGCGGTTTGCCGCGGAGGTGACGGTCATCGGGTTCGACGGCGACGACACGCTGTGGCACAGCGAGGATGCCTTCGCGCGTGCGCAGGAGCGGCTCGTCGATCT
>PMZN01000124.1 GCA_003170375.1 Acidimicrobiaceae bacterium | reverse complement strand
GTGAGCCAGTAGAGCGTGACGTTCGTGAGGATTTCGTCCTTGGTGAAGCGTTGCTCGATGTCGCCATCGCAGTCGCTCCACGCCCGGAGCTTCTCGACGATCCACGCGGCGAGCCCGACTGGCGAGTCGGTGAGTCCGAAGGCAGCAGTCTGGGGCTTTGTGCGGTGCATGGCGGCATAGGCGCCCTCGGTCGCTCCCCAGGCCGCGGCACCTTCGAGAAAGGCGCGCTCTTCGGGCGCGAGGTCCGCTGGATCACCTGTAAACACGGGCAGGCCCGCGTCGGTGCGGTGGATTGCCACGACCCGGTCGGCGTGATCGAGCCCGAGGTAGCGACTCACGTGGCTGCCGATGTCGCCGCCCGCGGCGCCGAAGCGCGCGTAGCCGAGGACACCCATGAGCTCGGCCCAAAAGCCGGCGACGGCGATGGAGTCGAGGGCCGGCCCGGTCGCGCGGTCGGAATACCCGTAGCCCGGCATGTCGGGCACGACCACGTCGAACGCATCGGCAGGGTCGGCGCCGTGCGCGCCGGGGTCGCTGAGCAGTGAGATGACCTTCGTATAACGCCAGAACGAGTCCGGCCAGCCATGACAGAGGACCAGCGGCAGTACCGGCTCGGTTTGAGCAGCGGCCCGGGCGTGCACGAAGTGGATCCCGAGGCCTCCTAGCTGGACTCGAAAGCGGGGGAGGCGGGCGAGCGCCGCCTCCTGCGCCAGCCAATCGAACTCGTCCGCCCAGTAAGCGACGAGCTTGCGAAGGTAAGCGAGATCAGTCCCGAGCGACCAGCTGGCGTCCTCGGGCGTGTCCGGCCAGCGCGTCGCGCGCAGCCGCGCGCGGAGATCCTCGAGCGCCGCGGGGACGGTCTGCGGCACGAACGGCTCGGGACGGGGTGAGGCGTCCATTATGGGACGCATCCTACGGGCCGCGCCGCGCTACTTGGCGAACGCGCTGAGTGTCGCTTGCCAGTCTTAAGGGACCAGGCCGTTGCCAGAAGCATGGGACCACCTGGCGTCCACATCGACCGGCTGACGCGATGATTTCGGCGTAGACAACTCATCACCAGACTCACAGCTGATCAACAACGTGTCGAGTCACGACACCTAGCCGCCCAGGAGGTTTGAGTAAGAATCATCCGGCCACGAAGCGATCGGACATCAGAAACACTGGCTGATCAGCGCAAACGTTGTGATAATGACAACGAGCGGAGAGGGTGGGTTCGAACCCGCGACCTCTCTCTTGGAGAGGCGATGCCGTGGCAGCGAGAGCTCGCGAGTTCAAGACTGCACGCGCGCAGGAGCTGACGTTCGAGAACTCGGACCTCGTGGCGGAGGAGCACCATCAGCATCCTTGTTGCTTGCATCGTTGGCAGCATTGCAGAAGACAGAGGAGGGAAGACCACGTGGGTGGACGTCGAGCCTTCTGACCGGACGTTTCTCAGAACCTTGCCAAAGTGATCAGTACGGGAGCTGACGCGGGCGATTGAGAACGCCCCAGGTTGTTCACTACCTAGGCTAGTGACCGCGGAGTCGAGGTCTGGGTCCGCCGATAGGGGAGCGGACGACACCAGGCATCATTTGGGCAGCGCACCCTTCGCCGTAAGCGGGAAGAACTGAGGAAAGAGTCCTGGTCAAGCGGCCAGATCCCAGATCGTCTCGCGTGTCGTATGTGGGAAAGTCCCCCCTCCGACACGCTCCAGCTCCACGCCTCTCGGAGCTGTGACCAAGTTATTTACGTCAGTGAGACCGACACCGACATGCTCCAGGTCCACGGTATTGAGCGATGTCCGCAGGTCGCACCTCTTCGGTCTTCCCGAAGCGCTGATACGTGATCTGGAGACCGAGGGCTCGATAGAGCCCAACCCGGGCAGGTCGACGACATCACCGACTGGTAGGTCGCCGGCGGGATCCTCAAGCTCTGGTCCGTGTCCTGGAGGCGAGAGCTCAGCTCGAGTAGATCTCCTCGAGGCTGATGAGGTGGACGTCGAGGCGGGCGGCCGCTTCAGTCTTGAGGTCCTCGGCGAAACCCAGCTCCGACACGAGAATGAACTGGGCACCGGGGGCGCCCGACAGCAGTCCGCGGATTCGCTCCAACCGCCTCAGGTCGCTGACGCCGAGCTCGCGCAGCTTCGCTTCGCCGATCGCCTCGACCACCCGGCGCCTCGGGCCGCTGCCCGGGCCGAGCGCCACGACGTCGACCTCATGCGCAGCCCGCTGCTGGGCGTCGTTCACGACGGTGGTGCCGACGGTGACGACGGGCTGACCGAGGAGGGCCGAGCCGACGGAGCGGACGTGGCGGCGGGCGAGCTGCTCGAAGTGGGGGCCGAGGACGAGGGACCCGAAACTCTGCTGGGAGTCCGCCCATGCCTCGGCGCCACGACGGTCCTCGTACATCGCCGCCCGGGGGTGGCGTACGACTTGGTGGAAGCGGATGATCGGATCGGCTACCCGATAGGTGGGCCGCCGCTTCCGGAGCACGTCGTCGTCCTTGTCCAGGAAGCCCGCGCGCACGAGTGCGCCGAGGGGGTGCAACACGCTCTGCTGGGAGCGGCCCAGTGCCGAGGCGATCGCCGACTCGGAGGTGGCGCCGCCGGCGACGGTCGAGAGCACGGAGAGGTAGAGGCCCCGGTTCTCCAGGCCACGCTGCTCGCCGAGGAGCCACTCGTCCTCACGGAACAGGGCGGAGGCGGGAGAGAGGACCTCGTCGACGACCCAGGCGTCGAAGTCGTCCATCGAGGAGGGCGTGCGCCGCACAAGCTCGCGGTAGCCCGGGGTCCCGCCGAGGATGGCGTCGAGGCGGAAGGCGAGGTGCGGGTCGGTGATGCCCCAGAAGTGCGCTGCCTCGAGGTGGTCGAAGGGGCGCACGAGGAGGTCGGCCTGGATGCGGCCTCGGAGGGGGCCCTCGAGGAGTTCTGCCATCACCGAGATCGCCGAGCCGCACAGGACGAGGCGGACCGCGGGCCACCCGCGCTCCTGGGAACTGTCGACAGCACGCTGGAGGAGCGAAGGCAGCTCGGGGGTCTTCTCGAGGAGGTAGGGGAACTCGTCGATGACCGCTACGGCTGGGCCGATGACGGAGCTGCCCCCACCCAAAGGCGTGGCGCCCAACATGGTCGTGCCGAGCGCCCCGCTTGTCCGAGGCGCGAGGCGACCGAGGCTCTCGACGGCCTCGTCCCAGTTGGCGAGGGCGAGGCGACCGACGCCGAGGTGGGCGCCCAGGCACTCACCAAGCTCAGCGAGTGCCTGGGCCGGCTCGTGCTCGAGCGCTTGATAGTAGAAGCCGTGGGCTGCAGCGGCGAGGCGACGCAGCGGGTACGACTTGCCCTGCCTCCGCCGGCCGTAGACGATCGCGATGCGCAGTCCCGGTGCCGTGTCGGAGATGAAGTCGGACAGCTCGTCCCACTCCCGCTCCCGGTCAAACAGGTCGGCTGGTCGCGCTAGCGCTTGGCTCACGGGAATAAGAGTACAAGGCAGAGTTTGTAAACATCAACCTTGTACTTGTCGGCGTTGTATTCGCCGAGGTTCGCCAAGGCCGCCTCGTCTCAGCCGCCACCGATTGCCGTAAGACAATGATTAGCTCTTCGGCGCGAAGTGGTTCGCGAATCGAGTGAGGCAAATCCGCCGGGACCCGCAAGAGAGCGGCCTGAACACGCACTTCGTGCCGCGCGCAGTCTGTCAGCTCCTAGGCGCGGCTCGCGAACCAGTCGCTACCCACAAGCGCGGCAAGTCACTCACCAATTCCGTCGGGTAGCCCCGGCGCATTGCTGCGCCGGGGCCCCCTAAGAACCCGGCGTGCGGCTTTCACCGCACCCGGCTCAAGCAGCCCCACTGGGTCACGGGTTTCCGTGACGCCGTGAAGATCCGTTGACGAAGACGCCGTACGTCGTCCTCTACTGTCTGCCAATCAACCGACAGCCAGTCAAGAACGTCGTCTTCAGGTCCGTTCACCACCGGCGACGCCGGGGCGTCCAACTTGCCCATCGGTTCCAGTGACTTCGTTATCTCTTCTCCACAGGCCCACCTGACCACGTCAGCACCCTTTCGGGTCGGGCAGAGCCCGTGTCCGGCCAGTTATCCGGGACGGCCGGCGGAGGGGCCAGCCATGGGTGTCCCGGTTTCCTGCTGCCTTTCGGCTGCCGGCATTGGCTTCATGGTCATCCTTTGCCCGCTGGGGAGCTGGGCCTTCCTCACGGTCGGCTTACCGGCTCTTGACCTTCTGGCCGGACCCCAACGGGGTTGCCACGTTGTGCACCCATGAGATGCGACCGGGTTGGGTGCCCCCTGTACCCCGAGGACTGCGGTACCCACACGGTTGGCGGGATTCACCAACCGCCGCACGCCGCCTTTCAACGGCCGGTCCCTATACCCCAGCACTACGACCCATCGCCGAGGCTTACTCTAACGAGGCATCACCGAGGGTTCACAGATGTTCACCCGTCCGGCCTTCCCCTCGTCTGTGACCACCGGATGGAGCGGCGGTCCTTGGACTTGAACCCCGAGCTTCACACTCCGCCGTCACCGCGCGGTTCTCGTGGCCGTCAGCGCGCGGTTCTCAATGACCGTTG
>PMZN01000198.1:175-14214 GCA_003170375.1 Acidimicrobiaceae bacterium | reverse complement strand
GGGAGCGACCCGTCGACGAACAGCTGAGCCGCGGGGCTGAGCATGTGAAGACAGTCCTCGGCCAGCACGATGGCAGCAGCGGTGTAGGTCGACCGCTCGCCCTCCGGGTAGGTCGACTGCTCCGGGTACACAATGCCGGTGGTGTACGAGCCGTCTGGCCAACGGTGCTGTCGTGCCCATCCGAGCAGCGCCGCGGCCTCGTCACGGCGCCCGACCGCAACGAGGGCGATGGCGCATTCGGCTGTCTCTGCAGCGGTCACCCACGGCCGGTCCGAAACGCAACGCACGCCCCGTTGCTCGATCACGAACTCGGACCATCGGTCCTCGATACGCTCGGATGCCGTCTCGGCGTCGAGCGCGCCAACCAGCACCGGGTAGTACCAGTCCATTGCGAACTCGTCCTTCGAAGCGAAGCCGCCTCCATTGTGGGCGATCGCGTGCCGCAGACGGCCGGCCGCGAGCTCCCAGTCCGGGTGCTCGCGGCCGAGCTGGGATGCGCACGCAATGGCGCACCTGAGGCTGAAGTACGCCGAGGAGGAGCCGGTCAACAGCCCGTAGTTCCCGGGTGTCCCGTCGGGGTCGACGGACCACACCAGCTCGCCGCGAGGCCGCTGCCAGTTGACGACGAAGTCGATGGCGCGCTCGACCGAGGGCCAGAGCTCCTCGAGGAAACCCGAGTCCCTGGTGACAAGGAAGTAGTGCCACACTCCGGTCGCCAGATAAGCACAGACATTGGTGTCGAGGCGGGGCTCTTCGACCTGGCCGTTCGCCCGGTAGTACGTGTGCCACGAACCGTCAGGCCGCTGGGTCGCACGCAGCCACTCATAAGCGCGCCCTGCGTCGTGTAGAGCGCCGCCCACTGCGAGCGCCATGGCAGCCTCGACGTGGTTCCACGGGTCGGCGTGGCCGCCGGCGAACCACGGGATCATGCCGTCTTGCAACTGGACGGCACGAATCGACTCGATCGTCTCGGCGATCAGGCGGCCGCCGACCATCTGTCGAGAGGGAGTGGTCATCGCTCTGCGTGCCTCAGGTAGACGACCAGGCTCTTGCCCAGGAAAGGGTTGAGGATTCTCTCGGGAACGCGGGTGACCGGCGTGTGGGCCGTGATGTCCCACACCAGAAGTCGGTGGTAACTGCGAACAGCTAAACAGTCTTCGTTCTCCAGTCCAACGAGGCACCGGAGCCACCAGTACGGGCTGTGAAGCGCGTGGGCGTGATGGGAGGCGACCAACTCCAGGCCCGCGTCCTCGAGCCGCCCGAGCAGCTGGCTTCGGCGGTAGATCCGCAGATGGCCGCCTGGGACGCTGTGGTAGCGCTCCGAGAGCGCCCAGTTGACGAGCTCGGGGCCGTACCGCGGCACGCTGACCGCGAGCGTCCCGCCCGGTCGAAGCACCCGTGCAAGCTCGGCCATCGCCGAAGAGTCGTCGGCGATGTGCTCGAGCACCTCGGCACAGATGACCTTGTCGAAAACCCCATCAGGAAACGGCAGCCTCAGCGCGTCACCCCTCACTCCCACTCCCGTCCCGCCTTCTCCGACCTCCCCGGCCTCGGCCATTGCCACCATCATCCCGATGACGCCCTGGACCTCGTCCAGGTCCGCGTCGAGGGCGACGACAACGGCACCGCGACGCAGGCAGCCGAAGGCGTGCCGGCCCCCACCACAGCCCAGGTCGAGCACGCGCTCGGCGCGGCGGAGGCCGAGGCGGTCGAAGTCGACGGTCAGCACGCCAGAAGCTCGAAATACTGCTCGGCCGTGGCTCGAGCCGTGACCGGCCAGGTGAAGCGCGCGGAGGTGCGCTTGCGGCCGGCTGTCCCGAGGCGACGGCGCAGCGCCGGNNGCTCCGCCGGTGGTCGCGATGAGCGGGACGCCGCAAGCCATGGCCTCGATCGCCGGCAAGGAGAAGCCTTCGTACAGTGACGGCACGACTGCGATCTCGGCCTCGGCGTAGAGATCGACGATCGCCTGGTCGCTCAGCCCCGAGAGGAAGCGGACCGCGCCTGCAAGCCCGAAACGATCCAGCGCGGCAGGGATCGTGCTCCCGTCCCTCAGACGGCCGATTACCACGAGATGGGCGTCCTGGCGCTCCGTGCGGACCTTCGCGAGCGCCTCCAAAAGTGGGACCAGCCCCTTCATCGGCACATCGGAGCTCGCCGTCGTCATGATCCGGCCCGGCACCCGCTGGGTGCCGGGCATTGGCCGGAAGACCGCGCCGTCGACCCCGACCGGGACGACCGTCATGCGCTCGGGAGCGACTCCGAGCTGGTCCGCAATGTCGCGTCGCGACGATTCGGAGACGGTCACGATCCGCTGGACCTGTCGTGCGACCCGTGCCTGCATCCCGACGAACCCGTACCAGCGCCTGAGCGTCAGCCGCCGCTGCCACCCCTCGGCCTGCGCCAGGTCCAGCTCGCGGTCGACGGTGATGGGATGGTGGATCGTCGCGAGCACCGGCCAGCCGTCGCGCATCATGCCGACGATCCCCGTGCCAAGGGATTGATTGTCGTGGACGAGATCGAAATCCCCGAGCCGCCCAGCAAGAAGGCGGCGCGCCCTCAAGCTGAACGTCAGCGGCTCGGGAAAGCCCGCGCTGCACATCAGTGCGAACTCGAGAAGATCGACCGCGGAGGTGAACTCGCGCAGTCTCGGGACGCGGAACGGATCCGGTTCGCGGTACAGGTCCAGGCTCGCCACCTTCACGAGCTCCACGGACTCGCAGAGCTCTGGATAGGGGGGGCCCGAGAAGACAGTCACCGAATGACCGAGCTCCGTGAGCTCGCGCGTGAGGTGACGCGTATAGACACCCTGGCCGCCACAACGCGGATTCCCCCTGTACACGAGGTACGCGATGCGCAACCGGCGACGCCGAACTGGCTCTGGCATGACCGTCTAGCCTTCCCCGCACGAACTCGATAAGCAAAGCGGCAACAACTGGCTCTCCGCCAATCAGACCCTTCCCAGCCCGACGAAGTCTTCACTACTATGAAGCCGTGCGGATCGCCGTGTGCCGATCGCGCTGGGCCTCCCTCTGATGGCCGCCGACATCATCCATCTTTCCGGCATCGTCCACAGCCCCCTCTTGGGCAGTGACGGGGAACGGATGGGCCGGGTCGAGGACGTCATCGCGCGGCAAGGCGAACAGGCACATCCCCCGGTGAGCGGGATCGTCGCGAGGATCGGCCGGCGGGAGCTCTTCGTGCCGATCTCGATGATCGGAAGCGTTCGTCCCGGATGCGTCCAGCTCCAGGGCGAGACGCTCAACCTCGCCCGCTTCGAACGGAGGCCGGGCGAGCTTCTCCTGACCAAGGACCTGTCGGGAAGGCACCTGATCAACATCGTCGGCGCCCGTCTCATCCGTGCGAACGAGATCGAGATCGCGCTGGTCGACGGCACCTTCGAGGTAATCGGAGTCGACCCGACCAGCAGGCCCGTCTTGCGCAGGTTGCTCCCGCGCATGCTCGCTCAGCGCATACCGTCGAAGGCCATCGTGGACTGGGAGAGCATCCAACCGTTCGTCTCTCACGTGCCGACGGCGATGCTTCGCATCCCGTACCGCAAACTGGCCCGCCTGCACCCCGCCCAGATCGCCGATCTCGTCGAGGCCGCGTCACACGAGGAGGGTGAGGAGATCATCAATGCCGTCGGCCAGGATCTCGAGCTCGAGGCCGACGTCTTCGAGGANNTCGTAGAGGCAGCCTCGCACGAGGAGGGCGAGGAGATCATCAACGTCGTCGGTCAGGACCTCGAGCTCGAAGCCGATGTTTTCGAGGAGCTCGACACCGAGCATCAGCTCGAGTTCCTGAGCGCGCGGACGGACAAGGACGCGGGGCGGCTGCTCGCGACGATGGAGCCCGACGACGCTGCCGACCTGATCGCCGATCTCGACCAGGACCGGCGGCTCTCAGTGCTGGAGGCCATTCCGCAGCCGACACAGGCGAAAGTCCGGGCGCTGCTCAGCTACAACCCTGAGACCGCGGGCGGCCTCATGAGCCCTGAATTCCTTGCCCTGTCCGGGAACGCGCTCGTCTCGGACGCGCTCGAGGAGATCCGTCGCAGCCCGGTCGCGCCCGAAGCGCTAGGAGTCATCTACACCACGGACGAGAACGGGCGTCTCACCGGCACGGCATCGGTCGTACGGCTGGTGAAGAGCCCGCCGGCGGCGCGCATCGGTGAGGTCGCCGACCTCGACCCGGTGGCGGTCAGGGCCGATGCCGACCTCCACGCGATCGTCCGGAAGATGTCGGACTTCAACCTCGCGGCGGCTCCCGTCATCGACGACGAGCATCGGATGATCGGCGTCGTCACCGTCGACGACGTACTTGAGCTCCTCCTGCCGACAGGATGGCGCCGTGACTTCGGGATGACCGCGGCCGACGAGTGAGCACCGGCCGGTGAGCGCCGCCGGCCTGCAACGGTTCGCTCGAGGTCGCCATGGGGGCTGAGCGGGTAAGATCATGGCCGCAAGCAGCCATGCCTTGTCCGGCAACGGTGAGCTGAGTGCACCCGGCTATGCCGGGGTGAAGCCGGTACCCGTCGGCGCCACTCGTTCAAAGGCGGGCTCACGATGGGCCAGGAAACGGAGCACCCCTGAGTACCGACGGTTGGTTACCTGACCAACTTCGCGCGCACGCTGCTTCAGAGCAGGAGCGGCCGCCCCGCTGAGGCCTTCTGACCTCTGGTGTGCGTGCGCGGACAGCCACGCCTACGCACACCGACGACGCCAATGGCGGCGCGAGAGGTCACCATGGTCAAGAACCTGCAACCTGGCGACGACGAGGAGCCCGAGGAGCACTCCTCGGCAGCTCTCGACAGCGCGCACGTGGGCGACATCCAGGGAGCTTTCGGCACGATCCGCGAGCACGATCACGCTGCTCGGCGATCCTGGGGCAAGAAGCTCCTCACGCTGCTCGCCATCGTCGGCCCCGGCCTCATCGTGATGGTGGGCGACAACGACGCCGGGGGCGTCGCGACCTATGCCCAGGCCGGTCAGAACTACGGCCTCACCCTGCTGTGGACCTTGCCGCTGCTCATCCCGGTCCTGATCGTCAACCAGGAGATGGTCGTGCGGCTGGGGGCGGTGACAGGCGTCGGCCACGCCCGGCTGATCAAGGAGCGCTTCGGGAAGTTCTGGGCAGCCTTCTCGGTCGGCGACCTGTTCGTCCTGAACTTCCTCACGATCGTCACCGAGTTCATCGGCGTGAGCCTTGCCCTCGGCTACTTCGGCATATCTCCTGACATCTCGGTCCCCATCGCCGCGCTCGGGTTGATCGCCATAACCGCGACCGGCAGCTTCCGCAGCTGGGAGCGTTTCATGTTCATCTTCGTTGCGGTGAACTTCCTCGCCATCCCGCTCGTGATCCTGGTCCATCCCCACGCCGGCCCGATAGTACGCGGGTTGTTGATCCCGGGAGCCCGGGGTGGGATGACCTCGACCGCGGTGCTCTTGATCATCGCGATCGTGGGAACGACGGTCGCGCCGTGGCAGCTCTTCTTCCAGCAGTCCAACATCGTCGACAAGCGGATCACGCCACGCTGGATCAACTATGAACGGGCAGACACCTTCCTTGGTTCGATCGTCGTGGTGATCGCGGCCAGCGCGCTCGTGGTGACGGCCGCCTTTGCGTTCCGGGGCACCGGGCTCGCCGGCCACTTCACGAACGCAGCAGGCGTGGCGCGTGGACTCGAGCACAGGGTCGGGCACGGAACGGGAGCGCTCTTCGCGCTTGTGCTGCTCAACGCCTCGATCATTGGAGCCGCCGCTGTCACACTTTCGACGTCATATGCCTTCGGCGACATTTTCGGGATGCGGCATTCGCTTCACCGCAGCTTCGCCGACGCGAAGCAGTTCTACATCCTCTTCAGCGCGCTGGTGATCTGCGCTGCGGGCATCGTCCTGATCCCCCGCGCGCCGTTGGGGCTGATCACGACCGCGGTTCAGGCGCTGGCAGGAGTTCTCCTGCCGAGCGCGACAGTGTTCCTCCTCTTGCTCTGCAACGACAAGGCGGTTCTCGGGCCGTGGGTCAACCGCCCATGGCTGAACGCATTGGCAGGGTTGGTCGTCTCCGTGCTGCTGGCGCTGTCGCTCATCTTGATGACGACCACTGTGTTCCAGAACCTGGAAGTCACCTCGCTCGCCCTCGTGCTGGGAGCGATCATCGTGGCCGGGTTCCTCGGCGTGGGCTCGTGGGCGCTCCTTCCTGGCCAGCGTGCCAAACGCCGCGTCGCCATCCAACTCGCCGCGGCCGCCCAACGCGAGACCAAAGTGCGGCGTGAGACCTGGAGGATGCCTCAGCTTGCCCTCCTCGAGCGACCGGTATGGTCGCGCGGGCGCACCCTGTCAATGCGGGTCCTCAGCCTCTACCTGGTCGTGGCGGTGGTCCTCCTCGTCGTGAAGGCTGTGCAGCTCGGAACCGGGCACTGACGCTCGAGCCGGCACTCGCCCCAGCGGCCGGCAGATAACCTCCCGAGGTGGACAACATGCCAGCACGTGGTGCGCGGTGAGCCCGCCGAGCGGCCTGAGACAACCTCCCGGCAGGCTGAGCTCCGAGCAGGGCCTCGGGCCGGAGGATCTTCGCGCCATCGAAGATCTCGCCACAGCTTGCGTGGCAGCCGACGGTGGCCGCCTCAAGCTCGAGCTCGGGACCCTTCAGTCGAGACCCACCGATCAGGTCAACGACTTCCTATGGATCGCAGAGCCCGGCCCGGTCGGCTTCCTCGGCCTCTACGGCTACCGACCGGACCAGGCCGAGATCTGCGGAATGGTCCATCCCTCAGCGCGCAGGCAGGGTGTGTTCTCACGACTGTTCGAGGCTGCGACTGCCGAGCTCGCCAGGCGGGGCGTGCCGCAGGCCCTCTTGGTCGTGGACCGCCTCTACGAGCCCGGGTCCTGCTTCGCACGATCCGCCGGGGGCACGATCGAGCACTCCGAGCACCGTATGACGCTGCGACGGGAGCCGGCCATTGTGGTTGCCGATCCGCTCGTGACCATCCGCGAGGCCGTGCTGGCCGACGTGCCCTTCGTCTTGTCGTGCCTGACCGAGGCGTTCGGCCTTCCCACCGAACATCTCGGGGACGAAGAGCTCGCCGCCCTCGCCAGGCGGTTCCCCGGAACACTCGTCATCGACTATGCGAACGAGCCGGTCGGAACGGTTCGCGTCGATCGGAGCGATGACGCTGCCGGCATCTACGGGTTTGCCATCTTGGCGGAATTCCAGGGTCGCGGGATCGGCCGGCAGGTGTTGTCGGCTCTCGCCCGGGACCTGAGCGCCGAAGGGGTGGCAGAGATAGGCCTCGAGGTGTCCTGCACCAACGACACCGCGCTGCGTCTCTATACGAGCTGCGGGTTCGACGTCATGGGCACCGAGGACTATTACGCCGTGCAACTGAGGTCTCGCGGCGTCGGTTCGGAGCGGGGCGTCCAGTAGGCAATTGCTCGGTGCCCTGGCGGCGGAACTGGGTCGATCCGCGGATGTCCGGTTCGGATGTGTCGATTTCCTCGCGCCCCGTTCGTCTTACCGGTGACCATTCGCAGGAGGAGGAGAAGATGAAGTACATGCTGATGATCCATCAGGGCACGACACCGACACCGCTGGACCCCGAGGCGTGGGCGACACTCTCTGAAGGCGAGCAGCAGGCGATCTACGCCGCGTACAAGGCGATCAACGAGACCCCGGGCGTCACTCCTGGCAACGGCCTGCAGCCTCCCGAGACGGCCACCACCGTCCGAGTTCGGGACGGCAAGACGATCGCGACCGACGGCCCGTTCGTCGAGACCAAGGAAGCGCTCAACGGCTACCTCATCTACGAGGCTGACGATCTCGACGCAGCGATCGAGCTCGCTGCGAGGATCCCGGCTGCCCGCCTCGGTGGCGCCGTCGAGGTGCGCCCGATAATGGAGTGGTAGCGATCCTCGAGCAGACTTTCCGCGACGAGTGGGGACGCGTGCTCGCCACACTGATCGGCCTCCTCGGCGATTTCGACCTTGCCGAGGAGGCCGCGCAGGAGGCTTTCGCGATCGCCGCGGAGCGGTGGCCGCGCGACGGATACCCCGCCAATCCGCGCGCCTGGCTCGTGACGACCGCACGCAACCGAGCCATCGATCGCGTTCGCCGTGATCGCACGCTGGCCATGAAGACGGGACTGCTCCAGGTCGAGAAGACAGCGGAGGTCGCACTGAGCGCGACGACGTTCCCGGACGAACGACTCGAGCTCGTCTTCACCTGCTGTCATCCGGCTCTCGCCATCGAGGCTCAGGTGGCCCTCACACTTCGGACCCTCGGCGGGCTCACCACCGAGGAGATAGCGCGCGCCTTCCTCGTGCCCGAGCCGACGATGGCGCAGCGGCTGGTGCGGGCAAAGCGAAAGATCAAGGCCGCCGGAATCCCGTTCAGGGTGCCTCCTGACCACGTGATGGCGGATCGGCTTGCCGCCGTGCTCGCTGTCGTCTACCTGATCTTCAACGAGGGCTACAGCGGCCGCGGCGACCTGGTGGCGGAGGCGCTGTGGCTCGGGCGTGCGCTCGCCACCCTGATGCCCGACGAGCCGGAGGTGCACGGGCTGCTGGCGATGATGCTGCTGCACGATTCCCGCCGCAGAGCGCGGTTTCGGGACGGCGACCTCGTGTTGCTCGCCGACCAGGACCGCTCGCTCTGGGACACCGAGCAGATCGCCGAAGGGCGGATGGTGCTCGAGCGAGCCAACAGCATGGGCGAACGGGGTCCCTACGTCGTGCAAGCGGCGATCGCCTCCCTGCACGCCGACGAGCCGCGCGACTTGCCCCAGATCGCCGTCCTCTACGGCGAGCTCGCCCGCCTCACCGACTCGCCGGTCGTCGAATTGAACCGCGCCGTCGCGGTCGCCGAGGCTGACGGTCCCGAGGCGGGACTCCTCATCGCTGATCAGCTCGCCCTCGGGGACTACCGCTACCTGCACTCTACGCGGGGTGAGCTGCTGCGCCGCCTCGGTCGGACCGAAGAGGCCCGCGACGCCTACCGCCGTGCGCTGGCGCTGGTCCACGACGACGCCGAGCGGCGTTTGCTCGAACGGCGGTTGACCGAGCTCGGCACGACCGGCCCGGCGAGCCATGACCCGGGGGCTGTTGGCTGACGCCAGGTCGTCATGAGACGCGCGGAACCTGCCTCCTCCCGAGCCGAGCTCTCACCCCAACGGCTGGCGGGCCATGGCGAGTGGCTCACGCCCGGCAAATAGCCAGGCGGCGGCCGCAGCGATCAAAGGGATGCCGACGAGAATGATGACGAGGTTCTCGACCGGGACGCTTCCGAGGGCGGAGATGCCTCCATTGAGAGAATTCGAGCGGATGTACCCGATCACTGCGACGTAGCCGGCCACCGTACCGAGTACGGCGCCGACCAGGCCGAGGGCGCCCGCAGTGGCAGCCGCCAGGGCTCGGCGGGTCGAAGAGCTCGCACCTGTTGCGGCAAGCGTACGGAGGTCGCCCGCTGTCTCGCTCCGAAGCAGGCCGACGGTCATGGCGAGAACGCCAAGCGCGAGGACCATCCCGAAGACGGTCGCCCAGTTGATGATCACTGACGACGAAGGCTGGCTGTTCTTGGTCTCGATGCTCATGCCGCCAGCCGCAGCAATCTGCCGGGCGTTGTAGATCTGTGAGGCCGCGAGGGGCCCCTTGGTCTGGATGAGCCAACCGGCAAGGCCGACGCTTTCCTGGAGGTGGAGTTGCTTGATGGCGTGCTCGGTGATCACCGTGTTGGGCGCGGAGGTGCCCGACGGTAGCGCGCTGACCTCTTGGATCACCGGGTTGGCGATGCAGGAGCCCTTGGGACAGGGGAAGGACTCCCGGCCGGATCCCTGACCCTGGCCACCGGGACCGAAGTTGGCTTTGGGGGAGTAGTTCCCGTAGAGGAACTGCATGTCGGAGGTTCCCGACAGACCGGGCCGCATGGAGAGGAGGTCGGCATCGGAGTCGATCTCCGAGGCCTTGATCCCGAATGCCCGCAGCAGCGACGGGGTGGCGACGTATATCTGGCCCGTCCAGTTGCGTCCTGGGCCGGCGTGATTGAGCGAGCCGCTCGCCGTATCGAGTGGCAGGATGCTCCGAGCTCCGAGCTCCGCCCCGATGGCATCCACGGTCTTGTTCATGGAGCGTAAGGAGGGCGCGGTCCCGGATCCGGGGCCAGGGCCGCCATTGGGTGTGTAGATGACGACCTGGTTGGATGCGAGGTTGGGTCCGGCCCAGTCCAGGACGTTGCCGTACCGTACCGCCGCGACAACCGCGATGATGACCGCGATCAGCACACCCAGGCTCACGGCCGCGAGGGCCGAACCCGATCGGGCCCGGTAGCGCGACAAGTCGCGAAGGGCGAGGCGCACCGCTATCGGAGCCCGCCGGCCGAACTTCGCCAACGTCGTCAGGCAGAAGGGAGAAAGCAGGATCACCGCCGGGATGAGCGCCGCCAGGCCGAGGACGAGCTCGGGGGTCCGCGGCTTGGCGCTGCCGCTGGCGCCCGAGTACGACAGCAGGAAGAAAGCGATGACGAGGACTAACAGGCCTGGCAGGGCCGAACGGTGCACCTGTCTCGGGGGAGCCGGCCTCCCGGACAAGGCGGTCACGATGGAAATCCTCGTGATGGCGCGAGCCGGCCGTGCGGCAGCAAAGAATGTGGCCACGACCGCGAGCACCATCGCCACGGCGACCACCAGCCATGGCAGAGCGAACGCGCCGATCACGTGGTGGGCACTCGACTCGACACGCGGCCGGTATGCCAACCAGACCACCAGGCCCAAGACAGCTCCAATCACGGTGCCGACGACACCTGCGACGACGCCGTTGGCCCGCACGACGAGACGGATGTGCTTGTCGGTGGCGCCCAGGGCACCGACCATCCCGATCGAGCGCAGCCGGCGCTGGGCGAGCACCGTGAAGCCGCCCACGGCGACGAGGCCGATGAGGAGCATCCCGAGGGTGTCGAGCGCGAGCGCGATGGTCTCGGGGTTGAGCGGGTTGTTCGAAGCCACCGATGCAGGGGTCTCGACGTTCGCTCCGATCGAGGCGGCCCTTACCCCGTGTGCGTCGAACAGGAGCGTCACCTGGTCCGGCGACGAGATCTGGCCCGGCACCACGAGGGCGAACTCGTCGAGCAGGCTCTGGGGGTTCTCGACGATGCCCACCACGCGCCTCGACGTGCCGTCTTCGTGCCAGAGGTCACCGATCTTGAGCCTGAAGTCGGACGCCACGCCCTGGGTAACGGCCACCTGGCCCGGGTCGGCCGGGAAGCTACCGGAGATCAGGGCGAGCATGGGCTGTCCGAAGGGACCGTGAGGATCCTGGGCGCGCAGGTCGTAGGTGTCAATGGAGCCGGGGACGGCCATGGTCTCGTTCTCGATGACCTCGACACTGCCGAACCGGTGCCTCAGTGCGGCGAGGTGGGCAGGCAGTTTCGGGTTGGGTCCCTGGAAGTTGACGAGGTCCTGGGCGGTGCCAAAGCCCGTGTTGGCGGCTGGCGGCGTGTTGGTCGCCACGGTCGCACCAAGGATCGTGGCTCCGACCGCTACCACGACGAGCGCAACGATGAGCAACTGCTGTCGCCACTCGCTCCGGAAGAGGCGCCATGCCCAGCGACGCATGGCGCGGCGTGCAGGCGCGCCTCCGTTGTTTGAACGCGCCTCGGCGAGCGGTAGCTCGGACGTCGTGCTCACGGCTTCGGCGCGGTCGCGAGGAGTGACTCGGGACTCGGAGGTGTCACGGTCTGATCCACGACGCGACCGTCGCGAAGGAACACCACGCGCTCAGCCCAAGAGGCAAGGTGGGCGTCGTGGGTCACCACGACAGCGGCGACACCCCGCTTGCACGCGGCGAGGATCATCCGCATCACCGCCTCCCCGTTCGTCGAGTCGAGCGCGCCCGAAGGCTCGTCGGCGAGGAGCAGGTGGCGCTCGCCCACCACAGCGCGAGCTATCGAGGCGCGCTGGCGCTCGCCGCCGGAGAGCTCGTCCGGATAGCGCGTAGCCAGGTCCGCAAGTCCGAGCTCCTCCAGCGCGGCCATTCCCGCGGCGTGCGCCTTCTTCGCCGGGACGCCGTCGAGCTCGAGCGGGAGGGAGACGTTCTCCACGGCGGTGAGCCCGGCAAGCAGGTTGAAGTCCTGGAACACGTAGCCGATCGTGCGGCGCCGCAGGCGTGCCTTGTCNNTCCTCGAGGCTGCCGGCGATCGTGAGCAGCGTGGACTTGCCCGAACCGCTCGGGCCCATCACTGCGACGAGCGCGCCACGATCGACCGACAGCTCGACGTCTTCGAGGGCATGGACCTGGGCGGCTCCCTCGCCGTAGAACCTGGAGACCTTGCGTAGTTCGAGGAAGCTCATCTGCGCACCACGATCCTTCGCCGCAGAAGCGGCACCGTTGAGGGGATGGGAGGGTCGATGACGGCCCGCCGCAACCTTCCGTCGGCGGCGTCGAGCCACCGGATCACCGAATCCAGGCGGAACAGCTCGGCGTCGACCACGAGCGCGAGCGTGAGGTCGAACTCTGCCTCGTCCTCCTTGAGGCGCGTCCACATCTGCATCAGCTCGACGAGGTAACGGCGATGTACCTGGATCACGTCGCGGACATCCACTTCGGGTACCCGCATCGCGGAGAGGACCTTGATCACGAGCTCGTCACGAGGTGGTGAGGTCATGTCAGGCGGCGTGCGGAGCCAGTGGTCGAGCTCCTTGCGACCCTCGGAGGTGATCCGGAAGCTCTTCTGGGGGCTGTCCGCGGCCGAGCCGTCGGACTCGATCTGGCCAGAGTGCTCGAGGCGCTGGAGCGTCGAGTACACCTGACCGACGTTGAGCGGCCAGACGTCACCGGTGCTCGCCTCGAACTCCTGACGGAGCTGGAAGCCGTACTTGGGACCCGCGCTCAAGAGCGCGAGCAACGCGTGCCGGACGCTCATCGCGTCGCCGATCCCCGAACCCTACGGCTTAGATCACTGTGTACCATATGCAGTATGCTACATGGGAGGCGTTGGCTGTCAAGCCCCCGCGATACCTGAGCCTCGTGGTCCGACCGATGGGCGGCGGGGACCACTCCGCCGCGTCGGGACACTTCGCCACGCCCTAACGTGACGTTCATGCGCTATCGAACCCTCGGAGGAACCGGCATCCAGGTCAGTGCCTACTGCCTCGGTGCCATGATGCTCGGCGAATGGGGCAACAAAGACCACGAAGACGGGGTGCGCATCGTGCACGCGGCTTTGGGCGCTGGCATCAACTTCATCGACACGGCCGACGTGTACTCGCATGGCGAGTCGGAGGAGATCGTCGGAAAGGCCCTAAAAGGCCGGCGCGACGACGTCGTGCTCGCCACGAAGGTCCACGCGGGCATGGGCCCGGGCGAGAACATGTCGGGCAACTCACGGCGCTGGATCCGCTACGAGGTCGAGCAGAGCTTGCGGCGCCTCGGCACCGACCGGATCGACCTGTACCAGATCCACCGCCCTGATCCCCGAACCGATGTCGAGGAGACCTTGTCGGTACTGACGGACCTGATCCGGGAGGGCAAGGTCCGCGCCATCGGGTGCTCGACCTTCCCAGCCGAGCTGATCGTCGAGGCACACTGGGCCGCGGAGCGGCGCGGTCTCGAACGCTTCCGATGCGAGCAGCCGCCGTACTCGCTCTTCGCCCGTGGGATCGAGGCAGGAGTGCTACCGGTCTGCGAACGCTACGGCATGGGAGTCATCGCCTGGAGCCCGCTCGCGGGTGGGTGGCTGACCGGCAAGTACCGTCACGGCCAAGAGATCGACATGACCTCAGGACGGGCGTCGCGAATCCCGCAGCGTTTCGATCCGACCCTGCCGGCCAACCAGCACAAGCTCGACCTCGTCGACCGGCTCGAAGCCGTGGCTGCCGGCGCCGGGGTGCCGCTCAGGCACCTCGCCCTTGCCTTTGTCGTGTCCCACCCGGCTGTGACCGCCGCCATCATCGGGCCGAGGACGATGGACCAGCTGCAGGACCTGATCGCGGGTTGCGAAGTCACGTTGGACGACGACACGCTCGACCGCCTGGACGAGATCGTCCCGCCCGG
>PMZN01000198.1:0-166 GCA_003170375.1 Acidimicrobiaceae bacterium | reverse complement strand
CGCTGGCTTCGCGGCGACGCCGACCCCTTGACGAGCGCGCCGCCGGCTGAGGTCATTCCCAGCGCGGTACGTATCCTCCGCGGCCCATGGAGGCGCTCTCGAAGGGGTCCACCGATTCGTCCACGCCGCCTCTGACCTCGCTTACCCATGGCAGGCGCTCCTTCAA
>PMZN01000176.1:6947-14231 GCA_003170375.1 Acidimicrobiaceae bacterium | reverse complement strand
GTGTCGAGCCGCGTGGCCGACGTCCTGGACGCAAACGTCGAGCTCGGCGTCGTCGTGGCCTTCGGGGCGCTCATCCGCGCCGACGTGCTCGAGGAGGTGCCGATGGTGAACCTGCATTTCTCGCTCCTCCCGCGCTGGCGGGGTGCCGCCCCGGTCGAACGAGCCATCCTCGCCGGTGACGACAGAACCGGCGTTTGCCTGATGGCGCTCGACGAAGGCCTGGACACCGGCCCCGTCTACGCCCGCGTCGAGGCCCCGATCCTTCCTGGGCAGACTGCTGCCGAGCTCCGAGCGTGCCTCGCGGACCTTGGCACGGCTCTTCTCCTCGAGCGCCTGGCCGGTGGCGTCGCGACGCTGGGCACGCCCGTGCCCCAGGTGGGAGAGGCCCTGTACGCGGCCAAGATCGACCGCAGCGAGCTGCGGCTTGACTGGCGACGCCCCGCCGTCGGGCTCGACCGGCTCGTGCGGGTCGGGCGTGCCTGGACGACCTTCCGGGGCAAGCGCCTCATTGTCGAGCGCGCCCGGATCGCTGCCGCCGCAACCACCGGTGGCGACGATGGGGAGGCTGGAGCGCAAGGGCTCGCCCGGCCCGCGCCAGGGACGTTGGTCGGCGACGAGGTGATCTGCGGCCAGGGCCGTCTCGAGTTGCTGGAGGTCAGGCCCGAGGGGCGATCGGCCCAGGCATTTGACGCATGGCGGCGCGGCTCGCGACCGGCGGTGGGCGAGTGTCTCGGCGAGTAGCAGCTTCGCCCGAAGCGGTTGGCTACGGTGGAGTGGTGGTCGAAGTCGCCGAACGGGCGCACGCCCTCGGCCTTCCTTTGTTGGCGGAGGATGAGCTGAAGGTCGCCCCCTCCATCCTGTCGGCAGACTTCGGCGCGCTGGGGGCCGAGATCGCGAAAGTCGCCAGCGTGACCGACTGGCTGCACGTCGACGTGATGGACGGCCACTTCGTCCCCAACATAACCATCGGCCCTCCGGTGGTCGCATCGATCAGGCGGCACACGGGGATGTTCTTCGACTGCCACCTTATGATGACCGACCCCGGGGAGTACCTCGAGGTGTTCCGCCGAGCCGGTGCGGACTCCTGCTCGGTGCACGTCGAGGTCGGGGAGACCGAGGCCATGTGTGCCGAGATGCGTCGTCTCGGCATGGGCGTGGGGCTCGTGGTGAACCCGGAGACACCGTACGAGGCAGCCGCGCCCTATCTCCACCTGGTCGACCTGTTGTTGATCATGACCGTGCATCCCGGTTTCGGGAGCCAGTCGTTCATCGCGGACGTCATGGCGAAGCTCGTCGAGGCGCGGGCCCAAGCCGAGCGTGAGGGTCTTCACGTCACGCTCCAGGTGGACGGCGGCATCGACGAGCGAACGGCACCGGTGGCCGCTCTCGCGGGTGCGAGGTGCTTCGTGGCGGGCTCGGCGGTGTTCCACTCGCCCGATCCGGCCGAGACTGTGCGCCGAATTCACGCTTCAGCGTCCGCCGCGATCTCGCCGGGCAGATGAGCGACTCGACGGCGGTCCCGGCAGCAGGCCCGGCCGGCCCGGCCGTTCGGCTGCAGGCCAAGGTGTGCACGGTGTCCGACGGAGTCGTCGCCGGTACGCGCGAGGACCGCTCGGGCGCGGCGGTGGCCGAGCGCCTTTCGGCAGAGGGCTACGAAGTGGTCGAACGGCGAGTTGTCGAGGACGGGATCGAGTCGGTGGCCGAAGCGATCGCGGAATTGGCCGTCGGCTTCGCCGGCTTGATCGTGACAACGGGCGGGACAGGCTTCGGGCCCCGGGACCTTACTCCGGAGGGCACCTCACAGGTGCTCGATCGGGCGGCGCCCGGCCTTTCCGAGGCGATGAGGCTGGCCAATCCGCTGGGCCGCCTGTCGCGCGCCGCCGCCGGGACAATTGCGACGGCGCTCGTGCTCAATCTGCCTGGCTCCACCAAAGGCGCCCTCGAGTGCCTCGAGGCTGTTCTCGACGTGCTGCCGCACGCGCTCGCCCTGCTCAGAGGCGAAAAGCCCCATTGAGTAAAGAAGAGACGGGCCGCACCGAGGAAAGTCATATGGCTCGCGCCATCGAGCTCGCCCAGGGCGTGCGCACAACGACGTCACCGAACCCGTGGGTCGGCTGCGTCATCGTCGATGGGGCCGGCGAGGTCGTCGGCCAAGGGGCGACGGCACCTCCTGGCGGGCCGCACGCGGAGATCTGCGCGCTCGCGCTGGCGCGCGAGCGAGCCCGAGGGGCCACCGTCTATGTGACTCTCGAGCCCTGTTGCCACCAAGGCCGGACGCCGCCGTGCACGGACGCGCTCATCCGTGCCGGCGTCGCCAGGGTCGTCGCCGCGGTNNCTGCTCGCCGGCGCCGTGGGCGACCAGCTCCGCCCGTACCTCGTTCACCGGTCGACCGGCCGGCCCTACGTCGTGCTCAAGCTGGCCGCGACTCTCGATGGGAGGACGGCGGCACCAGACGGCTCGAGTCGGTGGATAACCGGCGCCGAGGCGCGACGCGACGTTCATCGCCTGCGCGCCGAGAGCGACGCAGTGCTCATCGGGGCGGGGACGGTGCGGCGCGACGATCCCGAGCTCACGGTGCGCGACGACGCCACGCCCGAGCCGCGACGCCAGCCGCTTCGCGTCGTGCTCGGCCATGCCCCCGCGGGCGCCCGCGTCCAGCCGGCGCTCGAGCTTGGCGGCGACCTCGGCGCAGTGCTCGACGAGCTCGGCCGGCGCGGCATCCTGCAGCTCCTCGTCGAAGGCGGCGCGCACGTCGCCCATGCCTTCCACCGCGACGGCCTCGTGGACCGCTACGTGTGGTACCTGGCGCCGGCGTTTCTCGGAGGCGACGACGGTCAGCCGGTCTTCGCCGGTACCGGTGCCGCCACGATGGCAGATGCCTGGCGCGGCCGGCTCGTCTCGGTTCGCCGGCTCGGGGGCGACTTGCGCCTCGACGTCGAGCCGGACCCTGTCCACTTCAGGCAGGTTTCGGACGCGCACGGCGAGACAGGGCCCCGATGACCTGCGAGTTCACGGCCCTCTCGCCGCCGGTAGGCTCGGCACCGGAGAAGGAGGCGGAGATCGACGTGCCGATGGCCAGCATCGAGGAAGCGGTCGCGGCTATCGGGCGGGGCGAGATGGTCGTCGTGATGGACGACGAGGACCGGGAGAACGAGGGTGACCTCGTCATGGCGGCGGAGTTCGCGACCCCTGAGAAGGTGGCGTTCTTCCTGGCGCACACCTCAGGGCTGATCTGCGTGCCGCTCATGGCGGACCGTCTCGACGAGCTCGAGCTGCCCCTCATGGTCTCCCACAACACCGAGTCCCAGCGCACCGCGTTCACGGTGACCGTCGACTACCGCCACGGCACGACGACCGGCATCTCCGCGGGCGATCGGGCGGCGACGATCCAGTCGCTCATCAACCCCGACACCAAGCCGGACGACCTTGCCCGACCAGGACACGTCCTCCCTTTGCGATATCGGCCGGGCGGTGTCCTGAAGCGTGCCGGCCACACCGAGGCGACGGTCGACCTCGCCCGCTTCGCAGGCTGTTACCCCGCTGGGCTGTTGTGCGAGATCGTGACCAGGGACAAGCAACGAATGGCGCGCCGTCCCGAGCTGGAGAGGTTCGCATCCGAGCATGGCCTTCCCATCATCTCGATCGCGGATCTCGTCCGGTACCGGCACCACCGCGAGAAGCTCGTGGAGCGGGTCGCACAAGCGCGCATCCCCACCGAGTACGGCGAGTTCACCGCCTACGGCTTCAGGTCGCTGCTCGACGGCGAGGAGCACCTCGCCTTCGTGGCAGGCGACGTGCACACCAAAGAGAGCGTGCTCGTCAGGGTGCACAGCGAGTGCCTGACGGGCGACGTGTTCGGCTCGCTCCGCTGCGACTGCGGGTCGCAGCTCGAAGCCGCGATCCGCAGGATCGGCGCCGAAGGCGTGGGCGTGATCGTCTATCTCCGCGGCCACGAAGGGCGCGGCATCGGCCTCACCCACAAGTTGCGCGCCTACAACCTTCAGGACAACGGCAGGGACACCGTCGACGCGAACGTCGAGCTCGGGCTCCCCGTCGACAGCCGGGAGTACGGCATAGGCGCCCAGATCCTCGTGGAGCTCGGCGTGACGAGGATGCGCCTCATGACGAACAACCCGGCGAAATACGGGGGGCTCGAGGGTTACGGGCTCGACATCGTCGAGCGGGTGTCCTTGGAGCAGGTGCCGAACCCGGAGAACGTCGAGTACCTGCGCACGAAGCGAGAACGACTAGGCCACCTGCTCAGCGGTCTCGACCTCTTCACGCCGGAGAGCGCTACGCCCGAGATGACCGCACAGGAGGCCGTCGGCGACGCCGGGGACCTCGATGGCGTCGGCTGACGAGACGCCTGGGGTGGATCTCGACCAACAGCCCGCACGCCGCGTTGCCCGGACGCCGACCCATCGCCTGCCGGAGATCGACGAGATCGAGGGGGAAGGAGTTCGGGGCTCTGGTGACGGAACCGGGCTTCGGATCGCCGTCGTCTGCAGTCGTTTCAATGGGCACGTGACCGGTCTGCTCCTCTCGGGAGCGCTGGCCGAGCTCGACCGCCGCGGCGTCGCCGAAGCAGACAGAGCCGTTGCCTGGGTGCCGGGGGCGTTCGAGTTGCCGCTCGCAGCCATGACGATGGCCGGGACCTGCCGCTTCGACGCCGTTGTCTGTCTCGGGGCTGTGATCCGCGGCGAGACGTCTCACTACGACTTCGTGGCCGGCCAGTGCGCTGCCGGTATCCAGCGCGTCCAGCTCGACATGAAGCTGCCCGTGATTTTCGGCGTCCTCACGACCGAGAACCTGGACCAGGCTCTCGCGCGCGCGGGTGGAGCACTCGGGAACAAAGGAACCGAAGCGGCGGCGACCGCGATCGAGACGGCGAACTTGCTCCGCAAGCTCACATCGATCGGGGCGGGGATCTCAGGCGATGCGGGCATCGTGAGAGCGGACGCAGCAGGAGACGCGAGCTAGGCGATGCTGCGCCTCGTTCTTCCCAAAGGCTCATTGGAGCTTGCGACATTCGAGCTTTTTGCCGCGGCCGACCTGACGGTCCGCCGGGCCTCCGAGGTGGCCTACAGGGCCACGATTGACGACCCGCGGATCGACGAGGTTCATATCCTCCGGCCCCAGGAGATCCCGAGCTATGTGGCGGAGGGTCTGTTCGACATCGGCGTCACCGGCCGTGACTGGGTGGAGGAGACGAACGCTGATGTTGTCAGCCTCGGCCAGCTGCGCTATTCGAAGGCGACGGCCGAACCCATCAAGGTCGTGCTCGCGGTCAGTGGCGACTCGCCGGTTCAAAGGGTGGAGGATCTCCCGCAGGGTTGCAGGATCTCGACCGAGTACCCAGGGCTCACCAGGCGGTTCTTGGCGGAGCGTGGGTTGCAAGCCGACGTCCGTTTCTCCTTCGGGGCCACGGAGGCGAAGATCCCGGACATCGCAGATGCCGTCGTCGAGATCACCGAGACAGGACGGGCGCTTCGGGCGGCAGGCCTGCGGGTCATCGACACGCTCATGCTCTCCTACACCGAGCTGATCGCGAATCCTGTCTCGGTCGCCGACCCGGAGAAGCTCCGCGCCATGGGCCAGCTCCTCGTGCTGCTGCAGGGTGCCCTCGAGGCCCGGGGAAAGGTCCTCGTGAAACTGAACGTCTCGCCCAGCGACCTTCCCGCCATCATCGACGTGCTGCCCTCGATGCGGTCGCCGACGGTCTCGAAACTGTTCGGCGAAGCCGGTTACGCCGTTGAGGCGGTCGTTCCGAAGTCCGAGATCAACGTGCTGATCCCTGAGCTGAAAGAGCGAGGTGCCACAGACATCATCGAGCTCCCGATCGCCAAGATCGTCCATTGAGCTCTTGAGGCAGGCACCTTGGCGGGGCCCGGTCCAAGCCCGTTCAAGGCGGTCAGGCCGGCGTGAGCGTGCCTCCACCTTGCGGGGTGCAGGTCCTCCCGCCGAGCTACGGCTTCGTCGTCACGGCCGACAACCGAGCCGTGGCCATGGATCCGGACGATCCTCGGCGGTCCCTGGAAGGCGCAGAACATGAGCACGATCCGGCCGTTCTCACGGAGATGGGCGATCGTCTCGACACCGCTGCCGGTCCGGTCGAGATGGGCGATGCGATGCGGGTCGATGACCGCGAGCTCACCGTCGTTGCTCTTCGGTGAGCAGTTCACGAGCCCCTTGCCCGAAAGAGGGGCGGACGCGACGAAAAAGACCGGTTGTGACAGGAGAAAGCCCGAGAGCCGATCGTTGATCGCGGCGTGTGTCCGACCCGTGCGCGAGAGCGTAGGACGTGCGCTGAAGACGTCTGTCGCCGTGGCAGGCTAGGGGCATGGGCAGCTTGCACGTGGACTCCACGACGTCGGCTTTGCCGTACGCCCAGCTCGGCAACGCCAGTTCGAACGCTGTCTGCCGCAGGCTCGGCTTCGAAGCGGTCTCGGAAGTGCCCGTGTACCGGTTCGACGACGGCGTCGCCGGCAGATGAGACCAGCTTCAGCTTCGGAACCGGCCGCGACCTCGTCCGCGGCGCCGTGCGCGATGGCCGACCGGACCGTTCCGCCGGGGATCGACCTAGTCGTGACCGACCTCGACGGCACGCTCTGGGACAGCACGGGACTGATTCATCCCCGCACGCACCGTGCGCTTCGTACCCTCGCCGATGCCTCGGTCCCGGTGTTGGCCGCCACAGGCCGCAGGGCATGGAGCGCCTGGGCGGTGATGGAGTCGAACGGAGTTGCCCTGCCGGGGGTGTTCCTCGATGGTGCGATCGGCCGGGAGTTCGGCGCGAGCACGGCGTTCCACAGGCACGCCTTCAGCCCCGCGGTTGCCGCCGAGGTGCTGGAGATCCTCGAGGACCAGGGGATCAGCCCGTGCATCAATGTGGACGATCCGTATCGGGATGTCGTGCTGGGCGAGCACCCGTTTACTCATCCTGAGTACATCCGCCGGCTCGGGCCGTCGGTGCGTGAGGAGGATCCGTGGACCGCCGTGCGGACCCTGAGCGTCCTGGCGTTCACGCTTCTGGGTGCCGAGCCGTCCATGGTCCGAGATCTGGCCGCTCTTGTGACGGCTCGGGCACCGGTGGCAGCTGCGGTTTCCACGGACCGGACCTACGGCGGCCTCCATCTGAGTTTTCGAAGCCTCGGAGTGAGCAAGTGGTCCGGAGTCCTGGCGTTCTGCGCTGCCCAGGATCTCGATGCGGGGCGCGTGCTCGCAATCGGGGATGCGGACAACGATGTGGAGCTCTTGGAGGGTGCTTGCCTCGCTCTCGCCGT
>PMZN01000176.1:0-6903 GCA_003170375.1 Acidimicrobiaceae bacterium | reverse complement strand
GTCCGGCGAACAGTCAGGCTTGCGGTTCCGGGTCGGCCTGCCCGTCGGACGCCGGCCCAGCGGCGGCGATCCGGACGAACGCGAGACGGAGCTGGGACAAGCCCTCTGTGAGCGCCCCGGCATGTTGACCGAGACGGTCACCGAGCCCGTCGACCAAGAGACCGAGGGCGTCGATCGCCAGTCTCGCCTTGTCGAGCTGTGGCGGCTGTTGGGAGAGGTGCAGGGCTGCAAGCTCGAACAATCCGTAGCAATGGTTCGCGACCACATCTTCCGCCGGGACACCGGCAAGATGCTTTGCCACCTCGAGCAGCTCCTCCTCGGCAGCCAGCTCCTCTTCGGTCATCGTGCCCGGTTCGGCCCGCGGGGCTCCCGGCACTCCTCGCCCTCCCGGCCCTTCTGCGCCGGGGGATCCTCCCGTGCCGGATCCAGCTTCGCCCGGCCGCGGCACGTGATGTTCCCCTTCTGGTGTCCACAGGCTGCTCATGCTGCTAGCGTACGTGGTGACAACTGAGGGAAGCGGGGCTGCGCGAATGGCGTGACTCCCACCCGGCCACTGTCGGCGCTGCCGATGTGTGCGCCGGGTCTTGGAGTGACCGGTCGGCATCGCCGGCTTCCCTTTCGTACGGTCGAGCACCGCCTCGGCCCTAGCGAGAGGACGACGCCCAATCACCACTGTTCCCAGCTCCAATGAGCCACGGATCAACGACCGTATCCGTGCTCGTGAGGTCCGGCTTGTCGACGCTGAAGGTCGCCAGCTCGGGATCACGCCTCTTGCACAGGCGCTCGCCATTGCCCAGCAGCAGGATCTCGACCTGGTGGAGGTGGCGCCTTTGGCGAATCCCCCGGTCTGCCGGATCATGGACTATGGGAAGTTCAAGTTCGACGCTGCGCAACGCGCCAAAGAGTCGCGGCGCAAGACGAGCAACGTCGGCATCAAGGAGATGAAGTACCGGCCGAAGATCGGCCCAGGCGATTTCGACACCAAGACGCGCCAGGTCCTCAGGTTCTTGAGCGAGGGCCACAAGGTCAAAGTGACGGTGATGTTCCGGGGTCGGGAGGTAATCCACCCCGACCTCGGCAGGCGCATTCTCGAGCGGATCACAGAGCAGATCGACGGAGTGGCCAAGATCGAGACGGAGGGTCGCCTGGACGGGCGGAACATGGTCATGGTGCTCGCACCGGACAAGCGGGCCAAACAGTCATCAGAGGCGAAACAGTTGACCGAGGAACGACACCGGGTGACCTCGAACGGGAATGCGCCGGACGTGACAGCAGATGGCGTCGGTTCAGCTTCGCCAGGTATGGCCGTACCGGGACCGGATGAGGTAGTGACCGACAACGGTCAGGCGCTTTTGGAGATGCACGTGCAGGTGGAGACGCAGCCTTAGGAAGCACGACTGGCTGCGTCGTTCGGAGTCAGGAGCCAGCTGTACCGGTTGGGCAGTGACTCTTGCGGGTCGTCGGCCAGGGAGCTGTGCCGCAGTAACGGCTCGACGGGCCGACAGAAGGCGTAGAGCACGAAGCGAAGTACGAGACGAAGACAAGGGGTACCGAAATGCCGAAGCAGAAGACGGACCGGGGTGCATTGGCCCGTTTCAAGATCACCGGGACCGGGAAGATCAGGCGCCGGCAGCAGAACCGCGGCCACTTGCTCGAGAAGAAGTCGTCGGTTCGCACCCGCCGTCTCGCCCGCGAAGTTGGAGTGTCCTCGGCCGACCGCAAGAGCGTTCGTCGGCTGCTCGGGATCTGAGGGCGCAACCAAACCTGCCGCCCCGGGTCACGCCTCGCCGTCGTCCTAGCCGGCGCAGAGCTTTGCATCTCCAACCAGAAACTTTGCAGCACCACAGATCGCACTCGAATTGATGATGAAGGGAGCCCCGAAATGGCCAGGGTCAAGCGCGCAGTCCACGGCAAGAAGCGCCGGAGGACCGTCCTCGAACGCGCGCAGGGCTTCTACGGCAACAAGTCGCGCTCGTACCGGGCGGCGAACGAGCAAGTCATGCACTCGCTCCAGTACGCGTATCGCGACCGCAGGGCCCGAAAGGGCGACTTCCGCAAGCTTTGGATCCAACGCATCAACGCAGCGGCACGGCTCAACGGCACGACTTACAGCCGTTTCATTGCCGGGCTGCACAAGGCGGAAGTGGACGTCGACCGCAAGATGCTTGCCGACCTCGCAGTTCGCGACCCACAGGCGTTCTCGGTACTGGTGCAGCTCTCCGTCGGCGCACTCGGTGATGAAGCTGAGGACGGACTCGGCGTAGCGAGTATCGACGAGGCTGTCTCCTAGGTAACAACGTCAGCTCGAGCGGAAGCATCAACGTGGGCTCGACATGAACAGGCTCGGAGCACGTGATCAGCGGGTCCAGCGCCTGCGGCGGCTGCTTCGTCGATCGAGTGTCCGCGACACCGAGCATGCTTTCGTCGCCGAAGGCGTGAGAATCGTGGAGGCCGCGATGGACGCGGGTGCGCCCGTCGAGTCGCTTTTCGTCGCTGCTGATTGGCGGTCGTCGGCATCGGTGACGGCGGTCGTCGAGCGGGCTGGCCGGACCGGTATGGCAGTTTTCGAGCTCGGGCCCGGGATCATGGAGCGCGTGGCCGACACCGTGAGCCCGCAATCGGTCTGTGCTGTCGTCGAGGCCGTCGACATCGGGCTCGACGAGCTTTTGTCGCGGTCAGGGCCGAGCTCGGGGCACGGCGTGGTTCTCGTGTGTGTGGACGTGCGCGATCCGGGCAACCTGGGGGCGGTGCTCCGCATCGCAGGTGCAACCGGCGTCTCCGGTGTGATCTGCTGTGAGGGGACCGTCGATCCGTTCAATCCGAAGGTCGTGCGTGCAAGCGCCGGGGCACTGTTCCGGGTTCCGCTCGTGACAGACGTCATGCCGGCCGAGGCGCTCGGCAGTCTCGCAGCGCTCGGCTACAGGTGCTGGGCGACGGTCCCGAGAGGAGGAACGGACTACGAAGCCGCGGACCTCGATGGCCCGACGGCGTTTGTGCTCGGGAACGAAGGGGCCGGACTGCCTGGCGAGGTCGTAAACCGGTTGCACGGTTCGCTGACGATCCCGATGGCAGATGGTACCGAGTCGTTGAACGTGGCGATGACTGCTGCAGTGCTCTGCTTCGACGCGGTTCGCCGCCGCCGGAGCGTCAGTTGAACGTGCCCTAACATGTCGCGATCGCATCGCAGGACCAGGCGCTCGAAGGTGGCGTCGTGACGACCGATCCGGCCGGGGAGATCGCCCAGCTCGAGGCCGAGGCCACGGCCGCGCTCGAAGGGGCCGCCGATCTGGCAGCACTCGACGAATGTGAGCGGGTGGCGTTCCGGTCGAAGAAGTCGCGTTTTGCGGAGATGTACCAGAAGTTGGGGTCGACCGCGCCCGAGGAGCGTCGGGTGCTCGGCCGGCTTCTGAACGAGCTGCGCGGCCGGCTCGAGGCACTGGCCGATGGCCGGCGGGCCGAGCTCGCCGCCGCTGCCCGGATCGAACGGCTCGCCGCGGACCGCCTGGACCTGACCGAGGTTCTGCCGCGGCGTCTCGCTGGTCACCTGCATCTCGTCACCCAAGCGCGTGAGGCGCTCGAGGATGTCTTTGTCGGTATGGGCTATGAGATCGCGGAGGGTCCTGAGGTCGAGACAGGGTGGCGCAACTTCGAGGCGCTCAACATCCCTGAGGATCATCCTGCTCGGAGCCCTCTCGATACTTTCTACGTCGACTTCGGCGAGCCGTGGAGCGTGCTGTTGCGCCCGCACACCTCGCCGGTTCAGATCCGGCTCCTCCAGCGCGGCGTGCTGCCGATCTACGCCGTGGCGCCGGGCCGCACGTACCGCAAGGACACACCGGACTCGACACATCTTCCCGTGTTCCACCAGATCGAGGGGCTTGTCGTCGACCGGGGTGTCACCTTCGCAGACTTGAAGGGGACGATCGACACCTTCGTTCGCGCCGTCTTCGGCGAAGGGACCAGGACCCGGCTGCGGCCTGCATACTTCCCGTTCACCGAGCCGTCCGCCGAGTTCGAGATGTCGTGTGTGATCTGTGGCGGCGACGGTTGCCGGACCTGTAGCGGCGTCGGTTGGATCGAGCTCGGCGGTTGCGGGATGGTGCACCCGGCGGTCTTCGAGGCGACCGGCGTCGATCCCGAGGAATGGACGGGATTCGCCTTCGGGTTCGGGATAGACCGGATTGCGTTCATGCGCCACGGCATCGCGGACCTGAGGGTGATGATCGAGAACGACGTGAGGTTCCTCGGGCAGTTTTGAGCCATCGGTGGTCGCGGGCAGGCCACCGACAAGGCACAAGGGCACTGAGAACGAGGTTTGAGGAGACGAGGAAGTGCGCGTTCCACTGTCGTGGTTGCGGGAACTGACCCCGCTCGAGACACGGCCCACCGATCGTGCGGAGGTTGCCGCGCTCGCAGCAGACCTTGACGCGCTCGGCCTGGTCGTGGAGGGCGTTGAGAGGGTCGGCGAAGGGTTGCGCGATGTAGTGCTGGCTCGCGTTCTCGAGATCGCCGCGATCGCGAAGGCGGACAAGATCCGGCGCGTCGTGGTCGATGCGGGCGGCCCCGGACCGGTCGAGGTGGTTTGCGGCGCTTGGAACTTCGAGGTCGGAGATATCGTGCCGTTCGCGCCGATTGGCGCGGTGCTGCCGGGGGAGTTCCGTATCGAGCAGCGGCGGATGCGGGGCGTCGTCTCCAACGGGATGCTCTGCTCGGGTCGCGAGCTGCGGTTGTCGGAGGATCAAGGAGGAATCCTGGTTCTCGGGCGCGACGCCGGTCAGGCCGGACCGGACGGGCCGGGGAGGGCGGCCGGCTCCGATCTCGGCTTCGAGCTGGGGCTCCCCCTGGCCGACTACCTGGGCGCCGCATTCGAGCCCGATGTCGTGTTCGACCTCGCCATCGAGGGAAACCGTCCCGACTGCCTCTGCGTCGCCGGCATCGCACGGGACATCGCCGCCCGTCTCGGTCTGCCGCTGCAGCTGCCCGAGCCTGTCGTCGAGGATGGCCCCGAGCCGGCTTCGTCGCACGCGAGCGTCGAGGTGCTGGCGCCGGAGCTCTGTCATCGACTGATTGGCAAAGTGCTGCTCGGAGTGACCAGCGTGACTTCACCCCCGGCCATCGGTCGCCGGTTGACCCTGGCCGGGATGCGGCCGATCGATTCGATCGTCGACGCGTCGAACTACGTCATGCTCGAGCTCGGTCAGCCGACCCATCCCTACGACCTCGATCGGCTGGCAGGCCACGGGCTGCGAGTTCGGGCGGCGCGGCCCGGCGAGGAGATCGTCACCCTTGACGGAGTGACCCGAGTGCTCGGGACCCTGCCGCTCGACTTGGACGATTCCCTCGCGGGGAGCGATTGTGTGATCTGCGACGCCGACGATCGTCCGGTCGGCATCGGAGGCATCATGGGCGGCCAGTCGAGCGAGATCACGACGGAGGCTTCGCGCGTCCTGCTCGAAGTCGGCTACTTCGTTCCTCTGGCCATCGCGCGGACCGCTCGCCGGGTTGGGCTGAGGAGTGAAGCCTCCGTGCGGTTCGAGCGGGGGGTGGACCCGAGAGGCATGAAGCGCGCGGCGCTGCGCTTTTGCGAGCTCGTGGTTGCGGCTGCCCGAGCGGCTGGGGTCGCTCCGCCGGTGGTCGCATCGGGCTGGCTCGACGCGCAACCCGTCGCGTACGTGCCGATGCGGATCCCGGTCCGAACCGGGCGGGTCGGTGCCCTCCTCGGAACCGAGATTCTAGACGCCGAGGTCGGACGGCTCTTGGGTCCGCTGGGCTTCGTTACCAGGTCGCCGGACGACCCCGACAAAGGCGGCCTTCTCGAGGTCGAGGTGCCGTCGTTCCGCCCTGACGTCCGTCGCGAGGTGGATGTGACCGAGGAGGTGGCGCGGCGGATCGGTTACCAGGAGCTGCCTTCATCTCAGCGACGATCTCCCTACGTAGGCAGGCTCACCGACCTGCAGACCCTTCGGCGCCGGCTGAAGCGGATCCTCGCCGGGCTCGGGGCTCACGAGGCATGGACGATGTCCATTGTCGACCCGCGGGACCAGCTGCGCGGGGGAGTGACGGGCTCCCTGGTAGCCCTGCTGAACCCGATGGTCGCGGAGGAGTCCGTGCTCAGGGGAGGCCTGCTGCCGGGCCTGCTCGGGGCGGTGCGCCACAATGTCGGCCACCGCCATCCGTGGCTGCGACTCTTCGAGATCGGTGACGTGTTCGCGTTGCCGGGCGACCCGGCAGAGCCGGGCACGGACTCAGGTCCGGATTCGGCGACCGAAGCGGGCCCGGAGCTGCCTGACGAGTGGGAGCTGGTCGGGCTCCTTCTCGCGGACGTCGACGATGACGCTGACGCCGCCTTGAACGCCTGGCGCGTGGTCGCGGACGCGCTCCGATTGGAAGGCGCCGAGCTGCGCCCTGCTAGCCGCGCCGGCCTCCACCCGGCACGGACGGCTGAGATTCTGGCCGGCGACACCGTGCTCGGAGTCGTGGGTGAGGTCGACCCGGAGACGCTTCAGGCGTACGAGCTCGTGCAGCCGCGGGCAGGGTGGCTCGAGCTCGATCTTTGCAAGCTGGCCGCCGCACCCCGCCGGCCGCTCGTCGCGCGCCCCGTGAGCCGTTTCCCCTCTAGTGATGTCGACCTTGCGTTCGTCGTGGCGGACTTGGTCCCTGCGGCGGCGATCGAATTGGCGCTTGGTCGTGCTGCCGGCGACTTGTGCGAATCGGTGGAGCTCTTCGATGTCTATAGGGGAGCGGGAGTGAGCGAGGGTTCGCGATCTCTGGCCTACCGGTTGCGGTTCTGCGCCCTGGACCGGACCCTGACCGATGGCGAGGTGGCAGAGCTCCGCTCCCAGTGCATCAGTGCTGTGGAGAGTCAGTACCAAGCCACGCTCCGGAGCTGAGCCACTGGCTGAA